>NZ_CP150290.1:1497500-1826250 GCF_038051995.1 Paenibacillus sp. FSL H8-0537 | reverse complement strand
TAAAAGCAGCAATTGACATCGGTATAAATTAACAAAAAACCTCCACAACCCCAGCGATGCCAAGCATCCGGGAATGTGGAGGTTTTGTTTTATAGTAAATCATTCGCCAGCTCAAAGGGAACCGTGACCATATCAGTTGGAGCCGAGCTGCTTTGAATGATGCGTACTTTTTCAATTTCAAGTCTTAGCGCACGAACCTTCTCCATCGGCTTGCGCACGAAATGGATATGCTCTACCGCCAAATGATGATCCGGCTTCTTTCCCGACAACATGCGTCTGAAAGCAGACATCGATTGATAAGCCCTCTCTTCCTTGAGACGGCGATTCTCGTAACGCTCGACCATTTGCTCGATCTCGATAATTTCCTGTTCCTTCTTGGCGATATAAGCGTCAATGAATGGAAGCACCTCTGCAGCTCTGCGATGCTCTGAAGCCGAATAGTTTGTGAATGTTATAGGATCAGTCATGAGAGTTCACCTGTCTTATCATGTGATTATTCGTTACACCGTAATCATACAATAAAACAGGTTCGTTTGAAAACTGTTTTTTATCTCCTAATTTCAATACCCATTCGCCAGGCTAGAGAAAAAGAGCCATAGCGGCTCCTTTTCTCACTTATTTATTGGGGCAGCGAGTTATTTCTGCTTTTTTTGCGTCGATTTAGCAGCTGTATTGCTCGTTTCATTGTTTTGCACAAATTCTTGTGCAAACTCGGTATTCAGCTTTTGGTTCGATTGAGCTGCTTTATTGTTTTTGTTCTTGGCCATGTTGGTTTTTCACCTCCCCGTCCATGTTAGTATGGCGGGTTATGGCTCTAATATGCATGCTTTTGTTACGATTCAAGGTAAGCCTCGGGCAAGCCTTTTCCAGCTTCAGCGGCTTTGTTAACCTTATTGAGCCAAGCCTGAGACAGCTTGCCGCTGCCTTTGCGAATGACCTCTACCTCCACTGTACGCTTGCCCCATTGCTTGAACACATCCGCCGTCGTCTCGAAATATAAATCGATTCGGCTGCCCTTAATAGCTGATCCCGTATCGGCGACTACGCCATACCCGTAACCCGGAATATAGAGCAGGGAGCCAATCGGGAACAGCCTTGGATCAGCCGCAATCGTGGAAACCATATCCCTGCGAACCTTCACGCCCGAATAAGTAACTCCATAGCTTGGATGGCCGGGCCGCTTCCCTGTCGATTCAACTCCGGCTGTGTAGCCCGTTGCGACGACCTTCACTTTATCGTACGCCGATTTTTGCAGCGCTAACTTCTGCTTGACGGTTTGAAGCGGGAGCGCCTCTGGGGCGACTATTGCCAGCATATGCTGCGTCAATGCCGCCTGATCAGGCTTCTTGTCTGGAAATGTCGTTATACAGATCGATAGCAGTACGAGCGCCGCAATTGCGAGCAGCATTTTTTTATATTGAAAAAAGCTTGTAACCATTTGGGCACTTCCTCCTCTGAAGAAGATTACCCAAGTGGCACAAGCTTTATGCAGACGAGCTGCTGCTAGCTGCTCTTATATGGCCTTTGTTTTGATTTCTTGCTCCAGCAATTCAGCTGTTTCGGCAATCGATTTTGCACCGATATCGCCTTCGCCGCGCTTGCGGATCGAGACCGAGCCAGCTTGCATTTCGTTCTCGCCGACAACGAGCATATACGGCACTTTCTCAATTTGCGCCTCGCGAATTTTGTAGCCAAGCTTCTCATTGCGAAGATCGCTTTCTACGCGAATGCCCGCTTCCTGCAGCTTCTCAGCCACTTCACGCGCATATTCCTCATAAACGGTGGAAACCGGAATAACCTTCGCTTGAATTGGCGACAGCCACAGCGGCAGCGCGCCAGCAAAATTCTCAAGCAGGAATGCCGTCATGCGCTCCATTGTGCTGATGATGCCGCGGTGAATAACGACTGGACGGTGCTTCTTCCCGTCTTCTCCGATGTATTCCAGCTCGAAACGCTCTGGAAGAAGGAAGTCCAGCTGTGCTGTGGACAGCGTCTCTTCTTTGCCCAGCGCGGTTTTGATCTGAACGTCCAGCTTTGGACCGTAGAAAGCTGCTTCGCCTTCTGCCTCGAAAAATGGCAGATCCAGCTCCTCGACAACTTCGCGAAGCATACGCTGCGACATTTCCCACATTTCATCATTTTGAAAATATTTCTCGGTATCCTGTGGATCACGGTACGATAGACGGAACCGATATTCCTTAATGCCGAAATCCTCGTATACCTTGCGAATTAGGTTGACAACACGGGCGAACTCTTCCTTGATTTGGTCCGGACGGCAGAAAATATGCGCGTCATTCAGCGTCATCGCACGAACGCGGTGCAAGCCAGTCAGGGCACCGGACATTTCATAACGGTGCATCGTACCCATCTCTGCAATACGCACCGGCAAATCGCGGTAGCTTCTCATATCGCTTTTGAAAACCATCATATGATGCGGGCAGTTCATTGGACGAAGAACAAGCTCTTCGTTATCCAGCACCATTTTCGGGAACATATCCTCGCTGTAGTGCTCCCAGTGGCCGGATGTTTTGTAAAGCTCTACGTTAGCCAGTACAGGCGTATATACATGCTCATAGCCAAGACGCTCTTCCATATCCACGATGTAGCGCTCCAATGTACGGCGAACTTTCGCGCCATTCGGCAGCCAGAGCGGCAAGCCTTGGCCAACCTCGCGTGAGAACGTGAACATTTTCAGCTCGCGCCCAAGCTTGCGGTGATCGCGTTTTTTCGCTTCCTCAAGGAAGTGCAAATGCTCATCGAGCTGTGCTTTCTTAGGGAACGCTGTTCCGTAAATACGCTGCAGCATTTTGTTTTTGGAATCTCCGCGCCAGTAAGCGCCTGCTACGCTGAGCAGCTTGAAGGCTTTAATCCGTCCAGTAGACGGAAGGTGAGGCCCACGGCATAGGTCAAAAAATTCGCCCTGATCATAAATCGTAATTTCCGATTCCACTGGGAGATCGCGGATGAGCTCCAGCTTAAGCGTGTCGCCAATATCGGTAAATACGGCAATCGCTTCATCACGGCTGACGACGCGGCGGCGGATATCGAGATTTTGCTGAACAATTTTATCCATTTCCTTCTCGATTTTCACCAAATCTTCCGGAGTAATCGACTGCTCCATATCGATATCATAGTAGAAGCCATCCTCAATAACGGGCCCAATACCGAGCTTAAGATCAACATCGGCATATATACGCTTGATCGCCTGTGCCATCAAATGCGCTGTGCTGTGACGGTATACTTCCAGCCCGTCGGCAGAATCCAAGGTTACGATTTCAACCTTTGCATCTTCGCTAATAGGTGTGTAAACATCAACGGTTTTTCCGTCAATTTTACCGGCAATTGCATTTTTGCGCAGTCCGCTGCTGATCGAGCCAGCCACCTCTTCAATTGTTGTTCCTGCAACATATTCCCTTATTGCGCCATCCGGCAAAGTTACTTTAATCGCCATCGTTATCATCCTTTCCATTCGCTAAGCTTCCAAGCTGCTGCGTTCTGAACGCAAAAAAAGCACGCATCCCGCGAAGGGACGAGTGCTTGTAAGCTCGTGGTTCCACCCTAATTCGATTGCTCGCCTAACGCTTATCAGCGTATTTCATCCGGGCTGCAGCTAATCCTTGATTCATCTGGTAACGGAGATTTCCGGTACAGCTTAATGGCGCTTCACTACTTGAAGCATGTTCGGCTATACAGCTACAAAGGGGTATATTTACATTAATCTGGAAGGAAATTTCAGCCCTGTTTCCTCTCTCTGAACCAGTTGAACGTGTAAATACATGTCTTTATCATTGCCTTTTCATCTTATATCAGCATAATTATAGTCCTGAATAGCAAGCAGGTCAAGCGTTAGGACGCACATTGCCTTAAGCGCCTTTATTATGCGAGGCCTACGACAATCCTTTTCCTTTATAGATGCTGCGGCGGCGTACGCGAACGATCCGATATACGCTGATTGAAAGCAGAATGAGGAAGAGCGGCATCAGCGCCACCCCGCTGCCCTGCCGCGTCGGCACCTCAGCGAAAGCAGCCCCAAGCATCAGTACAGCAAACACGCCAAACATCATAAATCTTCTTCCTTTACGTCCATTCATCGGTCTCACTCCCTCTTCCTCATTCCTAGTCGTTGAACATATCCGCTTCATTAACCTTGTGTTTTTTCCACATCATTTCATAAATGACCGGCATGACGATCAGCGTAAGCAGCGTCGAGCTGAACAAGCCGCCAATAACCGTGATTGCAAGGCCACCTGAAATGAGACTCGTCGAGGAGCCGGATAACGCAAGCGGAACAAGCGCAAGCATCGTCGCAAAAGCCGTCATTAAAATCGGCCTAAGCCTTGTTCTTGCCGCCTCTACGATCGCTTCAGTAATCGGTATGCCCGTTTTGCGATTTTTCTCCACCCGATCAAGCAGTACGACCGCATTGGTGACGACGATGCCGACCAGCATCAGCATGCCAATCATGCCGCTCATAGACAGCGACTGGCCTGTCAGAAGCAAGGCGCTCAGTGAGCCGATAGGAATAAACACCAGCGAGGCTAAAATAATAAGCGGTGTCCGCAAGCCTCCGAACGTCATGCTCATAATAATAAACACGAGGCCAATCGCTGCCGCCATGGCGATGCCGAGGCTTGAGAAGCCGTCATTGATCATTTGCAGGCCGCCGCCTACTTTGAGCTCCACATCGGAAGGCAGCGTCAGGCTGTCGATATCCGCCTGCACCAGCTTAGTAACTGCCGATACGGCACTGTCATCCTTCACCGTTCCACTGACAAGGGCGTACATTTTGCCATCGTCATGGCTAACCTTGATCCAGGCGTTCTGCTCGGTTATATCTGCGATATCCTTCAGCTTCTTCATGCCCGCTGCAGTAGGAATCTGTATATTTTCCAGCTCTTCCTTAGTGGCAATTTGCTGTTTATACGATAACGTGATTGCTTGCTCCTTATTATCGATTTTGTAAGTGCCCGCATCGACTGGTCGAAGCTGCTCGCCGGTCAGTTGCATAATTAGATAGGGGCTAATATTGGCATCCATTCCGCTTTGGTTAAGGGAAACGACCCATTTAGGCGTTACCTCATCCATATTGTTCGTAATATCCTTCAAATCGCTGCTTTCCTTCATTAGCTTTTCAATTTGAAGGGCCGTTTGCGCCAGCTTGTCCGCACTGTCCGAATAAATGCTGACATCAATATTGTTGCCCGAAGGCGGTCCCTTCTGTTCGCCCGCTTTAATATTGAGCGTCGTGCCTGCCTGCTTCGATGTAACCACTGCCAGCAGCTCGGTCTGCAGCTTCGAGGTCAACTCCGCCATATCGCTTCCTTCGTCAAATTGAGCCGTGATCGTCGCTTTATTATTGCCGCCGCTAGGCAGCAGCGGGGTAGCGCCTGCACCGCCAACGGAGACCTCATAGCTCTCTACGTTTTCCAGCTTGCTTAAATATGCCTCCACCTCGCCGCTGACATCGTCCGTCTGCTTCAGGCTGCTTTGCGCTGGCAGGGCAACATCAATAGCTAAGCTTGGAGTCGCACTTGTCGGCAGAAAAGCAACACCGATTAAAGGAATCAAGCCCAGCGAGCCTATTAGCAGCACGACAGCAGCTCCTAATACGAGCGCTTTGCGCTTCAGCGCGCTGCGAATTATTTTCTCAAAACCATTTGATAGTCTGCTTTCCTTCGTATGCGGCTTAACGCTTCTGAAAAAGCGGCTGCCCAGCACCGGTATCAGCATCATCGACACTAATAGCGAGATCGTAATAGAGAGAACGACAGCAATCGAAAACGGACGGAAAAACTGTCCAATGATCCCGCTGACAAAAGCGAGCGGTGCGAAGACGACGATCGTCGCCGCCGTGGATGAGGCTACAGCCCCGATCACCTCGCGGGTCGCTTGGTAGGCCAGCTCCTTGCCGCTCATTTTCTCGCCTTTTTCCTGCCGCCATCTATATATATTTTCAATAACGACGATGCTGTCATCGACGATCCGTCCGACGGAAACGGCGATGCCGCCCAGCGTCATAATGTTAAGCGTATAGCCCATTTGATCCATAATCGCAATCGTGGCAAAAATAGAAATTGGCAGCGACAAAATCGAAATAATCGTCGCTCTTACATTGCGTAAAAACAGGAAAATAATGAGCACGCAAAACAATGTGCCATACAAGCCTTCACGAATAAGGCCGGATACGGATTCTTTAATTTCCTGTCCTTGGTCAACAATGACATGATAATTCAGCTCGCCTTTGTCTTGATAAGTGGTGAGCAGCTCCCTCACATTGTCAGACACATCCGCCGTATTGGCATCCTGCGTCTTCTGAATCGAGATAACAAAGCTCGGCTCGCCATTAAAGCGGGTAATTTCATTTTGCTTCGATACCGTCTTAATGTCGGCAATATCACCCAGTGTGATAGCTACTGCCGCTTGATTAGCCGCATTGCCCTGCACACCGCTTGCAACCGCACCACTCGCGCTGCCTGTTGCAGAACCTGCGGCTCCGCCGCCAGCCGTTGCCGTCAGCTTCAGCTGTTCAAGCTGCTTCAAGCTGTCAAGGCTGCCGGTCAGCCGAATCGGTATGACCGTCTCCTCCTGCGACACTGAGCCCAGTGGCAGGGCGTAGTCTAGCCCCTGAAGCGCCGTGCGAATGGAGCTGAGCGTAATGCCACGCTGCGCCGCTTTATTTTTATCTACAACAATCGTAAGCTCATTCGTCGCTGCGCCCTTCAGCGTTACGTTTCCTACTCCAGCAAGCTTTTGCAGCTCAGGAACGACGCTGTTTTGCAGCTCATCAGCAAGCTTCGCCGAATCTCCTTCGGCAGCGAATACAGCCGCTTGATAAATAGGCTGGCTATTAGCCGACAAGCGCTGCACCGTAACATTGGCATTATCGGCCAGCTTCAGCTTGCTGAGCTCAGCCTCAACCTCGCTGTATTTTTTGTCCATATCGGTGCCGAATGGAAACTGGATAAAGATGCTGGCCGCATTTTCAGCAGAGGTGCTCGTCAGTGACTCATATCCCTGCACACGCTTCAAATGGTCTTCAATCGGCATCGCAACCTCCGACTCGATCTCCTCCGTGGAGGCGCCAGGCTGAATCACCTGTACGAACACGGCTGGAAAATCCAGATCCGGAAACGTCTGCTGCTTAATTTGCGTGGAGGCGTACAAGCCATACCCCAGCACCAAAGCACATAATAAAATGACAGCAACGCTATTTTTCAAACTAAATTTGGTCAATCGATTCAATATCTCTCTCTCCTCTCGCTGTATAACCTCCTTCATCATAACGAGTAATTTTGTACTAATTATGTACAGGTACGCTGTATGCCCTAATTGGTTTTATCTGGAGGAACGAGCGGCAGTACGACTGTCATCGTGGTCCCTTTGGCCATCGTACTCTCTACCCTGATTTCTCCCGCATGGAGCTCGACAATCCGCTTAACAATGGAGAGGCCGATGCCATTTCCGCCAACCGTACGCTCGCGGGCTTGATCTATTTTATAAAAGGGCTTGAAAATATGCTGAAGCTCCTCCTCCGGAATGCCCACTCCGCTGTCAGCAACCGACACGGTCACGCTATGCTGACTTGCCGCCAAGCTAATTGCAATGACGCTCCCAGCCCCTGTGAACTTAATCGCATTGCTCAGCAGATTCGTCCAAAGCTGGCTCAGCTTATCCTCATCTGCCGAAATAATGACAGGCTCCAGATCCAATTCGAGCTTAATGCTTTTGGTGGACCAAAGCGGCTCGCTGGCAATCATGACATCTTTAAGCTGCTCATCCAAACGATATTGGCTCATATTCGGCTGAATTTGGTCATGCTCAAGCGAGGATAGCTTAAGCAAATCCTGTGTCAGCCGAGATAGGCGGTCGCTCTCCTCCTCAATAATGGTGAGCAGGCGAAGACGGCTTTCCTCATCCAGCTTTTTCTGCTTAAGCGCCATAGTGAAGCCTTTAATTGAAGTAAGCGGAGACTGGATTTCATGAGAAACGTCCGAAACGAACTGCCTTCTCACCCGCTCCAGTGAATCGAGCTCCTGGGCCATCTGATTAAAGCTTGCCGTCAGCTCGCCGATTTCATCCTTGCGTTTCGTAGCGAGCCTGATGCTGAAATCGCCTTTCGCCATTTTTCGGGTAGCCGAGGTTAGATGCTTCAAAGGACGCACCATATAGCGGGAGGTCACGATGACGAGAAGTGTGCCAATTAATAGAACGAGAATAAGCTGCATGCGGAAATAGCCGAAAGCGAGGTTGGCAACGCCATTCGTTTCAGGCTTTATAAACAAGGCGTAAGCTTGTCCTTCAATTTGAAAAGGGAGCCCGACGACGAGCCGGTCATAATCTTTGTCCGCCCCGCCCCGATAAACGCCGCCACTGAGCACGCTGCGCAAATTTTCCCCATCCACATTCAGCTTATGTCCGGCAACCTTGTCGGTTGCGTGAAGCGGTCTGCCTTGTTCGTCATAGACGATAAAGGTGAAAATCGGCAGCGCGGTTATGCCCTCCATTAAAGCATCCAAATTATTGGGGTACGATTGCTTGTAGGATTCAATTATCGTTTTGCCGCTGACAATTAAATTGTCCTGAACGTAGGTTCGAAGCTTATGACTAAACAGAAAATGGGTCATGAAAAAGCTTAAAATGACGCTCGCCATAACCGATGCGACAAACATAAGAATAAAGCGGACATACAGCGATTTAATCACGATATACCTCCAGCCGGTAGCCCAGCCCCCAGATCGTCACGATTTTGAAATCCTGCTCATACGCGGCAAAACGCTCTCTCAGACGCTTAACATGCGTATCCACAGCCCGCTCGTCGCCCTCGTAATCGTAGCCCCATATTTGCTCAATTAATGAATCGCGCTTGAACAGCTTGCCCGGATAGCTCGCTAGCAAAAACAGCAGCTCAAATTCCTTAAGCGGTATGGATTCACTTGAGCCTGTATCCTTATAGCGAATTTGATAGCTCGTTTTATCAAGTGTTACTTGACCTAAACGAACAATTTGTGAGATTGAAATGCGATACCGCTTCAGCAGCGCCTTCACCCGCATCACCAGCTCCATCGGATCAAAAGGCTTTACCATATAATCGTCGGTGCCCAGCCGAAAGCCCTTAATTCGCTCGGGCGCCTCCCCTTTGGCGGTAATCATCATTATCGGCTTGTCCCCCGCTTCGCGCACTCTTCTGCACAGCTCCCAGCCGTCCATCTGCGGCATCATAATGTCGAGAATAATAAGATCAACCGGATGATTGCTATAGTAGTCCCAAGCGTCTACGCCATTGCTTTGCTCTATAATGTCCATTCCTTCATCTTCCAAAAACAAACGGAGCAGCTGCCGGATATGCGGATCGTCATCCACTACGAGTACAGTCGTCATGCGTGTTCCTTCTTCCCAATTTGAAGTTCAGTTCTATGTCATAGTGTAATACACAATTTTGTATTATTTATGTATTGAAATAAAAAACTCGCCGAATATCGGCGAGCCTGCAGCTAGTTTAACCATCATTCCATTCCCCCATTGCATGGGAGCACAACATACAATCACTGCACACCGACACCCGGTTGTCAAAAATCGTTTCAATCGTTCGAATGACCTGCATATCGACATGCTGCGTATGAACGACAATTTGCTTAGGTGACGCGGCAATCAGCGAGCTGATAACCATATCCTCGATGTTCATTTCCGTTTCCAGCATTTCGGCCACCAGGCGGTCGGAATGCGGCTTCGGCTCGAACAATTGAAATTTGTCATTATACAGCATAAAATCATGGTTGCCTCTATGAACCAAATGAACCATTGCTACCTTTGACTGCTGCAGCCCAACAAAATATTTAAGCAGCGAAATAAACTCCTGATATTGCTTATCGAGCACATATTCATCCAGAGCGTATTCCACAATGTCGCCTAGCTCGTGACGATACCCATGAAGCCTGAAGGTAGCGATGCCGCCAAGGTCAAGTCGTGTATTTTCATTCAAATACAGTTCGATTTCCTCGGCTACCTTGAGCTTGCGCCGCCTTCTATCCGCATCCAGAAACTTAGCGTTCAAGCCATCCAGATCAGTATCCTGCATCAGCTGGCAGCAATATTTTTCGATAACAGAGACGTCAGCGGAATGGCCGCCCTGATATTTTTTCTTAATGATGCTGATGAGCATTTCCGATTCCAAATTGGTTACAACATATTCAGCGAGCGCTTTGGCAGCGCGGTGGTACAGTATTTCTCCATGCTCATTCAGTTGAAAATAAGGCGTTGCCGACTGGCACATAATGGTGCCCTCGGACTCCAAATCGAACTGCACCAACTGACTCTGGGGTGCTGCTTCAATATGTAAATCCTCATTCGTATATTGTGCCATTAAGGCCGCTAAGCCAGCTGCCGTTGATTGAAGCTTGGAAGGCAGCGTAACGGTAAACAGTTCCATAAACAAGCCAACCCCTTTCATTCCCCTCATACAGTATATGGCGCACGCAGCAGCGATATACGATGAAGACATTGGGAATGAAGGGGCTGTGAATAAGCCTCTATTTAAGCAGCAGCTTGTGGTTGCTGAGCTGCCTGTTCATTGCTGCTTCGGCTCATGAGCCATAGCGTCAGCCAGATAAGCAGGAAGCCGATAAGCTGCCCTAACGTCAGCGACTGGCCAAATACGAGCCAGTTAATCAATACGCCAACAGCAGGGAAGGAAAGCTCGGCAAGCGTCGCGTATACAGCTTTAGTTGAGGAAAGCCCTTTGTAATACAGCAGCATGCTGATTAATCCTGGGAAAAACGCTTGAAACAATAAATTTACGGCAATGAGCGACAGCTGACTGCCTTGTGCGTTCAGGCTCCATGCGTCGCCGCTTGCGAGCAAAATAACGCTTAGCAGCGGCAAAGCAAGCAGAAACCTAAGGGACGTCACAATGGAAAAGGATAATTTCTTTTGCAGCAAATATTTGCCCATGACGGTCGAACCGCCCCACAATGCCGCTGCGATGATCGAAAACAGGCAACTGAGCAAAGCAAGATCATGCAGGCCGACTAGCGGCGAGCCGAATCCGAAGGTCAACAAATACGTGCCTGCCAGCGCCGCCAGCAAAAAGACGAAAAACTTCTGTGGCAGCTTTTCCTTCAGCAAAACTCTGGCGAGCAATATGGCAAATAACGGCTGGAGCTTCTGAAGCAGCAGCACAGCATTGGCGCTGCCATGAGAAAAGGCAGCGGTGAATAATACGGTAGCTACTGCCGAGCCGCCCCAAGAAACAAATAGCAGCGCGCCAATGACACCAATCGACAGCTTGCCGACTAATGTACGGCGGAATTTAAACAATACAGGCACTGCGTAAAATGCGAGCAAAATATGCTCAATAAATACAATTTGCGCCGATGTGAAGCTTTTGAGCAATAAAATACGGAACAGCGGGTCAAGCCCCCAAAGTGTCGCCCCAAGCGCCACATACCATATACCGTTTATGCCCGCAATTCGTGATGTTCGCCAGCCCGCCTTCTCGCCAGCCAGCTCTAATGTGTTCTGCAATTCAAAAACCTCCTGAGAAAGTTTTGAATTGAACCTTCTTTTACTATGAAAAAGAAACAATGCCCTTGTCAGCTATCTGACAAGGGCATCATCAACAAACCTGTTAAATGATTGTCATTTAACAAGCTGGTTCTGATCTTCTCCCGTCCGGACTATACCGTCGGCTCTGGATTCTCACCAGATCAGTCCCGGCTGCAAGCAGCCAGGAGTCGCGGGCTCTGGATGCTCCGAACGCATCCTTACCGCCGGTAGGGAATTGCACCCTGCCCTGAAGATTCATATTCGATTAAATCGTATTGTAACACAGAAGATTACAGTTTGAATAGTCTATTTGTGTGGAAAATTGGCATTTGAAATAATATTTTATTTTTCCGATCTATTTTCTTGGATTTCGTCTACTCCTCGACAAAACTGCTAACCCATTTTCAGCTATATTTCGCTGCTTTAGAGGCAATAACAAAAACGCTCATCCCTACCTATCCTTTAACGGAAAAGATAGGAGACAAGCGTTATTATCTTTAATGATCAAAAACAGTTCCGAATTAGCCAGTCGCTACAGCCTAATTTTGCATCACAAAGTCCTGCTCAGCCTTATCGCTTTCATTGTACATCCGCAAAATTTCATAGCGCGTATTGCGCTGCGCCGGAACCTTGCCCGCTTCACGAATGAGCTGCAAAATCAGCTCAATGTTGACCTTGTGCGTCGTGCCCGCAGCGGACACCACATTTTCTTCAATCATCGTACTGCCGAAGTCGTTGCAGCCATAGGCCAGCGAAAGTTTACCCATATCAGGTCCCATCGTTACCCATGATGATTGCAGGTTGTCAATATTGTCGAGGAAAATACGGCTGACTGCCACAATTTTCAAATACTCCTCTGGCTTCGCTTTCTCCATCGGCATTCTTGTATTGTCCGGCTGGAACGGCCAGGAAATAAAGGCCGTAAACCCTTCGGAGTCGTAGCCATTCGCTTTACACTCGTCTTGAACGTCACGAATGCGCAGCAGGTGCAAGGCGCGCTCCTCCATCGTTTCTCCAAACCCATATACCATCGTGGCTGTCGTATTCATGCCATGACGATGAGCCGATTTCATAACGTCGATCCAGTCCGTGTAGGAGCCCTTTTTGCGGCTGATTTTACGGCGAGTACGATCATCAAGAATTTCCGCGCCGCCGCCCGGCAGTGAATCCAGTCCCGCTTCATGCAGCTGGCGAACAACCTCATCCAGCGACAAGCCTTCCGAAACTTCCTTCATCTTCTGAATTTCCGCTGGCGAGAAGGAGTGCATCGTAATGTCTGGGAAGCGCTGCTTGATTTCCTTCAGCAAGTCCGTGTAATAAGTAAAAGGCAAATCTGGATTCGTTCCGCCCTGCATCAAAATTTCCGTGCCATTCACATCAATCGTTTCTTGAATTTTGTTCATAATCGTCTCGTTATCGAGCACATAACCCTCTTTGGAGCCCGGGGCACGGTAAAAGGCGCAGAACCTGCAATAAACGTCGCACACATTCGTGTAGTTGACGTTTCTTCCCACAACGAATGTCGTTATAGGCTCGGGATGCTTGCGCAGCATAATTTCATTTGCAACTTTACCCATTTTCTCAATCTCGTCGGATTCGAACATAATAATACATTCTTCCAAGCTTATTCGCTCACCCCGCAGGGCCTTATCCAATATCTGGTCCAACGTTGCCATTACGCAAGACCTCCTTATCTATCGCTGTAGTTTTGATGTTGCGCTTTTTTTCACAAACTAATTAAGTATAAGCTAATTTTATCATACTAAGCACTAATTCGTCATCTTTCGTTTAAAGGCAATACAGCCGCCAAGGTGAAACGGCTTTCGCCGTCCTCTGACGGCGCGGCGCGTTTCATTCCGAGAAATATAGAGAAAGGATGGGAACATCATATCCTTTCCTATATTTTAAAAAGGAAAAACACGGCTTGTCAGCAATGACAGCCGTCTTTTCCTCCACTTTACACAGCCGTTAGCCGCGCAAAGCCTGATCCAAATCTGCTAGCAAATCTTCAATATGCTCAAGGCCTACCGAATAGCGTACGAGGCCATCTGTAATACCACGTTCATGTCGGACTTCCTTCGGCATTGCTGCATGCGACATCATCGCTGGATACGATAGGATGCTCTCTACGCCGCCAAGGCTGACCGCTACAAGCGGGAGCTTCACGCGGCCAAGCATCGCTTTCGCCCGTTCTCGGCTGCCCACGTCAAAGGATACCACCGCGCCATAGGCGGAGCATTGCTGCTCATGCACCTCACGGCCCGGATGATCCGCAAGGCCAGGATAATAAACCTTCGTCACTTCTGGATGTTCATTCAGCCACTCCGCCAGCTTGCGCGCGCTGCGCTCGCTATGCTCCATACGCGCTTGCAGCGTCTTTATGCCGCGCATAAGCAGCCAGCATTCATGGGCACTCAGCACGGCGCCGAGGCCATTTTGCAGCTGATACAGCCTGCGTCCCAGCTCTTCATCCGCCGTGACAGCAAGACCAGCGAGCACGTCGCTGTGACCGCTCAGAAACTTGGTCGCGCTGTGCAGAACAATGTCTATACCAAGCTCAAGCGGACGCTGATAATAAGGCGTCATAAACGTATTGTCCAAAATCGTCAGCAGATTATGCTCCTTCGCCCACGAAGCCACCTGCGAAATATTGGTAATTTTCAGCGTCGGGTTGGAAGGCGTCTCGATAAATACCGCTTTCGTATTCTCTTTATATGCAGCTTTAACGGCTTCAAAATCCGTCATATCGACGAACGTCGTCTCCATGCCAAGACGATTAAGCACCGTCGTCAGCAGGCGGTATGTACCTCCGTACACATCCTCAGTCACAATAACATGGTCGCCCGCCGACAGCAGCAGGAACGTCGTTGAAATGGCAGCCATGCCGGATGCAAAGGCAAAGCCCCGCGTACCGCCCTCCAGCAGCGCAATTTGGTCCTCCAGCGCCTGCCTTGTCGGGTTGCCGGAGCGGCTGTAATCGTAAGGCGGATTTTGGGACAAATCGCTTTGATGGAACGTAGATGCCTGGAAAATCGGCGTGCTGGATGCACCCGTCTGCTCATCAAATGATCCTTCGAAATGAAGCAATTTCGTTGCAAAATGACGCTTGGCGTATTCCTCTTTGTTATGTCTGTCGCTCATGCTGCTATACCTCCCCAATCTCTTGCTTAGCTGCGGCAAGCGCCTGCTCCAAATCGGCAATCAGGTCATCCGCATGCTCAATGCCAACGGAGAAGCGAAGCAATTTATCATCAACGCCGACTGCACGGCGAATTTCTTCTGGAATATCAGCATGCGTCTGCACGGCCGGATAGGTCATCAGCGACTCAACGCCGCCCAAGCTTTCAGCAAAAGCAATCAATTGAATATGGCGCAGAATCGGTTCAATGTAGCGGGCATCCTTCACGCGGAAGGAGAAAATGCCAGTATTGCCCGACGATTGGCGGTTCTGCACTGCATGTCCTGGATGATGCGGCAAGGCTGGATAATAAACCTCTTCAATAGAAGGATGCTCAAGCAAGTAGCCCGCAATTTTTGTTGCATTATACTCATGACGCTCCATCCGCAGCGCCAATGTTTTCATGCCGCGCATTAACAGCCATGAATCCTGCGGCCCAAGTACCGCTCCAATAGAGTTATGCAAAAACGCCATTTCCTGCGACAGCTCCTGTCCCTTCGTCACAATAAGGCCAGCGAGCACATCATTGTGACCGCCCAAATATTTGGTCGCACTGTGGACAACGACATCTGCCCCCAGCTCAATTGGACGCTGGAAAAACGGCGTCAGCAGCGTATTGTCTACAATCGTCAGCAGCCCTTTGGACTTCGCCCATGAAGCGACTCGCTCAATGTCGGTAATCATCATTAGCGGATTGGTTGGCGTCTCGATCAGTACCGCCTTCGTATTCGGTGTACACAGCTCGCTCATCGCATCAATATCGTTCGTATCCACATAGGATGCTGTAACCCCATATCTCGACATAATCCGCTCCAGCAGGCGATAAGTGCCGCCGTACAGATCAAGCGATACGATTAAATGGTCGCCTTGATGAAACAGGCCGAATACCGTTTGCAAAGCCGCCATGCCAGAGCTGCAGGCGAAGCCAGCATCGCCAGACTCAAGCTTGGCAGCCGCCTCTTCCAATACGGCGCGGGTAGGGCTTTTTGTACGAGCGTAATCAAATCCTGTACTTTGTCCGAGCTTCGGATGGCGGAAAGCCGTTGCCTGATAAACGGGGAAGCTTACGGCACCGGTTTCCGTATCCTTTTGCGAACCAATTTGCGCTAATTCACTTTCGATTTTCAACATGGGCTATTGCTCCTTCTATTATATAGTTAGATGTTTGCTCCCAAATCAAATGGCGTCTGCTGGTACACGTAATAGTTGAGCCAATTCGAGAATAGCAGATTAGCATGCGCCCTCCACGAGGAGTACGGCACTGCTTCCGGGTTATCACCCGGGAAATAGTTTTTCGGCACTGCAATATCGAGCCCTTTCGCCTTGTCGCGGTCATACTCGTTTTTCAATGAGAAAGGATCGTATTCCGAATGCCCGCTGACGAAAATTTGACGGCCATCCTTGGAAGCGACAATGTAAACGCCCGATTCGGCCGATTCCGACAAAATTTCCAGATGATCAACATTCTCAATATCTTCGCGACGCACTTCCGTATGACGGGATTGCGGCACGAGGAACGCTTCATCAAAGCCACGAAGCAGCTTGACGTTCTGCTTCTCAATCGTATGGTGGAACACGCCGAAAATTTTATCATCCAATTCATATTTGGGAACACCATAATGATGGTAAAGTCCTGCCTGCGAGGCCCAACATATATGGAAGGTCGAAGTGACGCGCCGTGCGCTCCAATCCATAATGTCCTTCAGTTCCTCCCAATAGTTTACGTTCTCAAAATCCAGATGCTCTACAGGAGCACCTGTAATAATTAAGCCATCGTAAAATTCATGGGCAATTTCGTCAAACGTTTTGTAAAAAGCATGCAGATGCTCATACGATGTATTTTTCGACGTATGCGTCTTCGGACGAAGCAGCACAACCTCCACCTGCAGCGGCGTATTGCCGATCAAGCGAAGCAGCTGGGTCTCTGTCGTTTCTTTCTCAGGCATTAAGTTCAAAATCGCGATACGCAGCGGACGAATATCCTGATGATAAGCAACGCTTTCGTCCATGACGAAAATGTTCTCACTATTTAATATTTCTTTGGCTGGCAAATGGTCGGGAACTTTAATTGGCATGCAGAATCACTCCTTTGATGAGATTATCAACATTCCCAAATATAAAAAGACCCTTTCTGTCGAGAGAAAAGGTCGTTTGCTCAAAAAATAAGCGTTCGCCTCTCTCATCTCTCAGAAACATCGAAATGTCTCCGCAAGAATTAGCACCGTGCTTACGCCGGTTGCCGGGCTTCATCGGGCTAGTCCCTCCGCCTGCTCTTGATAAGAAAGTAGTTCTATTCAATTATGGAATTGCTGCTTATAAGCATACTTTAATGGATTCAGGCAGGCGCGTCAACCCTGAGGACTGCATATGCTATCGAAGGCTGATCTTTCAGCATCATTTACGGTTTTTTCGCTTGAATGTAAAGCTGCTGCGGGAGTATACTAGACAAGGATTGAAACGCTAAGCGAATAATCGAGTGTTATTCATCCAAAAATTCACATGATAAAGGAGTGCATACGGACATGGAAGGCGACCGACCAAGGCCTGAACACAACCGAATATGGCGGCTGCCCAGCCACTGCGTATTGCGCCCTGTTTTTCTATAAATAACAGTGCTCTGTGCAAGCGGCGAAGGCGGCCTCCTGTCCATTTCAGAGAGGAGATGCACAGATGAAAATCCGTCTGGTCAACAACGGCTTGTTTACCCCTATTGAAGATATTGCTGATACACTCATTCCATCGCCGGAGGGCTTCTATTGGATTGATGCCGATGTGGAGGATTTGGCTGTATTGCAGCCGCTTTTCCACATGCATGACCTCGCGGTAGAGGATTGCCTTACCGAGGAGGAGCAGCGCCCTAAGATTGAAATTTATGAAAGCCATTATTTTATTGTTATTAACAGCATTCGCTTTGATGATGAGGAAATTTTCCTGCGCGCACTGAATATTTTTCTCGGCCGCCATTATATTATTACCGTTACGAAGCAAAAAATTAATGAGCTGCGTTCCCTGAAGCCTGTCCTGTGGGAGCAGGAAGTCAGCCGCCCCGATTATTTTTTATACAATCTCGTCGATATTGTCGTCGATAACTACTTCCTCGTAGCCGATCGAATTGATACGCGGATCGAAACGCTTGAAGAAGATATATTAATGCATACGAAAAAATCGCATCTGAACGAAATTATCGGTTTGCGCGGTGAAATTTTATGGCTCAAGAAGGTGCTTGGCCCGCAGAAGGACGTTATCGCTACGCTGAACAAACGCGATCTCAAGCTGATTGATGATCAGCTGCAAAAATATTTCAGCGATATTTATGAAAATGCCGTCAAAATCGCCGAGACATTTGATACGTTCCGCGAGCTGATGGGCAACTTGCGAGAAGCTTACCAGTCCAGTATTTCGGCTCGCGCCAATGAAATTATGCGCGTGTTTACAGCAATGACGACGATATTCATGCCGCTGACCTTCATAACCGGTATTTATGGGATGAACTTCGACTTTATACCCGGCCTGCATATGCGAGGCGGTTCGTATATTTTGCTCGGCATTATGCTTGTGCTGGGCTTTGGGATGTTTTTTATTTTCCGCAAAAAGGAATGGTTGTGACCGTAGGACACAACCAAATAAATGCTATTAAGACCTTGTCGTAGAAGCCAGATGGAAAAGATTCGTCGCTGTGTAAAAGGTTTGGATTCCGGTCGCTGTTGCCTCTGCATTTTTCTGAATTATACCGCGCTGCGGTAAAAAGCAGATGCAAAGGCGAACGCTGCGCTCCCCCATCTCAAACCTTTTACTCCGCTCGCCTTTTCCATCTGGCTTCTACTTTTTTACGGCTTAAAAGCTTTTATTTGCTTTTGTGCCGGTGATTTATGAAGTACATTCGCTTTTTTAAGCTCAAGGTCAACCTCAATTACAAAATCATCGGACAAACACCAATCTTATGCTCTAACCTCCCCACCTATTACGAAAAAATCATCGAGTCATCAATGTGTACTTAACTGACCCAGTCCCATCCTTTACACAAGAAGAACATGTCTAAAAAGGAGGCAGCAGCTTTATAGTTCTTTTGAAATAAAACGCAAAGCCCGGCGGCCAGTCCTCATCATTGGAATGGCGCCAGGCTTCATATGTTCAAGCTTTAATTGCTCCATCATCCCCGGCCAGCGCCTCTGCTCTGCCCTTCGTCAAATTGACGAACATAAGCAGCACAATGCCGATGACGAATAACCCTATAAGCGAGAGGATAGCGATACGGGTAGAGCCTGAAACCGTCGCGACTACCGAAAACAGCAGCGGTCCTACAACGGAGGAAAACTTGCTCGATAGCGAGAGAAAGCCAAAAAATTCACCCGATTTGGACGGCGGCACCATACCCGAATAAATCGAGCGTGAAATCGCCTGGCTGCCTCCCTGCACGACGCCAACCATAATCGCGAGCAAATAAAAATGCAGCGATGACGTCATAAAATAACCTAAAATAACAATAACGACGTAGAACCATAACGACACATATAACAGCCTTTTCGAACCAAACCGCGCTGCAAGTCTGCCGAATACAATCGTGCATGGGAAACCAACAAACTGCGTAATGAGCAGCGCCGTAATCATATCATCCGTATTAATGCCGATCCCCTGGCCATATATGGTTGCCATCACAACAACCGTATTAATGCCATCGTTGAAAAATAAAAACGAAGCCATATATTTCAGCAGCTCCGGATATCGCTTAAGTGTTCGCAGCGTGCCGCGCAATCGCGTGAAGCCTTTGCCAAGGGCGGTGCCAAAGCCTACTTTAACATTTTTCACAGGCTCCTTCACCGAACGCAGCAGCGGCAGCGAGAACACAAACCACCATATGCCTACCGTTATAAACACCATTTGGGTCGCAAAGGTTTTGGTAGGGAATCCGAGCAGCTCGAAATTTTGAATCATCAAAATATTAACGAGCAGCAGCAGCCCGCCGCCTATATAGCCATAAGCGTAGCCCTGCGCGCTCACGACATCCCTGCGCTCCATCGGCACGCCATCCGCCAGCAGCGCATCATAGAAAGTGTTGCCTCCAGCAAAGCCCATCGTTCCTATAATAAGCAGGATAGAAGCCAGCAGCCAGTCCCCTTCGCCAACAAACGCCATTGCGGCACAGGATGCGGCTCCCATAAGCATAAACATCGTCAGAAATTTGATTTTAGAGCCCGTGTAATCAGCTACCGCTCCCAATATCGGCGACAGCACCGCTACGAACAGCATCGCAATGCTTTGGGTGTATCCCCAATAGGCCTCCGCCTTCGTACCCGACAGATTAGACGCTGCCACACCTGAATAAAATATGGGCATGACGGTCGCCATCATCGTCGTCGCAAATGCCGAATTGGCCCAGTCGTACATAAGCCAGCCTCTTATTGCTTTCCTGTCCAGTCGTAACGCCTCCTCAAATAAGTACCTTCGTCCAACACACTTCGACAACATCACCCTATATCCTCTTTAAATAATACGTTAAGCTGCTCCTGCTTTTTGCCGTCTTGCCGGATTTGCTTTATAATAGTAAGCAACGCTATCACGATGAAAGGCATTTGCGCCTGCAAGCCTATTTTTATAAGCGTGTAATTGCTTCACTAAACCTGGAGGGGGATTGTAGTGAATATTAGCCAACTTGAAACACTCCTCACCATTTCCAAAACGATGAGCTTCCGCAAGGCGGGTGAGCTGCTTAATTTGACCCAGCCTGCTGTATCCGCACAAGTCAAAACGCTTGAAGAGGAATTCAAGACGGTTCTGATTGACCGCAATCAGCCTGTGACCCTCACCGACCATGGACAAGTTTTTCTAGAGCATGCCGAGAAAATTTTGCTTATTGTCGAAGAGCTTAAGGCTAAGCTTTCAGACCTCAACACGACGCCTCAAGGCCATATTTTGTTAGGGACGACTTCTTCCATTGCGATTCAAATTTTGCCGCGGGTATTATCCTACTTTCAAGACCAGTTTCCGCTGATCAAAACAACGATTCATACGATGCCATCCTCGCAGGTGACCGCCAGCGTTGAAAATGGCACCATTGACATTGGTATTTCTTACTTATTTGAGAAAAATCCAAACCTGCACTCGTCCACTCTTTATTACGATACGTTTGAGCTTGTTGTATCTCCGGAGCATCCCCTGAGCGATTTGAAGCATACTACCGTAGAGGCACTCAAAGATATTCCTATGATCATGCTTGCACCTGACACACTCGGACGGCGCTTCGTAGACAAGATTTTTCGCCAGTACAATATTCAGCCGAATATTATGATGGAGCTTTCGAGCAGCGAAGAGGTGAAGCGCATGGTCGAAATTAATCTCGGCGCCGCTGTCGTCTCCAAGCTGTCCATTGCCGAGGAGCTGCGGCGGGGCTCGCTCAAGATGATTAAAGTGAATGAGCTTGAAATCAGCCATCCGGTCGGCGTCGTCTACAAGTCCGGCAGGTATTTAAACACGGCGATGCAGCAGTTTTTAAGCGATCTCAAGGGCATGCCGGAGCATCAATTCATAAGCAGCGAATAAGCTGCCAGCGCATTTTCAACTCAAGGAGGAAACAGCTATGAAATTTGATCTGCACACCCATCACGAACGTTGCGGCCACGCCGACGGAACGATTGAAGACTACATTACTGCCGCACTCGACGCAGGTTTGCAGGCCATTGGCATTTCTGATCATTCGCCTTATTTCGGCCATAAGGACGACCGCCCTTTTCCTGGCATCGCCATGGCACAATCCGAATTTGACAACTACATAAAGGAAGTACTTGAGCTTAAGGCAAAATATGAGGGACGTATTGAAGTGCTGCTCGGTATGGAATCTGACTTTTTCCCTGAACGTCTTCCCGCTTATCGCGACGCCTATGAAGGCGTACCGTTCGACTACATTATCGGCTCCGTCCATCAGGTAAGCGGAGTGAGCATTTTTAATCGCAATCGCTGGAAAGGGCTGACCGAGAAGCAGCAAATTGAGGAAAAGCGCCGTTATTATGACCTGATCAGCCAATCAGCGCGCAGCGGCATGTTCAATGTGCTGGGGCATATTGATGCAATGAAAGGCTATTACCCTGCTTTCTCCGACATTAAAGCCGATGCCGAAATCGATGATACGCTTCGCATTATTGCGGAAAACGATGTGTCGATTGAAATTAATACTTCCGGCAGCACAAAATATGTAGGCGGCTGGTATCCATCCGATGACATTTTGGAGCGTGCCCATCATTTCGGCGTCAATGTGACCTTCGGCTCCGATGCCCACATTCCAGCAAGGGTCGGCGACGATTGGGATCGCGTCAGCAAACGCCTTAAGGAAATTGGCTTTAACAAATGGGTCTTCTACCGCCAGCGCAAGCAGATCATCGTACCGCTGTAGGCCATCTGCTTAATGAATCCCGTAAAATGATGCTGCTTTGCTGTTTATCAGCAGAGCAGTCTCTTTTTTATGTAGAATGCGCCAGCGGCAAGCTGCCTACGAACATCTGGACAAAAAAAGTGGACCTGCACCGAGTGCAGGTCCGAATTTGATATATTAAAAGGGGGTCTTGTTTATTATAATAACCGAGTATTGTAATAGGGGTATAACAGAATCATTTCATTTGTGTAACAAATTCAGCCTTACCGTAAACAATCAGGGAGTTGAACAACATGTGGCTAACCGTTGCTATCTCTAGCGCCATTTTATTCGGATTAGCCGGCTGGTGGATGAAAAGAAGCCAGATGAGCAGCGGTGCAACCTCAGCGCTGCTGCTTGGGCTTTACGCCTCAGGCACAGCTGGGTTTGGCATTCATGCCGCGTTTGAGGGCTCGCTCACTTCGTTAGCCGATTACCGGATCTGGATTGCAGGTGCGATCATTGGAGCAGGCTCGGCCATCGGCAACGCGGTCTTTATGAAGGCGCTGGACTATGGTCCGGCAAGCCTAACCTCTCCACTGACGAATATGAACATCGTGCTTGTCGTTGCATTGGGCACACTTGTCTATAAGGAACCCCTCCAGCTCGCGCAAGCTAGCGGCATTTTACTGCTGCTGCTGTCCGTTGTGCTCATTTCTTATAAAAAACAGGTACAAGCCATCCCTGCCCAGACACAATGGTTTTACTACGCTTCCGCCGCGGTCGTCTTCTTTACCTTTCGCAATGGCGGGCTAAAGGTAACGGAGGAATGGGGATTTTCCAGCGCGCCGATTTTATTCGTGGGCTATTTGCTGTCCTTTCTATGGTTCGCCTTGCTAAGCAAAGATAAAAAAGGCAGCACCCGCAAATCTGCCTATCGGACCGGCTTGCTTTACGGACTGCTCGCTGGCCTTTTCTCCTACGCTGGCCTCCAGCTTTATGCAACCGCGCTGGCGACAGGGCCTGCTAATCTAGCCGCGCCGATCTTTGCGACGAACAGCCTTGTGGTCGCGGCAGGCGCCATTCTGATTTACAAGGAAAAACTAAATGCCGCCCAGTGGGCGGCATTCGCATGCATGATGATTGGCCTTGTTGTCATCCGCTTATAGCGGCTGGCAGCAGGCTATTCCCTTATTTAAGCAAAGCGTCGATTGACAGCTCTCCTGCACCGGTCAAAGCAATACCGACAAATACAGCAATCAGCACCAGATTATATTCGTAGCCGTTCT
This sequence comes from Paenibacillus sp. FSL H8-0537, assembly GCF_038051995.1. Lineage (NCBI taxonomy): Bacteria > Bacillati > Bacillota > Bacilli > Caryophanales > Paenibacillaceae > Paenibacillus > Paenibacillus sp. FSL H8-0537. The sequence goes on along the minus strand of NZ_CP150290.1, from coordinate 1,802,900 downwards.
GCGTTGACCACAGGCCGTTAGCGCCATGTACCTTCACGATCGCCATAATCATTGGGATGATTAACAGCACTGCGCCAAGCCATGTCCACAAGCCTGCAGCAAACAGCAAGCCGCCTACCACTTCGCTTAGTCCTGCTGCCAGTGCCATCAGTACACCCGGTTTAACACCAATTGAATCCAGCCAGCCTCCCGTTCCCTTCAATCCGTAACCACCGAACCAGCCAAACAGCTTCTGCGCCCCATGACCAACCATCAACAAACCCAATACTACCCGAATAATCAATAATCCTGTGTCCAACATTTTAACCTCACCCTTCGTCTTTTGTTTGGTTTCGCAGCTGCATCACTTGCTCGCTGCGTTTCATGAACCTATCTTAATATATAAACTAACTTTTGTAAAGTAAATAATTAAAATAAAGTTAAATGGCGATATGGTGTTTATATGCACTTACTTTTCCAAAGTATATATGTTATAATGGGTTAAGAAGAAGCGGGGTGATCAGGTTGGATTATTCAACAATGTGCCCAAAGTATGAAGCAGCGGCCGAAATTTTAGGCAAGAAATGGACCGGTCTCATCATTCGGGTGCTACTAGCTGGACCAAAAAGGTTCAAGGAGATCAAGGAGCAAATTCCGGATATGAGCGACAAGATGCTTACCGACCGGATGAAGGAACTTGAACAACTTTCCATTATTAAACGAACAGTGTATCCAGAAATGCCTGTTCGCATTGAATACGAATTAAGTGACAAAGGCCATCATTTAGAGCCTGTCATTGAATCGATTCAAAAGTGGGGCGAAGAGTGGCTGTAACAAGCCAGCTTTAAGAGCTATTAGTAGGAAATGCATAAACAGAGCAAAAAAGAACCGTGAGAGCGGTTCTTTTTTGCTCTGTTTATGTTGTATTCACGGCTGAACATTGACAAGCGGCATAATCTCTTTTATTATTGATACTGATTATCATTATTATGCAAGGTGAAACGGCTGTCGCCGTCCTTTGGCGGTGCGGCGCGTTTCAGTCCGAGAAATATAGGAAAGGATCGCAAAATCATATCCTTTCCTATATTTTAAGAAAAAAGCCTTCCACCGCTCAGGTGGAAGACCTTATATTTAAAATCCAAGCCATTTTTTGAACAGATGCTTCGTTGTATCTTTGTTGATTGCCGCAATCGACGTCGTAAGCGGAATGCCTTTCGGACAAGAGCGCACACAGTTTTGCGAGTTTCCGCAGCCCTCGATGCCGCCATCCTCCATCAATGCTTCCAGACGCTCTTCCTTGTTCATTTCTCCCGTAGGATGAACGTTGAACAAGCGAACCTGAGAAATGGCCGCTGGGCCAACAAAGCTATTGCGATCGTTGACGTTCGGGCAAGCTTCAAGACATACGCCGCACGTCATGCACTTGGACAGCTCGTAAGCCCATTGGCGCTTCGATTCTGCCAGGCGCGGGCCAGGACCGAGATCATAAGTGCCATCGATCGGAATCCATGCCTTAACGCGTTTGAGGGCGTTAAACATACGCTCGCGATTGATAACAAGGTCACGGACGACCGGGAAAGTGCGCATCGGCTCCAGACGTACCGGCTGCTCCAACTGATCGATCAGTGCGCTGCACGCTTGGCGCGGCTTGCCGTTAATGACCATGGAGCAGGCGCCGCAAACTTCTTCCAGACAGTTGGATTCCCAGCATACTGGAGCTGTATTGCCGCCATCTGCCATCGTCGGATTACGCTGAATTTCCATAAGTCCGCTGATAACGTTCATATTCGGGCGATACGGAATTTCAAATTCCTCTTTGTAAGACGCAGACTCCGGTCCATCCTGACGGGTAATGATGAACTTAACGGTTTTTGTAGCAGTAGTCGTATCAGCCATCTTTATTCTCCTTTCTTCTTGTTCGCTGTGTAGTCGCGTTTACGCGGTGTAATAAGGGAAACATCGATGTCTTCGTACGAAATTTGCGGACCTTCCTTCGTCCAAGTCGCTATCGTTGACTTCATGAACTTCTCATCATTGCGCTCTGTGAAATCCGGCTTGTAATGCGCGCCGCGGCTTTCGTCACGGAGCAGGGCACCGAGGGTCATAGCTTCGGACAGCTCGATCATGTTCCACAGCTGACGAGTGAAGGCAACGCTTGAGTTGTTCCATTTCATCGAGTCATTGATGTTGATATTGTTATAACGCTGCTTAAGCTCTTTGATTTTGCTGATCGTTGCTTCGAGCTTGTCATTGAAACGAACAACCGTCATATTGTTGGTCATCCATTCGCCAAGTTCCTTGTGCAGAACGTAAGCATTTTCTGTACCGTTCATGGCAAGAATGCTTTCGTATTTATCCGTTTGGCGTTTTTGCTCACGGTCGAATACGGAGGAAGCCACGTCAGCGGAAGCTTTCTTCATGCCTTTAATGTACTCTACCGCTTTCGGTCCTGCGACCATACCGCCGTAAATCGCCGACAGCAGCGAGTTCGCACCGAGACGGTTAGCGCCATGGTATTGATACTCGCATTCGCCTGCTGCAAACAAACCAGGGATGTTCGTCATTTGGTTGTAATCCACCCACATGCCGCCCATCGAATAGTGAACTGCAGGGAAAATTTTCATTGGCAGCTTCCGTGGATCATCGCCCATGAATTTCTCATAAATTTCGATGATGCCGCCGAGCTTAACATCTAGCTCCTTCGGATCTTTATGGGAAAGATCAAGGTAAACCATGTTTTCGCCATTGATGCCGAGCTTCTGATCGACACAGACGCTGAAAATTTCACGGGTCGCAATATCACGCGGCACAAGATTGCCGTATGCCGGATATTTTTCCTCAAGGAAGTACCAAGGCTTGCCGTCTTTGTAAGTCCATACGCGTCCGCCTTCGCCACGAGCCGATTCGGACATCAAGCGCAGCTTGTCATCGCCTGGAATCGCGGTTGGGTGAATTTGAATAAATTCGCCGTTCGCATAATTAACGCCTTGCTGATACACCGCACTTGCTGCTGTACCTGTATTAATAACCGAGTTCGTTGTTTTGCCGAAAATAATGCCAGGGCCGCCCGATGCCAATATAACCGCATCGCCTATGAACGTTTTCACTTCCATCGAACGCAAATCCTGCGCAGATACCCCGCGGCAAATGCCTTCATCATCCAGAACGGCGCCAAGGAATTCCCAGTGCTCGTATTTCGTTACGAGGCCGGCTGCTTCCCAGCGGCGAACTTGCTCATCCAAGGCGTATAGCAATTGCTGTCCCGTTGTGGCGCCTGCAAATGCTGTACGGTGATACTGTGTGCCTCCGAAACGACGGAAATCGAGCAAGCCCTCCGGCGTACGGCTGAACATAACGCCCATCCGGTCCATTAAGTGGATAATGCCTGGTGCTGCTTCACACATTGCTTTAACAGGAGGCTGGTTAGCGAGGAAGTCTCCCCCGTATACCGTATCGTCAAAATGCTCCCAAGGCGAGTCGCCTTCACCTTTTGTATTTACCGCTCCATTAATGCCGCCCTGTGCGCAGACGGAATGGGAACGCTTCACCGGCACGATCGAGAACAGATCAACGTGCATGCCAGCTTCTGCTGCTTTTATCGTAGCCATAAGTCCGGCAAGGCCGCCGCCTACGACGATTATTTTATTGTTAGCCATCACGCTTCACTCCTTGTCTTCAAACTATCCGATATTATTCCAAACCAATGCAAGATCGGCTGCTTCCTTGAATTCGTCGCCGCGGAATGCAACAAGCGAAAGTATAAACAATGCCGCTACGACAATAAAAACACCCATGCATACAAGGGATGAAATCCGTTGTGCACGAGGTCCAACTGTAATGCCCCAACTGATCAAAAATGCCCAAAGGCCATTGGCAAAGTGGAACGTAGCTGCCAGTACCCCGACCACATAAAATACAAAATAAAGCGGGTTAGTCGCAATATTGTGCATCGTGGAGCCTAGCTCTTCATGTGTGATATGGCCCATGTACACCTGAAAACGAGTCTGGTATACGTGCCAGAACACAAAGATAAACGTGATAACACCCGTTATACGCTGCGCTGTAAACGCCCAGTTGCGGCCATACTTGAAGCGCCCCATGTTGCTGTCGGATTGATAGGCTACATATAAGCCGTACACGCCATGGAAAAGCAGCGGGAGATATATACCGAAAATTTCAGCAAGCGGCAGCAATGGCAAGCTGTTAATGAGCTTTACTCCGCTGCTGAACCCCTCTGCCCCCCTCTCGAACGATTGATAGTTCGTAAGCGCATGCACAACGATAAACATTCCGAGCGGAATGATACCAAGCAGCGAGTGAAGCTTACGGGAAAAATAGGAATTTCCTTTCATGCCTTTGTGTCTCCTTTCCAGACTGTGGTTACACTTTCCTCAAAATGCTTGTCTACAAATCAATCTACATTTTACTCTTCGGTTCTTTCTCCGTCAACAAAAGTTGACACAGTTTAGTCACACTTCCCATCGTACTCCTTTTCAGCTTATAATGGAATTGCTTATTTTTTATAATTTGTTATAACATTTTGACATAAGCAGACTGGAGCTGGCTATATTGATTGAAGAAATGCATATGTTTGCCGCCATCGTCGAGCAGTCCAGCATGAACAAGGCTGCGGCGCTGCTCAATTTGTCCCAGCCTGCCCTCTCCCGTAAAATTGCCAAGCTAGAGCAGGATATCGGCACGCAGCTGTTCCGGCGGATCGGCAAGCGGCTGGAGCTGACGCCTATCGGCCAGATGACCTATGAATACGCACTGGAGCTTCGCCAGCTGCACCGGCGTTACCTGCAGAAGGTTGCCGATTATGAGTCGGCAGGGCGAACCTCCATTACGATTGGCGCGAGCCTGACGACGCTGCAAACGACACTGCCCGATTTTATTAAAGCGCTCAATAGCAGCCATCCTGAATTCGATATTAAGGCGGTCACGGGCAAAACCCATGAGATCGTTACTTATGTAAGGGAAGGAAAAGCGGATATCGGCATTGTCGCCTCGCGTATTGAAGACGCCCAGCTGCACTGCGTCCCGCTGTTTGAGGATCATCTGCTGCTCGTTCTGCCGAAAAGCATGGTTGTGACCGATAAAGGCATGCTCGGCATTCAAGACCTCAACGGCTTGCCGATTCTGCTATTCTCCAAAGGAACCTGGTACCGCATGCTGACCGACGAGCTGTTTGCCAAATACAATCTCCAGCCGGATGTGCGCATGGAGATCGACTCCTTCGAGGCCATCGTCCGGCTTCAGCACACGTGCCGGGCAGCGACACTGCTGCCCCAATCGTATGTGCGCGAACAGCTGCTGGCTGACAACGACCTCACCGTCATTCCGATCAGAGAGCTGGCGGAGACGAAGCGCACGACCTCGCTCATTCACGCCGACCCGGCAGCGCTGCATCCAGCGGTCCGTCTATGGATTGAGGAGCTTGCCGCGCGCTCGAAGTCTTGAGCAGCAGAGTAGCAAGAAGACAGCAGCGCCGATGCGAATAGCCGCATGTGCTGCTGTCTTTATTGTCACCTTGTTGCTGCCTCTTCAAACTGCTCAATCTGCTCATTCGTCCCGATAACGACCATAACATCACGCTCGTAAAGCACATCTGTTGCCGTCGGGGCAATAATAATGCCATTAGGCTTATTAATCGCTACTATGCTGCACCCGAAGCGGGCACGCAGGTCGAGATCGCTGAGTGTCTTGCCATGCATTTTTCCCGTGACGACAAGCTCGGCAATTGTATAATCCTTGGACAGCTCGATGTAATCAAGCAGATTCGGCGACACCAGCTGATGTGCGACACGAATGCCCATATCCCGCTCTGGATAAATAACGCGATCCACGCCGATTTTTTCCAGCACCCTTCCGTGCAGCTCGTCCATCGCTTTTGCCACCACTGTCTTAACGCCTAAGTCCTTGAGCAAAATCGTCGTCAAAATGCTCGCTTGAATATCATCGCCAATCGCTACAACGCCAACGTCAAAATTTCGCACGCCAATCGAGCGCAGCGTCTCCTCGTCCGTGCAGTCGGCCGAAACCGTATAAGTGAGCACATCGCTCATCTCCTGCACGACCTCCTCATCCTTATCAACGCCTAATACCTCGTAGCCTAGCTGAATCAACTCTCTGCCAAGGCTTGAGCCGAAACGCCCAAGCCCCACTATGACGAACTGGTTCTTTTTCATATGAATCCGTGTTTCCCCTATCCAATTGTAATTTTGCCTTCTGGATACCGATAAAGCTCCTTGCTAACTTTCGGATTAAGCGCGTAAGCTAGCGTCAGTGGTCCTAGACGCCCAGCGAACATCGTAATGGAAATGATAATTTTCCCAAAATCGCTCAGCTCTGGCGTTATGCCCATCGACAGTCCTACCGTTCCGAAGGCGGAGGTTGCTTCAAACAAAATTTTAATAAACTGCTGATCCTCCGTTGCGGATAACAGCATCGTAACGACTACGACAAGCGACAGCGACAGCATCGTAATCGTAAGCGCCTTGAGCACCCGCTCCTTGCCGAGGCGAAAGCGGAACAGTACAATGTCCTCTTTCCCCCGAAACATCGCGACAACCGCCCCTATGAGCGTCATAAACGTCGTCGTCTTGATCCCGCCCCCAGTCGAGCCGGGAGATGCGCCAATAAACATTAATATAATGGTGAAAAATAAAGTCGCCTGCCGTAAGTCGGCATAGTTCAGCGTGTTAGCCCCTGCCGTCCTCGGCGAGACGGACTGAAAGAAGGAAGACAGAATTTTTCCGCCCCAGTCCAGCGAGCCAAGCGTCCTCATATTCGAAAACTCAAATATGAAAATAACGACCGCTCCGACTGCGATGAGCGATCCTGTCATAACCAGCACCACTTTGCTGTGCAGCGACAGCCCCTTGCGGCGGCGGAATTCCAGCAAATCCGAGATGACGATAAAACCGAGACCCCCGGATATAATAAGCAGCATGGCAGTCAGGTTCACAATCGGATCATCCACATACAGCGTCAAGCTGCGGTAGTCGCCAAAAATATCAAAGCCTGCATTGTTAAACAGCGATACAGCATGAAACACACCGAAATACAGTGCCTTGCCAAACGGCATGTCGTAAGCGAAGCGCAGTGTGAACAGCAGCGTGCCGACGAGCTCAAAGGATAACGAATATACAATGACCTTGCGGATGAGCCGAATGATGCCCTCCATGCTCCCCTGATTCATGGCTTCTTGCAAAATGAGCCGCTCGCGCAGCGATATGCGCTTTTTCAGTACCAGCGCGAACAGCGTGCCCATCGTCATAAAGCCGAGCCCGCCGATCTGAATCAGCAGCATAATAATAACCTGTCCAGCGACCGAGAAATAGGTACCGGAATCCACGACCACAAGCCCCGTCACGCTAGTTGCCGAGGTAGCTGTAAAAAAAGCATCCAGAAATCGCAGCCCGCTGCCGTCGGCCGAGGCAAATGGCAGGGATAGCAGCAGAGCCCCCAGCATAATAATAATCGCAAAGCCCACGACCAATATGCGTGGCGGGGACCATTTAAGTAAGGAAAAAAACGAAATGTTCATTGCATCCACCTTAATAATGCCTTTTATTCTGTTCAAGTTTCACCTTGCAGCTTTCAATTACAGATGACTTAACGATTATAAGCTTAAAGCGCACCGGGTATAAAACAGCCTTTTGCAATAAAAACAGCTGATTTCATTCAAAAACAGCCCTGCAAGGTAGACAGTCACCCATTAGCTTGCCGAATATCGTTATTTCTCTGTTTTATGAATGCGGACAGTGCTGAAAAGCTGTCTAAAGGTTGACCAAGCTGTTAGATTGGCGATGATATGGTTTAATATGGTATGTTAAGAGCACTATGCTTTATTTTTTGATTAAACTGAAATTGAGGTGAATTATGATTGAATTTATTGCTCCACGCGAGTGGAAGAAATTTGTATGGGCCGCTGTCATTGGCGCTGTCGTTTTTATATTTTTGCAAATCATGCCCATGCTTGGCGGCCCAGATTCGGGCGCATCGGAATCACAGGGCAACGTTATTGGCAATGAGGCAGCCCTGCAAAAAGCAACGGAATTTGCCGAGAAGCAGTTCGGCGTTAACGTTACGGACGCTCACGCCGTTTATCAAACCGATAGCAATGAAACTGGCTATTTGATAAAGGAAAAGCTGTACGAGGATTATGCGTCCAAATATATGCAGCAGTTTCCGCTCGACACCTATCAAACACAAGTTACGCTTGACAATGGCAGCACCGCGTTCGTCTATCTCCACATGCAAAGCGGCAGCGTTGTCGCATGGAATCTCATTGGAGCAGCTACGAGCGCACTTTCCATTAATGGGCAGAAGCAGCTTATCGATGCAGCGGCCAGCTTTGCGACTACGCAAGGCTTTCAAGCCAAGGATTTGAACGATGCTACCGTTAACTCCCTTGGACAGGTCGTCATTCATCCAACAGGCTATGCAGCAGGCAGCTCTCAGCTTGAGTTGCGATTTGGCTTCAGTCAGAATGGCGACAAAACCATTATTTCGACTTATAAGCCCGCCTTTGTTCCACCCTCAGACTATGTCGCCATTGTTGAGCAGCAAAAAAATACGGCCGACGTCTTATCGTTGATTAGCCTCACCTACATGACTTTCATCACGCTGGTGCTTGCTATTATTTATGCGATATTATACCGCCGTCATACGACATTCAAACGCGGCATTGTCATTAGCCTTATTTTCACCGTTTTTTATATTATTAACAATCTAGGCATTATGGACGGCATCATAGCTCAGCAAGGCGAACAAGTGATGAGCGATGGTCAGGTGTCCTTCATGGCATGGTTTACTGCGCTTCTGCTCATTCCAGTTGGCGCGGCCGTCTATTTCTCCTTCGTCGCCGGAGACGGCATGTGGCGCTCGTGGAAACGTCCGGTATGGCCAGGCTTCCGGGAAAAAAACTACGGCGAGCATGTATGGCGCAGCATGGGACTCGGTTATTTGATTGCCCTGATTTTGCTGGGCGTGCAATCGGTCATTTTTCTGGTGCTCGAATCGGCAATCGGCAGTTGGAGCACCAGCGATGCGACCCAGTCTCCCTACAACATCAAATGGCTGTGGCTCATGCCGATGCTGGCTTGGTGCGCAGCGATTTCCGAGGAAGCCATTTACCGATTTTTCGGCATTGCCTTGTTCCGCAGATGGTTCAAAAATATTTATGTCGCTGCCTTGATCCCGACTATATTGTGGGCGCTCGGGCATGTCGCCTATCCGATCTTCCCATTTTACACCAGGCTGATTGAGCTCATAATTATCGGGATGATCTTCAGCTACATTTTTCTGCGCTACAGCCTCATTACCGCCATATTTGTTCATGCGATATTTGATTCGCTCTTAATGGGCTTCTCGCTCGTATCTGTTGGCGGCGCTTTAAATATCGGGGCAGCGATTTTCTACGCTGTTCTGCCCGTTCCCATTGCCTATATCATACGGATATGGCATAGAAAAAAAGGAGGAAGGCCGCCGCAGCTTACGGCGACGCCTCCTCCCCCAGTGCCGCAATAATTTGTGCGGCAAGCTTATCTCCTATTGAAAGAGGCCGGAAATCTTCCACCGTGGCCTCTTTTATTTTTTTGATGGAGCCAAAATGCTTCAGCAGCAGCTTGCGCCGCTTCTCGCCTATGCCCGGAATGGCATCGAGCTGTGAGACGACCATCGACTTGCCGCGCTGCTCGCGGTGGAACGTAATCGCGAAGCGGTGAACCTCATCTTGTATGCGCTGCAGCAAATAAAACTCTTGGCTGTCGCGCGGCAGCGGAATAATTTCGGCGGGATCGCCAGTCATGAGCTGGGCCGTCCGGTGCTTGGCATCCTTGACGAGGCCGCATACCGGAATAAACAGGTTCAGCTCATTTTGCAGCACATCAATCGCTGCGGAAATTTGTCCCTTGCCGCCATCGACGACAATGAGATCCGGCGCTACCAGTTGATCCTTCAGCACCCGCTCATAGCGTCTGCGAATGACCTCGCGCATCGTCTCGTAATCATCTGGCCCAACGACCGTCTTGACCTTGTATTTGCGGTATTCCTTACGGTCCGGCTTGCCGTCAATGAATACGACCATTGCCGATACCGGGTTCGTCCCTTGAATGTTGGAGTTGTCAAACGCCTCAATTCGGGTCGCCTGCGGCAAGCCGAGCCATTCGGCAAGCCCTGCCGCCGCCTTGACGCTGCGCTCCTCATCCCGCTCAATGAGCCGGAACTTGTCGGCAAGCGCAACCTTGGCGTTCTCCGTCGCCATCGAGACGACCTCGCTCTTGCGTCCGCGCTGCGGCAGCAGCACCTTGACCTTCAGCCAGTGGTGCAGCGCAGCAGCGGCCTCCTCAGCAACGGACAGCTCCTTCTCTTTGGGCTGCTGGGCTTCCTCTTGCGTATCTTCATCAACCACAACGACTAAGCTCGCTGCATCAACCATATCCCTTGCTGCCTCATTTGCGCTTGACGCCGCCTCCTGTTCAAGATAGGCTGCGGTCGTCTCCTGCGTTCCTACTGCTGGCTTGCCCGCAGCCAAAGCAAGCTCTGTTTGCTCTGGTGCAAGTGGCAGCAAGATCTGCTTCGGCAGCGCAGGGTTTTCACTATAATATTGAGTTACGAAGGTCATAAAATCATCGTATTCTTCGCCATAATAAGGGAAGGTCGTACCATGGCGCTCAATAAGCTTGCCTTGGCGCATATATAGGATCTGGACGCACATCCAGCCCTTCTCGACGGCATAGCCGAAAATATCGCGGTCTAAGGCGTCCGACATCGTAATTTTCTGCTTCTCCATCACCGCATCAATGGCAATAATCTGATCGCGGTATTCCTTCGCCCGCTCAAACTCCAGCTGCTCGGCGGAAGCCTCCATCTTACGCTGCAAATCCGTCCGCACCACATCATGGCCGCCATTCAGGAAACGGGTAATTTCCTGAACCATCGCCTCATAGGTGCCGGGCTCGATCTCATATTCACAAGGCGCAATACATTGCCCCATGTGATAATACAGGCATACCTTGTCAGGCAGCGTCTTGCATTTGCGCATCGGATACAGCCGGTCCAGCAGCTTCTTCGTCTGCTGGGCTGCATAAGCATTCGGATAAGGGCCGAAGTATTTCCCCTTATCCTTGGCCATCCTGCGGGTTACCTCGAGTTTTGGATGCTGCTCATGCGTAATTTTTATATAAGGAAAGGATTTGTCATCCTTCAGCAAAACGTTATAGCGCGGGTGATATTGCTTAATGAGATTGCACTCGAGAATGAGCGCCTCCATGTTGCTCTTCGTCAATATAAAATCAAAATCGCGGATTTCCGCAACGAGGCGCTGCGTCTTCCCATTATGAGAGCCATTGAAATACGAGCGGACGCGATTTTTTAAAATTTTGGCTTTGCCGACATAAATGATTGTGCCTTCACCATTCTTCATCAAATAGCAGCCGGGCTGGTCCGGAAGCAGCGCCAGCTTGTGACGAATAAGCTCCGCCGCTTCAGCCGGGCTGACCGCCTGTTTCTCCTCATGCTGATTCATTTCCAAACCTCCCTCACGGACATCTGTTCCCATGCCTTATTGTAACATAGATTAGGGCCAGCAGCAGAGTCCTTCCGTTTACAATAGTTGCCGTGTTTTGCTTTACAATTATTCAGATAGTTGGGTATACTATTGGTAGCTAAATCGTTTTCAAGGGAGGACGCTTGTTATGGAGAACGTTAGAGACCCGCGCGAGCATTATAACGAAGAACCGCGCCACGACTTGATGGATGTAGTGTTCGGCTTTGGTGGCATGCTTGGTCTAATGACTGTCATGTTTGCTGCAGCTGTAATCGTGAAATTTATCATATCGTAAACAAATAGCAAGCCCTGCATTAAAAGAAAGAACCTTCGATTCCGCTTTTAGCGGATGATTCGAAGGTTCTTTTTCTTTCTTTATACTGCCTGTTTGTCATTATAATATGCGATTGCTAACGCTCCATTAAGCTAATGGGCAGATTAACTTAAGAGGGATATACGAAAATTACTGTACATTGTCAGGTTTTTATTATCGTCCGTTTTCTGTAGACTATAGGTACGTTGAATGAGGTTTACTACCTTAAAGGAGAGATCAGACTTTGGAAATGAGGAATGAAAAGGGAGAAGTATTAGGAATTTTGAATGTCGCTTCACTTCAAGCGGAGAGCACTATTGATATCGTTATTCGCGAGTTAAAGCCTGGTTTTGGAAAAGGAATATACCTTGCGGATGATAAAAAAATCAGTCAGCAAACAAATTACGCACCAGTGAATTGGTTGGATGGTCTCGACGAATTAAAGGCAAAAGCGTCATCATGGGAGCCCGTATTCCCTGCTAATGCGGAAGTGAAGGGGATTCAGGTTTACTATGGATTTGACAATTTGACTCAGGAAGAAATCGATGAAATGGCTATTGAGAGTGCAAACACCGGAAAAGATGTTGTGCGAGATCTTAAACCAAATGATACGTTCGTTGGTGTAAGTCTGTTATATCGTAAAGAAGAAACCTCATTTCAATTCCGGATTTTTGGAACCACAAAGAGTCGAATTCATGTGCCTGATGTAGATAAACACACTATTGAGTACTTAACAATTCGTTCTAATGAAGCAGTTTACGTTGGAGATAATGAAATACAGCAGTTGATTTGGGCGGAAATGGGACCGACTATGGGTAAGGCATTGCAGTATGAGGTATTGGCCGAGCGTAGCAACCGTGATTGGCTAATTTCGATTACCGAGACTTTAAGCTAATGGGTAACATTAGTTCAATAAAACAGCGACCGTCCAGGACTTTATTTTCTCGTCCTTGGCTGTCGCTGTTTCAATTTGCAGGGTCAGTCTAAAACACTATTTTATGCTGACAACTGCCTCTACAAAATTTAAGCCGTTTGATGCTTGTTGCTATTACTGCTGCTATTATTATGGCTATTGCTTGCTTGCTGCTTAACGCTCTGAGCTTCCTGCTGCTTGCTGGAGGGCTGATCGTAGCGCGTCCGCTCTGTCCGATCAATCTGAACGATTCTGCCGTCATGCACCGTAATATTTACACTTCCATATTGCAGCCCGCCCACCTGATCCGCAATTCGTTTCAGCCACTGCTGATCGATTTCCAAAGGTTTTGCCATTGTCTTCTCCTCCTTTTTTTAATACTAAAATACAGCCGTTTCACCTTATCGCAGCGTCAGACGATTTGGGCAGAAGCCCGTTTGTTCATTTGCCATTCCATAAGCGACTTGACGATAAGCGTTACGAACGCCAGCATAACGAGCAGCGATGCAACGGCGAATGAAGCTGAAAATTGGTATTCGTTATACAAAATCTCAATATGCAGCGGCAGCGTATTGGTCTGTCCGCGAATGTGGCCCGATACGACCGAGACAGCTCCAAACTCACCCATCGCTCGCGCATTACACAATATAATGCCGTACAGCAGGCCCCACTTAATGTTCGGATAGGTGACCCGCCAGAAAATTTGCCAGCCCTTCGCGCCAAGGCTTGCCGCCGCTTCCTCTTCTGTGACTCCCTGCGCCTGCATGAGCGGTATGAGCTCACGGGCAATGAATGGCACCGTGACGAATACAGTTGCCAGCACGATGCCCGGCAGGGCGAAGACGAGCTGAATGCCATGAGAATCGAGCCAAGGACCGAAGAAGCCTTGTGCGCCAAACATTAGAATATAGATAAGTCCGGATATGACCGGAGATACGGCAAACGGCAAATCAATGAGCGTAATTAAAAACTGCTTGCCGCGAAAACGGAACTTGCTGATTGCCCATGCAGCGGATATGCCGAACAGCGTATTCAGCGGCACGGCGATTACGGCTACGAGCAACGTCAGTCTCAGTGCCGATAATGCGTCGGGATCGGTGATCGCGGCGCGGTAAACATCAAAGCCCTTCTTAAACGCTTCAACAAAGACAGAGACGAGCGGCAGCAGCACGACCAGCGCGAGGAAAATGAGCGCTACCGTTATGAGCACAATTCGCACCAGTACCGGTTCATTAATATGCTTAGGCCGCTTGGAGGCCTCGCTCGATAAATGCGTTGTAATTGCTCCAGCCATCCTGCTTAGCCTCCTTCTACGACGCGGCGGTTAATCCGCCACTGCATGAAATTAATGAACAGCAGCAGCAGGAACGAGACGACGAGCATCACGAGTGCGATTGCGGTAGCCCCTGCGTAATCAAACTGCTCCAGCTTCGTCATAATAAGAAGCGGGGCGATTTCCGTTTTCATCGGCATATTGCCGGAGATGAATACGACGGAGCCGTATTCGCCAATGCCGCGAGCAAACGCCAGGGCGAACCCCGTAAGCAGAGCCGGCATCAGCTCAGGCAATATTACTTTCCAAAAGGTACGCATCCGGTAGGCGCCAAGCATAACTGCGGCCTCTTCTATTTCTTTATTGAGGTCCTGCAGCACTGGCTGCACCGTACGGACAACGAAGGGAATGCCTATAAAGATAAGGGCGATCGTAATGCCGAGCGGCGTATAGGCCACCTTGAGCCCAATCGGCTGCAGCAGCTTGCCCATCCAGCCATTCGGCGCATAAATCGCCGTCAGCGCAATTCCCGCCACCGCTGTCGGCAGCGCGAATGGTAGATCGACGAGACTGTCGATAAATTTTTTGCCCGGAAAACGGTAGCGTACCAGCACCCACGCAATGAGCAGGCCGAACACCATATTGACGGCTGCGGCGCTGAAAGCGGTGAAGAAGCTGATTCGGTAAGAAGCCAGAACCCTTGGATTCGTTACCGTGCTCCAAAATTCTGCAAAGCTGAGCCCTGTCGTCTTAATGAATACGCTGGCTAGCGGGATTAGAACGATCAAGCTCAAATACACAATTGCAAACCCCATTGATAGGCCGAAGCCGGGCAAAACGTTTCGCGCTTTGCCGCCTCTGCTCCTTCCTTTGCTCCACCTGGAACCTAACATGCTTCGTCAGCTCCATTCCACATTATGCTGTACCTTTCGATCATTACGAGCCTGGCGTGTAAATTTTTTCGAATATGCCGCCGGAATTAAAATGCTTCTCCTGCGCCACTTTCCAGCCGCCAAAATCTCCGTCGATCGTCAGCAGATCCAGCTTTTTGAATGTATCAGCATATTTTGCAGCAATCGTCTCATTAATCGGACGGTAGTAATTTTTAGCTGCAATCTCTTGGCCCTCATCCGAATATAAATACTCCAGATAAGCTTTAGCTACTTCAGTGCTTTTATTAGCCTCGGCATTTTTATCAACGACCGCTACAGGCGGCTCCGCCAAAATGCTGACCGATGGATAGACGATTTCGAATTGATCGGGTCCAAGCTCCTTAATGGATAGGAATGCTTCATTTTCCCAAGCCAGCAGCACATCGCCAATTCCTTTTTCTACAAAGGTCGTTGTTGCTCCGCGCGCGCCTGTGTCGAGTACGGGTACATGCTTGAACAGCTGCGTGATGAACTCCTGCGCCTTCGCTTCGTCATTGTTATTCTGCTTCAGCGCATAGCCCCATGCCGCCAAATAGTTCCAACGAGCTCCACCCGACGTTTGCGGGTTCGGCGTAATGACCTCCACGCCATCTTTAATCAAATCATTCCAGTCTTTAATGCCCTTCGGGTTGCCTTTGCGTACTAGGAACACGATTGTTGACGTATACGGCGAGCTGTTGTGCTCGAATTTGGACTGCCAGTCTGCACTTAGCAGGCCCGGCTCTACCAATGAATCAATATCGTAGCCAAGCGCCAGTGTGACGACATCTGCTTTCAGACCGTCAATAACTGCGCGTGCTTGCTTGCCTGATCCACCATGGGACTGGCTGATCGTCACGTCCTGGCCGGTTTTATTTTTCCAATAGGTTAAAAAGGCTTTATTATATTCCTCATACAGCTCACGAGTCGGGTCATACGATACATTTAGCAGCTTGACTGGTTCTGCTGGTTTCTCTCCTGCGGTACTTGCGTCTGTTGATGCAGCTGGCGACTCTCCTGCTCCTGCTCCCTGGTTGCCTCCATTTGCTCCGCATGCGGACAAGATGAGCACCAATACAAGCAATAATGAAACCGACCATTTCCCCTTTAACATAAATCCTCACACCCCTGATTTTTTCTTTTTTTCTCCTGCAGTCCTGGATACATGAGTAATGTTTTGCCGCCGGTGGTCCGGTAGATAAAATATTATTCCTACCCGCTTAGTTGGTTATGGATGGATTCTACCAGCGTGGTTTTGTTTAGTCAATAGGGTTTTCGAAATTAGGTGGATTCATTTATGTTAAAACCATTTCGGTAAAAAGATTGCTGTTTCCCTGCGGTTACAGCATCACTCCTACCTAGAGAAAACGGTAGGAAACCGGAAGCTTCCACGCAAAAAAGGACCGCTCTCAAAGCAGCACAGCCGTAAGGCTTTACTGATTTGAAAGCGATCCTTTCTATTCGTGCTAGCAGCGGAATTGCTGCAAGTTTTAAGCCTAATGGCTTAAATCCATTTTAATGAGAAGCTTGCAGCTGCTCCATCTCACGTTTCGAGCAATATACAAAATGCCCAGGCTTCACTTCACGAATTTCCGGAAGGTCCTCTGGCGTATATTGATGCACATTGGGATCATAAGGCGTCCGTTTGCGCACGCGTTCCGTCTCCGGATCGGGAATCGGAATGGCCGACAGCAGCGACTTCGTATAAGGATGCATCGGATTGTTGTAAAGCTCATCCGCAGAAGCCAGCTCTACAAGCTTGCCGAAGTACATCACGCCGATGCGGTCGCTAATATATTTAACCATAGACAAATCATGGGCAATAAACAAATAAGTCAGGTTTTTCTCACGCTGCAGCTTCTTCATCAGGTTGATGATTTGGGCCTGAATGGATACGTCAAGCGCGGAAATCGCCTCATCGGCAATGATGAAGTCAGGATCGACCGCAAGCGCGCGAGCAATACCGATCCGCTGACGCTGTCCGCCAGACGCTTCATGCGGGTAACGATTCGCATAGTCTTTGTGCAGGCCTACCGTCTCCAGCAGTTCATGCACTCTCGCCATACGCTCCTTGCTATTTTTTGCAAGACCATGGAGGTCAATGCCCTCGGCAATAATATCGCCAACGGTCATCCTCGGATTGAGCGAGGCATATGGATCTTGGAAAATCATTTGCATTTTGCGGTTCAGACGCTTCAGTTCGCTCCTGGACTTGCGTCCGTGAACATTCTCACCACTGAACAGCACTTGCCCGTCCGTCGCGTCATACAGCCGTAGAATCGTTCTGCCGGTCGTTGATTTGCCACAGCCCGACTCGCCAACAAGTCCAAGCGTCTCGCCTTCGTAAATATCGAAGCTGACATCGTCGACAGCTTTCACCATATTCGGACGGCCTTCATTGAAATATTGCTTTAGGTTTTTGATTTCAAGCAGCTTCTTCGCCATTTAAGCCTCTCCTTCCGCGAGCACCGGCTTATCGAAAGACGCTGCCAATTTACGAACTCTCCGCTTAACCTGCTCCGGCAGCTCCACCTTCGGCGCATCCGGGTGCAGCAGCCATGTTTTGGCATAATGCGTTTCGGATACTTGGAACATCGGCGGCTCTTCCTCGAAATCAATCGCCAGCGCGTAGCGGTTGCGCGGTGCAAACGCATCGCCCTTAGGCGGATTCGTCAGGTCAGGAGGCGTGCCCGGAATGTCCAGCAGCTCGGCTTTATCCGTCATATCAAGGCTCGGCATGGATGCAAGCAGTCCCCATGTGTAAGGATGGCGCGGATCATAGAAAATTTCATCGACCGTTCCAACCTCAACAATTTGACCCGCATACATAACGGCTACACGGTCAGCCACGTTTGCAACGACGCCCAAATCATGCGTGATGAAAATGACGGACATGCCGATTTTTTGCTGCAAATCTTTGATCAGCTCCAAAATTTGCGACTGGATCGTTACGTCAAGCGCCGTCGTCGGCTCATCCGCAATGAGCAATCTTGGATTGGCCGCTAGCGCAATCGCAATCATCGCCCGCTGGCGCATACCACCGGAAAACTCATGGGCATATTGGTTAATCCGCGTCTCTGGCATCGGAATGCCGACTAGACGAAGCAGTTCAATCGTACGTTCTTTTGCAACGGAGCCGGAAAGCTTTTGGTGCTTTTTCAGCACCTCCATAATTTGCGGTCCGATCTTCATCGTCGGATTAAGCGAAGTCATCGGGTCTTGGAATATCATACTGATATCCTTGCCCCGTACCTTCTCCATTTGCTTATCCGTCTTTTTCACTAAATCTACGCCTTCAAACAAAATTTCGCCATTCGTAATTTTGCCTGGCGGCATCGGTATGAGCTTCATAATCGTTTGTGAAGCGACACTTTTACCAGAACCCGATTCCCCTACGATGGCAAGCGTCTCGCCTTTGTACAGGTCAAAGCTAATGCCTCTGACCGCTTGTACCTCGCCGCCGTGCGTACCGAAGGAAACGCACAAATCTTTTACCTCGAGCAGCTTTTCCATTTATGCTTCCCTCCTATTATTTGCGCATTTTCGGATCAAGAGCGTCACGCAATCCGTCGCCAATTACGTTAAATGAGAAAATCGTTACACAGATCATAATGGCCGGGAAGAACAAACGCCATGGATAATATTTAAGCGCAGGCAATCCATCGGATGCCATTGTACCCCAGCTCGCGATTGGCGGAGTTAAGCCCAGTCCCAAATAGCTTAGGAAAGACTCCGTAAAAATCGCTGATGGAATCGTCAGCGTCATTGTAATCAGAATTGGGCCCATTGCATTTGGAATCAAATGCTTTCTCATAATCCAAGGCATTGTAGCGCCCAGCGTACGAGCGGCCAACACATACTCGCGATTTTTCAGCGACAGCACCTGTCCCCGAACGATACGCGCCATATTGATCCAGCCGGTTATCGTCATCGCTACAATCATCGTTCCCAAGCTTTGCCCAAATACGACCATCAAAATAATCGCAAGCAGCAAGTATGGGATACCGTAAAGAACGTCGGCAAAACGCATCATGCCTTCATCCACACGTCCGCCCTTGTAAGCGGCAATTCCGCCCCAAAGGACGCCAATAAACAAGTCAATAAGTGCGGCTGCAAGACCGATAAACAGGGAAATTCGTGCGCCTTCCCAAACACGGGCAAACATGTCGCGTCCAAGGTCATCCGTGCCGAACCAGTGCACTGCGGACGGCGCCTGATTTTTATTGCCAAGATCGTTGGAGCGGTAATCAAATTCGGTCATTAATGGGCCAAACGCAGCCATAAAGACCAAAAGAACAAGCATAACCACTCCGACCATAGCTAGTTTGTTTTTTGCGAAGCGCCGTACGACATCCTGCCAGAAAGAAAGGCTTGCCTTCGCCACATTATCTGTTCCTTGCTGCTGTAAGCCTACCAGCTTAAACCGGTCTTTAGATATTGGTTCCATCGTCAAGCCCCTTTCTTCCCGCGCCCAAGTTTAATACGGGGATCAATTAATCCATACAAAATGTCAACCAAGAGTACGCTAAAGAGAAGGATAATACTGTAGAACACCGTAACCCCCATAATAACCGTGTAGTCACGGTTGCCAATACTTACAACGAAGTGGGAGCCAAGGCCCGGTATGCCGAATATACGCTCAATAACAAAACTTCCTGTAATGACACCAGCCGACAGCGGGCCCATATATGAAACGACAGGCAGCAGAGCATTGCGAAGCGTATGTTTAACTGTAATCATAAATTCGCTAAGGCCCTTGGCCTTCGCCGTCTTAATATAATCATTGCTAAGTACTTCAAGCATGCTGGAGCGCGTCAGGCGAGCGATAAACGCCGTTGGCGTGGAAGCCAAGGCAATCGCTGGCAATACCGTATGCATGAACGTTCCCCATCTCGCGACAGGAAAAATGCCAAATTTAATGGCAAGCACATATTGCAGCACGGTTGCCATGATGAAGGAAGGCACCGAAATCCCTGCCACCGCAATAATCATCGCGGTATAATCCTGCCAGCGATTATGTTTAAGCGCAGCAATTACACCAAGAATAACACCGAAAGCAAGCGCGAGGAAGATCGCTTCGAGGCCAAGCACGAGCGACACAGGAAAACCAGTGTTGATCAAATCATTTACGGTCTGGCTTTTGTACTTGAAGGAAGGACCAAAATCCCATTGCAGCACTTTCAGCAAATAATCGCCATATTGCGTATACCACGGCTGATCCAGACCATAGTGAGCCAGCAGATTGGCTTTAATCTCCGGCGGCAGCTGCTTCTCCGACGTAAACGGGTTACCCGGAGCAAGACGCATCAAGAAAAAGGTAGCTGTAATTATCAGCCACAACGACAAAAGGATATACAGCAAACGTCTGCCAATATATTTCACCATAATAGTCTGGCACCTCCTATTAGTTTCGAGCTTTATTTACATATAAGGGGAGTATCGCCCCGCATTTTCATAACAAAGGAACACCCCGAACCACTTGAAAATGTGATTCGGGATGTTCCGCCCACCATACCGCTGCATCCAGTTATGGTCGACTATTCTTTTGTACATCATACTAGCATTATGCTTCGATGTAGGCCCATTTGTATGTCAAATCACCCAAACCGCTAACTACAACACCTTTAAGTTTTTCATTTTGAACCCAGTTCATCGTATAGAAATAGATTGGCGCTACAGGCATATCTTCCATGAAGATCGCTTCTGCTTGTTTCAACATTTCCGTACGTTTCGCAGCATCTTTCTCAGATGCGGAATCAATCAGCAATTTTTTGTATTCTGCATTTTCCCAGCCTGTATCGTTGTTGCCACCGTCAGCATCGCGGTACAGCTCAAGGAAGTTGATTGGATCATTAAAATCTCCAAGCCAGCCCAGACGGCCTACTTGGTAGTCGCCAGCATGCAATTTCTCGATATATACAGCCCACTCAGCATTATCAAGCGTTACTTCTACGCCAAGATTTTTGGACCACATGTCTTGAATCGCTTGAGCGATTTTTTGGTGAGCTTCATTTGTGTTGTAAGAAATCGTAATTGGAGGAAGCTCAGATGCATCTTTCAGACCCATTTCTTTAAGGCCAGCATCCAAATATTCTTTTGCTTTCGCCAAATCGTTATCGGCAAAATAACCTTTTTCGTTCTCAGCAAACATCGTTGGAGGCACGATTGCCATCGCTGGCAATTGCTCGCCTTGTGTAATGTTGTCGATCAGTTCTTGGCGGTTCATCGCAAAAGTGAATGCTTTACGGATGTTTTTGTTGTCAAAAGGAGCAACTTTTGTATTGAACTTGTAGTTGTAAACACCTGCGATTGCTTGAGTATGCAAAGTGCCTTGGTCTTTCAAAGCTTGCATAGCATCAACTGGCAATTGGCCGTTAGGCTGTCCAGCCCAGTCCAGCTCGCCATTGTCAAACATCGAAAGCTCAGTATTGAAGTCATTGATCATCGAGAAGTTGATTTTAGTCAATTTCACGTTGTCTTTATCCCAATACGTATCGCTTTTCTCAATAATAAGGTTGTCGCTGTGTTTCCATTCGGTCATGTGGAAAGGACCGTTTGTTGTATATTGGTCGCCTGCATCGTTAGCCCAATTTTTGTTGGCTGCAGCAATTTTGCTGTTTACTGGCAGGTACGTGTAGAATGCTGTCAATTCAAGGAAGAAAGAAGTCGGGTTAGCAAGCGTAACTTCAAGCGTAGTGTCGTTGACCGCTTTAATGCCTACATCTTCAACTTTTCCTTTGCCGAGGTTAGCAGCCTCTGCTCCTTTAATATAATAAAGCTGGTAAGCGTAATCTGCTGCGTTAGCTGGGTCAAGAACCCATTTCCATGCATATTCAAAGTCTCCGGCAATTACTGGATCGCCATTGGACCATTTAGCGCCGTCGCGAATTGTGAATGTGTATACCGTTTGGTCAGGAGAAACTTCAACTTTCGAAGCTACTGCATTTTCAGGGTGACCATCTTGTCCAATACGAGTCAAACCTTCGAACGTTTGACGCAAAATCGTACCGGATGTGGAGTCGCTTGCTTTACCAGGGTTAAGTGTCGGTGGTTCAGATGCAATGTTTACGCTAATCTCTTGCTTGTCAGCCAATTTCACTTCCGCAGCGGTAGCATCTGGGCTAGCCTCTCCCGGATTGTTAGTGCCTGTGTTTTTGCCTGCATTTCCACAAGCGCTGATGAGCAAAGTCATGACAAGCAAAGTGCTGAGTAAAAACGAATACTTCTTTTTCATGCGTTTATTTCCTCCCAATTAATATTTCAATATGAATCTCTCTTATTCTTCCTTTGTTCCTTATACAGTGAACATACGTTCATGTTTGTGCAGAACCGAAATAAAAAAATATTATCCACTGAATGTAAGGATGAATATATATTTGGCATAAGGAATAATTATGAATAGTTCGAGATCCTCTATTTGATGCTAGAAATTATAGCATAAAATCAGACTTAATCAACTACCCATTTCGACAAAACTGAGCAATATCACATACTACGGCTGTTTTGCGTAAGGTATTATGTCCGAAAATACAGCGTTTGATTAAAATCATCACAAAAAATTAATTTTAAAAAAATTTAATGAAAACGCAAACATTTTTAATTTAAGTTACGTATAAATTAGCATTTACTACCAATAATGCGTTTGCATAATTAGTCCGAAAAATAGCTTCATACACTTTTATTCATTTGCCATGAACCGTTGTGTCCCAGAATTTTGGTTATAGACCCGCCATTGCACCATCATTGATTATTCATTACAAAAGTAAAACATTTATAAATGTTTCCAGATGAAAAAAACCTGTCGAAACGTTCTCGACAGGTTTAATAGAATATCCTATAGGCTAAAACTTTAAACAATTTTTTTATTTTAATCCTCGTTTATTGTCGCCTGTGACCATAATCACATCGACATAGGGCCGAATACGATCCATTAATCGCTGCCCTTTATACACTTCATCGCCATCTTTGCTTGTGAAGCTGAAATGGCGCTCCAGCCCATCAAGCTCATAATTGGACGTATACAGCGTCGGCTTCCGGTTCATTCGGTAATTCAATATGGAGCCAAGCACATGATCCCTCGCCCAAGGATTCAAATTCTCCGCACCGATATCGTCGAAGATGAGCAGATCCGTTTCCTTCATCATCTCCACCGTTTCCCGCAGCTTCGCCGGCTCATGCATCATCGACTTCAAATCCTCGACAAAATCAGGCATATAGACGATGACGCCGGAATAATCGGCTTTCGCCAGCTCATGCAGCAGGTAGCACATGAGAAAGGTTTTTCCTGTGCCAAATTTTCCGGCTAAATACAGGCCGTTAGGCTGAAGGCCCTGCTCCTTCGTCCGGTCAATGTATTCAATGACACGGTAAGCCGCTTCGGCACGGGTAGGGTCCTTGTCTAAAATTTCGAGCGCCGAATAGCCGCTCTTGAGCGCCCGGTCATCGACATAGAAGCTGCGAATCCGTTTCTTGATCCGCTCCTCATTGCGGCGAGCGATCATTTTCTTGCATGCAACCTTGCGGTCATGCAGCTGTACGCGCTCCTGCACCGTATCGCATGAAAGCAAGGTATAATGGCCCTCAAAGTCATTCGGACATTGATCAAGCCCCGGACAGTTCGTACAGTTCCGATATTCGGTTACATATTGATAGACCCGGTTCAAATTAAGACGAACCGCCTGCTCATCCAGCTCGGGATGCTTCTCCCGCAGCCGATGCACAAGCGGATCGGCAAGCATCTCTTCCAGCTTCCGGTCCGCCTGATCCGTTAATGACTTGCCCGCAGGCCATGCTTTCAGAAGCTCACCCAGCGATTCCATTCTTAATCACCCCGCGATCTTATTTTCCATCCAGCTTCCTTGCCAGCTGGCGCATTTCTTCAAGCTTCTCCGGCGATACCTGGCTTGAAGCTTCCGTATCCTGCACAATCGGGATGCTTGGCTTGCGTGAAGCACCGCCTCTTGCTCCAGACCGTGAGCCCCCGCGGCTCGCTGCGCCCACAGAACGCGCATTTTCTTGCCGCTGTTCCTTGTCCTCTTCAACCTTCCCTTGCTCGCGCACGTAGCCAACAGCCTTCTCAAACGTATCTATCTGCTTGACGAGCATATTGGATACGACCGCTTCAACGAATGTTTTCGTCATCCGATGGGCGTCATTCATGCCTATAACATAATGAATGAGTACATTAATAACAGGTGCAGGCAGCCGGTAATTGAGATCGATGCGCTCGAAGGAGCGTTCAATCCAATCTGGTACAGCTCCCGGGAAAAAGCGCTGCATAAAGCGGGTATGCGGCTCATTTCGCATGAGCATATTGTACTGATGAATATCGCATCTGCCATCGAGCAAGCTGGGCACGCTCAAATAATATTCTTCCTGAACGCCAAACTCTTCTATATTGTCATCGGCTGCTTCCGCCTGAGACTGCTGCACGCGGGCAATCGTACGCTGGCGATCCCCTTCGCGCTTCTTATCCTGGCGATACATCTGATTGGCCCGCATCTGCAGCTCGTCAATGAGCAGCAGCCCGTCCGGCGCAAAAACGCCATCCTCATCCAGCAGACGGCAAAGATCGCTCGCATTCAAGCTGTATTTATAAGCGACGTAATTCAGCTGCCCAAGCTGCTCGCCATCGCCGCGCAGCCGCTCTACATAGCTGCGGTTGGCGGAATTGCGCGGAAAACGCAAAATAATTTCCCCATAAGGAATGCCCGCCGTCTCCTGTTTAAGTCTAGGCGCTGCTTGCCGAGATGGCGCCACCTCGCTTAGTGCCTGCTCCAGCTCCAGATCTACAGATTGCGGATTGAGCTGAAACAGCTCATAAAACGGTACGGAAATGTTCTCCTTGCTCAGCTGTACGCTAGCCAGCTCGTCAGGCTCCTGCGCTCCAAATGATTCCCTTAACGCAATCAGCGCGTATTTGCCAACCTTGTCACGAAGCAGCATGACCAAATGCTGGGTTTGAAAAAACTCGCCCGGCGTAAGCGGCTTAGCCAGCTCATATTCATAAATCAGATCGCTTTGCTCCGGCAGTGCCAGCCGCGACGTTTGCAGCAGACCCACTGCCTCCAGGCGCGACGCCTGCTCGACAAGATGCTTGCGTCCCCGCTCATTCATCTCAAGGCCCAGGCCTAGAAACAGCTTGCGCTGCGGCTCCAGCGAGGAATAGCCAGAAGCCCCATCCGAGATGCCGTGGTACAGCTGCTGGTATAAAGCAACCGCGAAGGCGCCAATCATCGGCTGATAGATGAGCGATAATATTTTATAATCCAAACTGCTTAATGAAAAATCACGAAAGATATAATAGCGGTGATGCTCCGTAAACTGCAATAAGTTACCGATGCGCATGGCATCTACTCCATCCTGTCCATACTTTCTATCAGTTTAACACAAAACGGACCGCTAAGCGGCTTTCTAGAATAGAAAAAATCCCCCAAGTGAGGGATTTGCTTATACGCTTAAAACATCTTATAGCCGCCTTTGCGCAGCATCTGAATCGTCCAGCCGCTTAAATAAGCACCGATTAATGCGCCAAACACAGGCACTAAATCAATGAAGGTAAAGCTCGTAAAGTTCTCGGAAGTGGAGATTGTCTTATCCCATGTACTCCACACATAGAAGGGCACCAGAACAATAATAAACATATAAATGGGAAACCATGTTGTTTTCAATAGCATATTCAGAATAAATCCGATGCCGAACATCATGACCAAAAACAGCACCGTCGCAATAATCAGTTGAAGCATGTACGATTCCCCTCTCAGACTCTCGATAACATTTTAATGAAACCGCTTAAGGAAGTCAATTCCGATTTACCAATTGTCACAAGTCCGACATTTGCCCTTCCGCCCTAAACTACGTTACAATGTTCACAGCAAAATATGCCAAAGATAGGGGTTATCTCTGATATGAGTGAAGTAGCTATTACACTAGAGGGCTGGTACTGCCTTCATGATTTCCGCAGCGTCAATTGGGCTGCATGGAGACTGAGCACCGCCGAAGAGCAAAGCCGCATGCTCGATGAGTTGAATACGTTTCTGAAGCAATGGTCGGATGTAGAAGAAAGCAAGCAAGGCAGCACAGCTGTCTACTCCATCGTTGGACAGAAGGCTGATTTTGTATTCATGCACCTGCGCGAAACGCTGGAGGAGCTGAATGAAATCGAGACAGCTTTCAATAAAACAGCGTTCGCTTCCTTTACAACGCCTACCTATTCCTATGTAAGCGTTGTGGAGCTGAGCAACTATGTGAACCAGCCGGGCCTCGATCCGATGGAAAATCCGGAAATTCTCGCCCGCCTCAAGCCGATATTGCCTAAAGCGCGCCACATCTGCTTCTATCCGATGAATAAGCGCCGCGACGGCAACGACAACTGGTATATGCTCGGCATGGACGAGCGCCGCACGATGATGCGCAGCCATGGCATGATCGGCCGCAAATATGCGGGCAAAGTGAAGCAAATTATTAGCGGCTCCGTCGGCTTTGATAATTGGGAGTGGGGCGTAACGCTGTTCGCAGAGGACGCACTGCAATTCAAGAAGCTGATCTACGAAATGCGCTTTGATGAAGTTAGCGCGCGTTACGGCGACTTTGGCGACTTCTACGTCGGCAATTTGCTTGATGCAGCGAAATTTACCGCTCTGCTGAAAGTGTAGACCTTTTTTCTTTCTTCTGAAAATAACGCACAACCGCCCCGACACGCTGACGAATGTTCGTCACTGTGCCGGGGCGGTTCTTTGTTTAACAGCTTCGCCTAATCTTCTTCTTCGTCATCCTCTTCATCTGGGCCAAGGCGCTTCGCTTCCAAATACTCCTGCGTCGCGCGGTCGCGCTCGCGCCCCTTTTCCTTCAACCGTTCAATCGCCGGCTGGATAAGCAGATCCACTTCCTTTTGAACCGGATAGGCCAGATCATAGCGGTTTTGCGACTCCAGAAACGAGCCAACTTCCATTAGAGCGTTATAGCGATCCAGTTCATCCCGCGTCAGCAACCCCCGAACCTGCACGCTGCAATGACGCATTAGAAAAATTTCCCTTTGCGCAGGACGAGCGGAATGCCGCCGATAATGAACAGATAGCGCAGGTCAATCATTTTCTTCAGCCATGCCGCTACCCGGCCTTTATATTTTTTGCCAAATGCAAGGCCGATCGCTTCGCCTTTGCCAAGGGACGCTACCGTTCCTTTATTGCTGAACGCGAACGCTTTAAGCGGCTGGTTGCGTATCGATGCAACCAGATTATGGGCGCACACGACACCTTGCTGCATAGCAATTTGTGCGGTAGGCGGGTATGGACGGCCTTCCGGATTAAACATGAGCGAGTTGTCACCCAAAATGTATATGTTCTCATGGCCTGGCGCACGCAGCTGGTCGTCGATTTTCACGCGTCCGCGCATCGTTTCAAAGCCCGCATCCTCAATCAAGCGATTGCCGCGGATGCCGCCCGTCCAGATGACCGTTGCCGACTTGATCTCTTCGCCTTCGCCAACAACGACGCCTTCTGCTGTGCACTCTTTAATCGCTGTGCCAATGCGGAACGTGACGTTCTTCTTCGTCAGCACATCCATCGCATATTCCACAAGCTCAGGATCAAAGCCTGGCAGCGCCGTCGGAGCTGCCTCAATATTGTAGATTTTCACAAGCGCCGGGTCCACATCGAACTGCTTGCACAGCTCAGGAATGCGGTCGGACAGCTCGCCGACGAACTCAATGCCGGTAAAGCCTGCTCCGCCTACAATAAACGTTAAATAATCCGTGCGGTGCGGCTCGCGCTTAAAGCGGGCAAATTGATATTCAATATGCTCGCGGATAAGGCGGACTGAGTTAATGCTGCGGATGTTCATGGCATGCTCGCCAAGACCGGGAATGCCGAACGTTTCCGGCTCGCCGCCAAGTCCCACAACCAAATAATCGTAAGACAATGTGCCGTCTTCCAAAATAACCTTTTTGTCCTGTGGGCGGATTTGTACAACGGTTGATTTTACAAAATCAATTTTAAACTCATCAATCAGCTTCGAGATGCTGACACGGGCATTTTCAGGATTATCGGTTCCTGCTGCCGGCATATGCAAATGTGTGGTGATGTAATGATAGTCATGTTTGTTTACCAAGGTAACATCTGCTTCGTTGTAGTTAAGCTCCTTCTGCAAACGCAACGCCGTCAGCACTCCGCCGTATCCCGCACCCAGAATAACAATCTTAGGTATGTTGCTCATCGTATGATCCCTTCCATTCCTATGCGTTTAATTATATTGTGAAAAATTACACAAACCTCTTTCTACATTTATGATCTACGAGGATTAAATGTGCAACTTAGTCTCCCTATATTTGGCCAATTTCCAATTGTACCAACCTTAACATACAACAGACATACTACAGAGTTTTAAACAAAAGTTCAATGGCATTTTATACGAAAAAGTTTAGAAGGGCATACAAATTAGTTATTTCCTTCTTTGTGCCCGTATGTTTATAATAATAAGGATAGATACAAATATGTGGAGGTGCCTACGTTGTCTCAAACTGAACTACCTGAAAACATTGTCGATATCGCAATTATTGGCGGCGGTCCTGCTGGCCTGTTCGCTGCTTTTTACGGCGGCATGCGCCAAGCATCCGTTAAGCTTATTGAAAGCATGCCCCAACTTGGTGGACAACTGGCTGCTCTTTATCCAGAGAAATATATTTATGACGTTGCAGGCTTCCCGAAAGTAACGGCTCAAGAGCTTGTTGACCGTCTTGTCGAGCAGCTTAACCACTTCAAGCCTGAAATTTGCCTGGAGCAAAAAGTTAAGCAGGTTGTTAAGAAGGATGAGCGACTGTTTGAAATTACGACTGATACAGAAACCCACTACGCGAAGGCCGTTATTATTACAGCTGGCGTAGGCGCGTTTGAGCCGCGTCGTCTGGAGCTTCCGGAAGCTGCCGCTTACGAGAAGAAAAATCTGCATTATTTTGTCGGCGACCTGCAGCGCTTCAAAGACCAGAACGTTCTGATCAGCGGCGGAGGCGACTCCGCGGTTGACTGGTCGCTTATGCTGGAGCCGATTGCGAAGAGCGTAACGCTCATTCACCGCAGAGACAAGTTCCGTGCGCATGAGCACAGTGTAGAGAACCTGAAGAATTCCAAGGTCAATGTGCTGACTCCGATGGAAATTACCGCGCTGCATGGCGAGGACCAAATCGAGAAAGTAACGCTTGCCCATGTGAAAACGAAAGAAACGACCGAGCTTGATGTCGATGCCGTTATTGTCAACTTCGGCTTCGTATCCTCCCTCGGCCCAATTGCCGAATGGGGCATTGAAATTCAGGGCGGCTCCATCGTCGTGGATACACGCATGGAAACGAATATTCCTGGACTGTTCGCAGCCGGCGATATTACGACCTACCCAGGCAAGCTTAAGCTGATTGCTGTTGGGTTTGGCGAAGCGCCAACCGCGATTAACAATGCTAAAGTTTATGTAGATCCGGAAGCGAAGCTTTCCCCTGGCCACAGCAGCAATATGAAACTGTAAGCTGGGAACGCGCGCAGCCTTTCATACAAGCAATGAAGTAAATACACATAAATAAGGGTATTCTACCTTGGAGCAATGCATGGCGTTAAGCGGTGCAAGCCAAGGAGGATACCCTTATGTTTTGTCCAGTCTGCAATGGCATCAAGAGAGTGGAAATAAGTTGTGGCAAGTGCAATGAAGCGATGAACGATTGCGGGCGTACGCTGGAATGGAGTGATCCTTATGCTCCATACGAGCCTGTATCCATCTCCGGTTCCACCCGCAATCAGGTAGGCGATGCAATTTGTTTACATACGGCACTGTGCCCAAGCTGCGCGCATACGATAGAAGTGTGCATAAGTGAATGGCAGGAATAACGTCTCAGGCTGTAATGCGCACATCCTCGTCTGTCAATTGCCTTCGCTTCATTTCAAACAGCAGCATTTGGATAAATTCCTGATCTAGCTTAGACTGGACCGCCGCATAGTAGGTGTCCTTAAGAAAATCGTCGGACATAAGCTCCATAATCGGCACTTCCTTTCATGGCTTTTGCTAATGCTTCACCATATTATCACGGGGATAAACGATAGAACAACCGTTCTGGTTATACACAGGTGCTTGTGGACAGGGTGTGCATGGCGTGTGAATAAACGTCGAATCTTGAGGATTCACGCTGTGTACATTGTGGATACGGTTATACACAGTCTCAATTTTTACCATTTCTATAAAAAACTTTAATTACAATCTCTTAATCTATCAATCTTATCGTTTAATGCCATTAGTTATTTTTCCCTCTTATGGAAAATAAGTGGAAGTTCAAAAAAATAAACCCTTTCGGGTTTATTGCGGCCTTGTATTCACCTCGAAAATCCATATCTTCCCGCTCTTGTCGATGCCATAATCGAAGCCCAACTGCCCAATGCCTGGAAACCGGCTTTCCAGCAGCTGCGTCGCCTGTACCGTCAATTCTCTCATCTTCGATTTTTTCGCCCGAACGGCTGCGCCGGAAATAGAGCGCCTGATGCCCTCCGCTGCGCTAACCATCGTTCCGCCTCGACAAAGGTTCGTTACGAATAATCCCTCTCTAGCAATTCTTCCTACCATGGAGCGATAAACCCAGCCCGTAGCGGTTTTTACATATTTCACGCGGTAATCGATCGGCCTGCTGCCGACGGATGCCAGACGGATGCCTTTTTGTATAATATAAGGCCGTCCCTTGCGTTGCTTATCAAGCGCGCTCTTCAGTGCGTTAAAGCTGCTGAAATGCTTTTTCACTGCGTAATAAGTGTAGGAATAGCTCGCGCTTCCATCCTGCGTCACCTTAATAACCCCGTGCCCACCTGCTCCGCGAACAGGCTTGATTACAACCATTTGATGCGTTTGCAGCATGCTCCTCAAGTTTTCCCCAGTATACCGTCTGGTAGGGGGAATGTGCGGGGCAATACCCGCGTGAGACAATAATACGGCCGTCTTTGCCCACTTGCTCGCCAACTGCCTGCCCTGATGCTCGCTCAAAAGCTACCAGCTCCTTTCCTGCTTCCTCCTCCATAGCATATGTCGGCAAGACGTCTGTCTCTTGGATGATTGACGCAGGTAAGACGCCCCTCTTATGAAGACCGCCAGCGCCACCAGGGCATTCATTTAGTTCGGCTGTACATGCATACGGGAGCCCTTCTGCTGCTCCTTGCTTAATGCTAATTGAGGCTAATCTTCTCTGACCCTTCAAGGTTTAAGGAACCACAGCATGCAATTGTTGCTGAGAGTACAGTTGTAGTGAGTACAGTTGTAGTGAGTACAGTTGCTGAGATCTCGCGGGCTTGAAGGCTCATTCCTTTTTTGGCGGACTGAGCTTCCGCTATTCTGGATTTTTATCCCCTTTTTGGACTTAAGCGGACAGGAGATTCGCTATTGCCTTCATAATCCTCTCAAAATGACGATGGGTAAAGCATTAGCGGCTCCTGAGTCCGCAAACTGTGTCTTAACCCGTGATTTGTTGAAATAGCGTCTGCTGTGTCCAACAAGTTTATCCTTGTGTTTTATGCTCAGAGCAAACCCCAGAAACGAAGCGAATGAAGCAGACTTACGGTACGCAAGTTCACATTGAGGGCAATAGCGGTGGATAGAACAAAGAGGCTGCCCAGCGGCATCCTCTTTGTTCTATCCACCTATTTCATTGAAAGCGTTTGGTGCAGCCATTGATAAGACACCCGTCCGCTGATTTCATGGACACCAGGGAAAATATCGCATTGCAGCTGCCCCGGCACGCCTTCGCGTTCATAGATCGCTTGCAGCTCTGCTGCTGCTTTTTTAAAGCCCCGGGCCGGGAAAATCGGGTCATTTTGCCCGGCTTCCAGAAACAGCGGGCGCGGCGCAATTAGCCCAATCAGCTCGGGCAGCTCAGCTTGGGCCAGCAGGCCCGGCGTATAATTGTCGATGCAGTGATGGACGGCAAATATGCTCTCCTTAAACGTATTCGTAAAACCAGTCAGGACGACAGCCTTTATCCGTTCATCCAATACTGCGGCTACATACGAGATAAGTGCTCCCCCGGAAAAACCCATAGCCCCTATGTGGGCTGCATCCACCTCTGGCCTGCCTGCCAAATATTTAAGCGCTTCCAATACTTCGGCCGTTCGCAGGCCCGTCAGCGTTTTGCCCAGCATCATGAGCTGTGTGGACAATCTGTAGCAGGAGCTTGGGGCATCGGGATTTTCCTGTAGATCCGCATCCAGCTTCCGTTCACCGAAGCCGACAACATCAGGCGCAATGACAACCATGCCGCGCTTCACTAGCTGAACGGCAAAATGCTGATGAATGTTAGGCTTCCCAAAGTCTTCTGTGCCGTCTGGGAGCAACCCGACGATTTCCCTACTGCCATAGCCATGTCCATGCACCGCGAGTACACCGGGGAGCTGCTGGCTCTCAGCGCCGTCTGGGATAAGCACATACGCTGCGAATGACAGCCCCGGCGTAGCGGACAGCTCCACCCGTTCCCTCGTATATCCATCGCATTGGACCCGTTCTAGCACGACGGGCTCATGCCCAAGGTTTGATTCAAAAGAACCCACCGCTGATGCAAGCGCACTCTTTAATCGCAGCCTTCTGCCTTCCCTACTTTCTGCTTCCGCCGCCGCACGATGCGCCTCAACCGCTTCCTCATAAAGCCGATTTAATAGCTGATCTGCTTTCCACATGAACGTTCCTCCTGCCATTGCCAAAATAGTTAATCTCATCATCGTTGGTTACCACAGTAAACGCTTACTAAATCAATTGTTTTCTCTATGCCACTATAACGCTAAAGCCAATGGAAACACTAGTCAAGCGTAATTATAAGAAAAAGCTTCAGGCCTGCTTTCAGGGGCGCAGGCCGAAGCTTTCAGGGGCGTTCACTTGCTTATTTGCTTATAATCTTGCCGACTAGCTTTTTAACTGACTAACTTGATGAACTTACATGAAGAACTTACTTGTCGTCCTCCTGCTTGCCCATAGCTGCCTTAAGGGCATCCGCCAAGCTGCTTGACAGCGACACATTATCGCTGAATTGATTGATCATTTTTTTCTCCTGATGCTTATTGATTCGTCCGCCCTGCTTATCGCCCAGCATTTCAATGACATTGCATGGACGGCACTGTGCGTATTTCCCCGCTTTGCCATCATGAATTTCCATCTTCTTGCGGCATTGCGGGCAGCGCTTGTTGGACAGCGCCGGCTCAGCCGAGCGGCGATAACCGCATTCCCGGTCCGGACACACGAGCGACTTGCCCCGCTTGCCCTTCACTTCCATCAAATGCTTGCTGCATTCCGGGCAGCGCGAATGCGTCAGATTATGAGGCTTGTATTCCTTGGTCTCATTTTTCACCTCTGCTACCCATTTGCTCGCCTGCTCGCGAATGCCCGCCATAAATTTCGCTGGGTTGCCCTTGCCGAGCGCAATACGCTCAAGCTCAAGCTCCCACTGCGCGGTAAGCTCCGGCCGGCGCAGCTCCTCAACGACAATTTCGATCAGCTGTCGCCCTTTCCCTGTAGGGGACAGCTGGTTGCCCCGGCGCTCAATCGTGTCGGTTCCGAGCAGCTTCTCAATAATATCCGCACGCGTTGCTGGCGTACCCAAGCCATGCTTCTCCATTCGGCCCAGCAGCGATGCTTCCGTATATCTTGCGGGCGGCAGCGTCCGCAACTCCTTGAAGCGAGCTTGCTTAATCGGCAGCGTCTGCCCCATGCTCATGGCGGGCAGCTGCTGCTCCGGCTGGCGATCTGCCTCGCTGCGGGCTTTATCATCATCTTCATCGTCATCATCACTGAAGCCTCCGCTGCCGATTCCGCCCCCGCTGTAAAGCTCTTTCCAGCCGCTTTCCTTCTGCACCCGGCCTTTGGCATACAGCTTGTCGCTGCCAACCGCCAGCGTTACGCTCGTCTCATCATAGCGATATGCTGGAGAGAACAGGGCTAGAAAACGGCGAACGATCAAGTCATACAGCTTGCGCTCCTCCGCGCTTAGCGCAGACAAATTGACGTATTGCTCTGTTGGAATAATCGCATGGTGATCGCTGACCTTGCTGTCATCAACGAATCGCTTCGTCACGGTTAGCGGGCCGCGCAGCAGCTTGCGGGCAAAAGGCGCATAGGGCCCGACCGCCACGCTTTCCAGACGGCTTTTGAACGTCGGCACGATATCGCTCGATAGATAACGCGAGTCGGTACGCGGATAAGTGACGATTTTATGCTGCTCATACAGCTTCTGCAGCACATTAGACGTCTGCTTCGCCGAGAAGCCCAGCCGCTTGTTCGCGTCGCGCTGAAGCTCCGTCAAATCATAGGCTCCCGGATGCAGCTCCGACTTTTCAACGGTACGCAGCTTGTCAACCTTCGCTCCTTTTCCCTGCAAGCGGGCAACAACTGCGCCAGCCTCATCCCGGCCCCATACACGACCATCATGGCCATCCTGCTCGCGCCATACCGCCTGAAAAGTGCCCATATCCGCAGATACCGTCCAAAATGGCTGGGACTGGAACTGCTCAATTTCCTTCTCCCGATCCATCAGCGCAGCAAGCGTCGGCGT
Organism: Paenibacillus sp. FSL H8-0537; assembly: GCF_038051995.1. NCBI lineage: Bacteria > Bacillati > Bacillota > Bacilli > Caryophanales > Paenibacillaceae > Paenibacillus > Paenibacillus sp. FSL H8-0537. The sequence goes on along the minus strand of NZ_CP150290.1, from coordinate 1,768,411 downwards.
CTGTACGCGTCCAGCCGCCAGCTGCGCATTGTATTTGGTCGTTAAAGCGCGAGTGACATTAAGTCCAATTAGCCAGTCCGCCTCGGCGCGGCACACAGCGGATGCGTACAAATGGTTGTATTCCGCTCCCGGCTTCAGCCTGCTAAAGCCATCCTTGATCGCCTTATCCGTCTGCGACGAAATCCAGAGCCGCTTAAACGGCTTGCGCCAATGCACCAGCTCCATAATCCAGCGGGCAACCAGCTCGCCCTCACGCCCGGCATCAGTCGCAATGATAAGCTCGCCAATATCGGAACGCTTGCACAGCTGCGCTACCGCCTTGAATTGATGCGACGTTTCCTTCATCACCTTCAAGTTCATTTTAGGAGGCAGCAGTGGCAAATCCTCCAAATTCCAGGTACGGTATTTCGGATCATATTCCTCCGGCTCGGCGAGAGTGACCAGATGGCCAAGTGCCCAGGTTACGACATATTTAGGACCTTCTATGTAGCTTTTATTTTTGTTCGTACAGCCGAGCACACGGGCAATTTCCTTTGCCACGCTTGGCTTTTCCGCGAGCACTAATGATTTCATCTCTTCCATTCGCTCCATTCGTCCAGCTTGTAAAGCTATATTATCCTTACAAATGCTAATGTTGTCAAAAATAGACCGAGCATGACGCCTAAGCAAGCTATCCCCGCGGCGCCCACAAAATAATCGATACGCCGACCAGACATACGGCGGCGCCAATCCAATCGTAAAGATCAGGCGCTCGCTTGTCTACCAGCCAGCCCCAAAGCACCGCCATCGCGACGAACACGCCGCCATAGGCCGCATACACTCTGCCAAAGGCCGGAAACGATTGCAGCGTAGGCAAAATGCCGTAAAGCACCAAGACTCCACTGCCAATTATACCGTACCAATAAGGCTTTCCTTCGCGCAGCCACAGCCACACCAAATAGCCGCCGCCGATTTCTGCAAGCCCGGCTGCAATAAACAGTAAGATTTGCATGATTAAAGGCAACGCTAAAGCACTCCTTTTCCCCCTTAGTCTCTGACTCTATTTTACCTGACAATTGCCGTTATGCTATAGTATTCTCACCATGAATGATAATAGATTTGGCAGCTTATTCTCATGCACAAAGTTAATGACTGGGGAGTGCGAATGTTGAAACCGCGTTTGATCGGTATAATCGCTTTAGTATTATTCATTTTTGTTGCTATTAATTTTTATATGGGCTGGAATGGGTGGCTGTATTTGTCGGCCTTACTTCCCTTGGAAAACCCGCTGCCTTATGCCTTAATTGTCGCTATTATCTCTTTCTCTTATATCATTGGAAGACTGCTTCAGCCTGTAGCTCCACTGCGCAAAATAGGGCGTGTGTTCAAGCTTATTGGCTCCTACTGGTTCGCGATTATGGAATATGGGGTACTGCTGCTTCCTCCAGCCAATCTGATATACTGGCTGCTGACGAAACTGGATATCCCCGCTTCTACTGCTTTGCTGGCCGTAGGGAGCATAGTCGTTTTGATTATGACGGGGATTGTTCTGCGAGGCAGCTGGAATGCCTGGTCACCGATTGTCCGCACCTATTCCATTACGATTGCCAAGTCGGCCGGACCGCGCAAATCGCTGCGTATCGGCATGGCCTCAGACATTCACCTGGGCACCATCGTCGGCAAACGCCATTTAGGGCGGCTTGCAAATGCTATGGAACGAATGAAGCCGGACCTGATTTTGCTGCCGGGCGACATTATCGATGATGACATTGCCCCTTATATCGATGATCATATGTCGGAGGTTATGAAGCGCCTGAAAGCACCGCTTGGCGTCTATGCCGTTCTTGGCAATCACGAATATATTGGCGGTCACATTGCCCGCTTTATTGCAGAAATGAATGCTGTCGGCATTCGCGTGCTGCAAGACGAGAGCGTGAAGATTGACGACGGCTTTTACATCATCGGACGCAAAGATCTCAGCGCAAAAAGAGCTGATCCAGTTGGCCGCCAATCCGTTAAGGAGCTCGTCGCAGCGCTTGACGCCTCCCTTCCGCTCATTATGATGGATCATCAGCCATCCGATTTGGAGCAGGCTTCGCTGCAAGGCATTGATCTTTCATTGTCCGGCCATACCCATCGCGGTCAAATGATGCCGAACCACTTTTTCACAAGAAGGCTGTTCGAGCTCGACTGGGGTTTTCTGCAAAAAGGACAGCTTCACGCCATCGTCTCCTCCGGCTTCGGCACATGGGGACCGCCGCTTCGCATCGGCAGCCGCGCAGAAATTATTCAGCTAAACGTCGAATTCCGCCCGTAGGCTGCACCAGCTTACCGTTGTACCTGCCTGCTAGCTTGCCGCTGACTTTATACGAAAAACAAAAAAACTGGCGATGACCTTATCGGGTGCCCTTCATGCACAGCCCGATGCGTCGCCAGTCTTTTTTATGCCCATACGTTAATTGATCATTCGTTTATTGGTTGTTCGTCCGAACCTGCTTAAAGGTGCGTTCCACCCAGCCAAATATGAGCTGTGTTTTAATGATGAGCAGCAGCCCAAGTCCCAGCTTCACTAGGCATTCAATCATGACAGCCCAGTGTGCTCCTCCTTTATTGCAGCCATTTGCTGTACAGCACATCCGCATCGCCATTTTCCTGCAGCCTGTGTATGACCTGATTGACGACCTGAAGCAATTCGGTCTGCCCTTTGACGACAGCTATCCCGAATCCTTCTTTGGTAAATGCACCCCCTGCCAGCTCCAGCTGCGCCTCGGGATAATGCTGATTGTAGCTGACCTGTTTTAAATAATCGTTAAATACGATATCTACCTCGCTGGAGCGCAGTGCTTCCAAACATTCCGCCACCGAAGCATACGAGCGTATTTTAATTTTTTTACCCTGTGCAATCAGCGCTTCTGCTTCCCGCTCGCTGCTTGCTTGCGTTTTTACCCCAATCGTTTTGCCATCCAGATCACTGAGCGAGCTCACCGAATTGTCGCCCTTCCGCCTGACGATCGCCATGCCGCTATCCAAATATTTATCCGACATATCGACGATCTGCTCCCGCTCCTCCGTAATATACATACTGGCAATAACCATATCGGCTTTGCCCAGCTGCAGGGCATTAAGCAGGTCAGCAAAGGGCATTTTTTTCCATTCAATCTCTACGCCAATTTCGTCTGCAATAGCCAGTGCCAAATCCACATCGTATCCTATAAACTCGCCCGTCTCTTCATCCGTATATTCAAACGGGTAATTTTCGGTTGTGGCGATAACCAGCTTGCCCGACTCTTGAATGATGGGCAGCCATTGCAGCATGGCCGGATTGCTTCTTTCCGGTTTCGGCGCATCCTTCGTACAGCCAGCCAGCATAAGGCTGAACAGTGCAATCAGCGCAATCGCCGACTTGACGGTGGCTTTCTCAAACATTCAAACAACCTCCCACCATAACGCCCCCCATCTCGCTTTATTTCACACGATTTGCTTGGCTTGCCTGCTGCTCGCTCCATTCCCACAGCCGCTTGGCAGCCTGCTCATCCTTGGCTTTTGGAGACACGTCCTCCCTTTTTTGCTTATAAAAATAGTGCCCGCTTACCGCTCCACCTTCCTCCGAGCTTGCCAAATAAAGCGCCGTCTGCGCGCCCTGCAGCGAAGTCAAGAAAAAAGGCCGCAGCAGCGCATGCATGCTTTTGCCGAATCCCGTCTGGCGGTTGACGCCCAGCGACGTTCCTACCGCTCCGGGATGCAGGCAATTAACCGTCACCTTCGTATGCGCCAGCCGCTTAGCCAGCTCCTTGGTGAACAAAATATTGGCCAGCTTCGATTGGGCATAACCCTTTACTACACTAAAGCCCCGGGTCAGATTGATATCCTCAAAATGGATTTTCCCCGCTTTATACGCGCCCGAGGATACATTGACTACTCTGCCCTGCGGCGATTGCTTCAGCAGCTCCAACAACGATGTCGTCAGTAAAAAATGTCCCAGATGATTGACGCCAATCATGCATTCATAACCATCTTTGGTTAGCTCGCGCTTCAGCGATACAACGCCAGCATTGTTCAGCAGCACATCCAGTCGGTCGTACCGCTGCTTGAATGCTTCGCAAAAGGCATGAATGCTCGCTAAATCTCCCAAATCACAGGCCATCAGCTCAATATGCGAGGCTCCGCTTGCGGCAAGCGCCTGCTGCCGTGCGGCCTCCCCTCGCTCCAAGCTGCGGCAAGCCATAATAACTTCCGCGCCAGCCTTCGCCAGCTCCGTAACTGATGCCAATCCCATGCCCGCATTTGCTCCGGTAACAAGTACGATTTTCCCACTCATTTGCATCATGCTTCTCAGCTCCGCTTCTCTAGCTATATCGTCATACGCCGATTATAAGGTTGACACTTATACATGCTTATAGTTACAAAAAGGTCTCCGGCTTTGCCCGGAGACCCTGTGACTGCTGCTCGCAGCAAACCTTTAAGCAATCAGCAGCAGACCCTGTGGACCAGACATTAGAATGAACGGTTTATTCGCTCCTACGCCCTGCTGCTGCTCTCCTGCTGTTCGCCATTTAAGCTAGTGTTATTGTATGTCTGCTTCTTCCGTAAAGCCGCGTTTTTTCAGCCAATTGCCGCAGCATAAGCTCCAGGTATGCGCTTCAGGATGGTCATAAGCAAGACCAATGCCATGTCCGCCGCTCTCATAAATGTGCATTTCGTACGGCACGCCCTTGCTCGCCAGCGCTGCTGCAAACATTAAGCTGTTCTGGACCGGAACGGCCCCGTCATCTGCGCAATGCCAGAGGAAGGTCGGCGGTGTCTGCTCCGTTACCTGCAGCTCGCTCGACAGCTCCCTGCGAAGCTCCTCAGGCGCATCCTCACCAAGCAAATGGACCAGTGAACCATCGTGACGGAACTCTCCAAACGAAATAACCGGATAACACAGAACCATCGCATCCGGACGGCTGCTTGCGCGTTCGATCGGATCAGGGCTGCTGCTGTCTCCGGCATCAAAATGCGTGCCGGCTGTGGAAGCCAAATGACCGCCAGCCGAAAAGCCGAGTATGCCAATACGCGCGGGATCAATGCCGAATTCAGCTGCCCGGTTTCTGACAATCCGCATGGCGCGCTTCGCGTCACCAAGCGGAATAGGATGCTTATGCGGAGCTACACGGTAATGAAGAACAAATGCATGCAAGCCCAAATCATTCAACCACTTGGCAATCGGCTCGCCCTCATGGTCGGCGCGATAGCGGTAACCGCCGCCTGGGAGCACGATAACTGCCGCTAGAGGCTTGTCTGACTTGATGAGATGAGGCACTAAATACGGGCGCTCACCTTCCACATTTTCATAAGCTGAATCTGGCCATAAAGCCACTTCCGTCATATGCGATACCTCCGAAATAACTTTTTATGCTATTGGTAGCCATTGCTTCAAAGCAATTATACATGAATTCCACTTGGAGGGCGTTAATTCCTTCATCACCCTCGACATTGAAATTTATTCAGCCAAAATTGTAACTATTTGTAGTGTAGCTGCGTCTTTAATTTTAGAATAAGCTTAGAAGGCATGGCAATAGCAGCAGCCTTAACAGGAGGAATACGGATGAAACGTTTTCGCGCCGCTTTTACAATCATTCCAGCAATCAGTCTTGCAGCTTCGCTAATAGTGGCGCCTCTTGCATCAGCAGCGCTTCCAGTGAACAGCAGCAATTACATAACAGCGGCAGCAGCACCAGCCGCCAAGAAAATAACGCTTAAGATTAACGGCAATTCGCATTTGACTGAATCGGCCCCTTTTATATCGCAAAACTCGGTATATATGCCGCTTCGCGAGGTTGGCGAGCTGCTCGGAGCGATGGTCGCATGGAACGCAGCAGCCAAAACCGTAACCATGAGCTATCCGGGACATCTCGTTACGTTAAAGATCGGCTCCACGGAGGCGATCAACAACGGAAAGAAGATCAAGCTGAACACTCCTCTTCAAGTGATTAAGGGCCGTGTATACGTTCCGCTGCGCTTTTTCTCCGAATCCATTGGAGCAAGCGTGACTTGGAAGCAGGCCGACAACACAGTAGGGATTAACCAAAAAATCATTTATCAAACGGGCGGCAGCATGCAGACAGGCGCAGCATGGATCGATCCGGCTACCGGCAGTCTTTATACGGCGCTGGGCAAATCTGATATTCCCAAGCTTGCGGGCAAGCTTCAAATAGATCCGGAGCTTACCGGCTATTGGGGATTGTCGACCAAAGCGATCGGAACAAACGGCCTCATGGTATCCCTTCTCATAAACTACGGGGAGCCCGGCATTCAATACCGCTCCCACGCCGCCTATATTAAAGATAGCAAGCTCGTCAAGCAGGCTGCGGCTCAGTATTATCAGCGCTATGAGCCTAACATTGTGGCGATGAACAATAATCCGCTGCTGACCGATGGCAAAACATTAACGCTGCTGGACAGCAGCGGAGCTACGCTGGAGGAATATGACCTTCCCAAGCTGGGTGGCAAAGATGAATCGTATGCCGTGCTTGGCATGGGCCAAGGCTACCTCATTATTCGTCCTAACAAGACAGGACTGCTCACTTTAGTCGATTTGAAGACGGGCACCGCTACGCTTTTGTATAAGCAGTTCCTGTCCGCTGCCGAGCAAGAGTATGCCGAAACAAACGACATTCCTTACCATGGCGATGAGCTCGCTTTCACTGGCGAAACGTCCAAAGGCGTACTAAGCTTCTCTTATCGCAGCGCTCTCGATGGCAAAAGCTACACCTACAGCTATTCGCTGAATAAAACATAAACAGCGTTGCCAACACTTAGCAGCCGCTAATTTTTTCCTGCTATTTGAATAAAAAAGCAAGCCCTGGCGGTGATCACTCACAATGCCGGGGCTTGCTTTTTTTCAACTGCTACCAGGCTAGCATAGTCAGCCCTTTAGAAAAAGGCTGCCATCGTTTTCGCCAGCTTTTCATAATGGGCATAAATTTCTTTGTAGCGCTTGCTCGTCTCCGGGTTCGGAACAACGGGCTTGTCCATCGGAATATGCTGCTTAATTTCCTCAAAGGAGGCCGCATGACCCGCCGCTACCAGAGCGGTCCAAGCGGCGCCCCATGCGGCGCTGTGATGGTTTTCCGAGACGTATATTTCCGCATCGAAAATATCCGCCATCATTTGCAGCCAGAGCGGCGAGCGGGACAGGCCGCCATTCACATACATTTTCTGCGGCGCGCCCGCGAGCTTCTCCAGCGCCTTGCCGATCTGATACAGGTTGAACGTTACGCCCTCCAGCACCGCGCGAATTAAGTGTGCCCGCTCATGGGTCATCGTTAAGCCGTAGAAATTGCCCTTCGCCCGCTGGTTCCACAGCGGTGCCCGTTCGCCGTTCAAATACGGCAAGAAGAGCAGGCTGTCCGCGCCGGGAGCAATTTTTTCAGCCTCAGCCAGAAAAGCTTCGTATCCGCCCTCATAATTCAGCGTCTCCTTCAGCCATTGCAGCGCAATGCCGCCATTGTTCGTTGGACCGCCCACGATATACGTGTCCTTCGTAAAAGAGTAGCAGAATGTCTCGCGGCTATCGCTCACCTTCGCCTGATGCGTAAGCTGGCGGATCGCCCCGCTCGTCCCAACAGATACGGCAACCTCGCCGGGAAGAATCGCTCCAATGCCGAGGTTAGACAGCTGCCCATCCGCAGAGCCAATCGCGAAGGGCAGGTCCGCTGAGACGCCCATTTGCGCAGCAATATCCACATTCAGCCCAGAGAGAATTTCCGTTGGCGGCACGATTTCGGACAGCTGCTCTGCTGTAATGCCAGTAAGCGCCAGCAGCTCTGCTTCCCAGTCCAGCTTCGCCGGATTGAACAAGCCGGTTGCCGAGGCCATTGCATAATCGATTTTGCGCTGGCCAAACCAGCTGTAAAGCAAATATTCCTTAATCGACATGAAATAGCTCGCCTGCTCATAAGGCTCGTAGTTATTTTCTTTCATCCACAGCAGCTTCATGAGCGGCGTCATCGGGTGAATCGGCGTTCCCGTTGCCTTATACACCTGCTCCCCATTTGCTGCCAGCATCGCTTCTGCTTGGCCTGCGCTTCTTCCATCCGCCCAAATAATCGCCGGAGAAGTCGGCTTCCCGTCAGCGTCCAGCGTCAAAATCGCATGCATCGCCGCCGAAAACCCAAGCGCCAGCAGCTCGCCTTCCTGCACCTTCGCCTTCTCAATCGCTTCTCTGATAGCGAGCACCGCCGAGCGCTCGATTTCCACTGCGCTCTGCTCCACCCAGCCCTGCTGCGGATAGTGAAAGGTGTTCATTTTCTCAACATCTGCGACCAAATGGCCATGTGTATCAAAAATACAAGCTTTAACGCTGGTTGTCCCCAGATCAAGCCCGATTACCAGCTCTCTTCCCATCTCTCATCGTCCTTTTCGTCTCCAGCTCCGAAGGGCCGTATATTCCGCATTGCTATCGTTTTATTATAACTGATTTGCGGGACGAATGAGCGGGATGGGCTATTTTTTCACATTATCCCCGGTAGTTATCCTGCCATTTCAGCAGTCTGCGCTCTGCTCGCTTGCGAAGCTTTGTTGTTTAGGGTTACCCCTCAAATTTTCGCATCGCAATGACCGCATTATGCCCGCCAAAGCCGAAGGAGTTCGTGAGGCCCACCTTTATATTCGCGCGGCGAGCTTTATTCGCTACGATGTCCAAATCTCCGCAAGCCGGGTCCGGCTGCTCGTAGTTGATCGTCGGCGTAATGACGCCTTCCTGCAAGCCTTTGGCGAGGGCAATCGCCTGTGCCCCTCCCGATGCGCCGAGCATATGGCCCAGCATCGACTTTGTCGCCGTGACGGCTGGCGGCTGCTTGCCATCTGCTGCAAACAAGCGGCGAATCGCCGAAGCCTCCGAGCGATCACCAACCTCAGTACTTGTAGCATGTGCGCTGATCACATCCACATCTGCAGGGGCTAGTCCCGCTTCTTGCAGCGCAAGCTTCATTGCCCGGTATGCGCCATCTCCGTCAGGCGGCGTCGCTACGATATGATACGCATCCGAGGTCGCTCCATAGCCTACGACCTCCGCATAAATGCGCGCTCCTCTGCTTTGCGCATGCTCAAGCGATTCCAGCACCATAATGCCCGCTCCCTCTGACATGACGAAGCCATCCCGGCCGCTGTCAAAAGGTCGGCTTGCCCGCTGCGGCTCCTCGTTGCGGGTGGAAATCGCGGTCGCATTGCCAAAGCCTGCGAGCGCAATATCCGTTACGGCTGCCTCTGAGCCTCCGGCAAACACGACGTCCGCCCAGCCGCCGCGAATGAGGCGGAATGCTTCGCCAATGGCGGTATTGCCCACCGAGCAGGCCGTAACGGGCGCAAGCGTCGGGCCGAGCGAGCCGAGCCTGATGCTGATTTGCGCAGCTGCCATATTGGCAATCATCATGGGCACAAGCAGCGGGCTCACCCGGCCTGGCCCACGCTGACGCAGCTGCCCTTCGTTATCCTGCAGCGTTTGCAGGCCGCCAATGCCAGAGCCGACATATACCGCCAGCCGCTCACGGTCCAGCTGCTCCAGCTGCAAGCCCGAATCGGCAAGCGCCTCTTCCGCTGCCGCGAGGCCGAACTGGGTGAAGCGGTCCAATTTGCGGGCTTCTTTTTTCCCAAACCGCTCCTCCGGATTAAAATCCCGCACCAGACCGGCGAAATGCGTCTTATGGTTCGCTGCATCAAATGTATCTATAGGGCCAATTCCTGATTTGCCCGCAAGCATTCCTTCCCAAAACGTCTCTACCCCAATTCCTAATGGCGATACGACACCAAGTCCCGTTACAACAACTCTGTTCATCATTTGTTCCCCGCTTTCCAGGATTAAACTGCTTATCTCGATTGATTGTATTATGGCAAACGAATTATCCTATTACAAGTTGTCGTTTATCCTAGTATTAGCTATACTACAATAATAAATAACAGCGTAATGGAAAGGGTTTGAGAGTTTTGTCCGATCGTATTCGGCTAGAAGCGCTCGCGTCTTTTCTGAAGGCGAAGCGTGCTGGAATTAAGCCGCAGGCGGTAGGCTTGCCGGCCGGCATTCGGCGGCGTACGCCAGGACTCCGCAGGGAGGAGGTGGCGCAGCTGGCGAACGTCAGCGCAACCTGGTATACGTGGCTGGAGCAGGGACGGGACATTCATGTGTCCTCCCAAGTGCTGGAGTCGATTGCAGGTGCGCTGCTGCTGACAGCGGATGAACGCGACTATATTTTTGGACTGGCGTTTGGCCATCATGCGGGGACGGGTGGGGGCGGCTTGAAGCTGGAAGAGGCGGAGCTTAAGCTTAGCCCTTCCTTGCAGCGGATCTTAACGGAGCTGCGCTATTGCCCGACCATTATTTCCGACCGGCATTGTCATATCGTTGGCTGGAACGAGGCCGCTGCGCATGTATTCGTCGATTTCAAAGCCATTCCCTATGCCGAACGGAACCTGATTCGACTCCTATTTACACGCAAGGAGCTGCGCAGTCTGGCTGTCAATTGGGAAACGTTCGTGGAAGGCTACCTTGCAATCTTCCGCACCTATTACGGCCAATATGTGGGCGATGATTGGTATGATCATTTTATCGGGGAAATGTCGCGGCTCCATCCTGAATTCGAAACGCTATGGCAGCGCAGCCAGGTTAGCCGCTCACCGGAGGTCACGATCGAATTTCGCCACTCCAAAACAAGCAAAATGCTGTTCGCCCTGACCTCCTTTCAAGTACTCGGCACCGTAGACCTGCGTTGCACCGTCTATACCCCAGTGGAGGAATCCGGAACAGAGGAGAAGCTGCGGCGATTATTGGGTACTTCATAATATCCCCCTTCTATTCCATGGGGACAGGAAAGGACTGATCGCGGAGCATGAATGTACTTCAGATTTCGCTAGTTGGAGATAAAGATGCCTTTTGTGAGCCGTCTTATTTTACGGTAGAGGGAGACATCGTTTATGTCGCATTGAACAAAAACAAGCCGCAAACACCACAAGTGCTTGCCGGCGAGCTTGCCGCGGTAAATAGGCTGACTGGTGAAATCGTCTGGCGTTATACGCTGCCGAATCATGCGGCATTATGTGATGAAATCAATGCAATCCCGCTTCTGTTTGAAAATAGCATCATTATCGCTTCCCGCTACAGTTGGAGCTCGCTTGATCGGGAAACCGGTGCTGTTCGTTGGTCCAAAGCTTTTAAAGATCTTAGCAGCAATAACCTGTCTTTGATTGATGGGACGCTTTTCTGCTGCCGCGGTACGGAGATCCAAACGATTGACCCGTTGACTGGCAAAACGCTGTCTAAACGAAAGCATCGGGTTAAGTGGCTGGACTCTGCTATTCAAAAGCATCAAGGCAGATACTTCGCAGCTACCGGAAGCTCTAAAATTATTGAGATTGTCCCAAACAAATGGGACATCGCTCATGAGTTTAAATATGCGGGCGGCTGGGCGATCGCTGCGACTCCACATTTTCATGGGCAGCTGATGGTTTCCAGCAGCTATGCTGGCGAGATCATCGCCTTCAATTTGGCCAGCAATGAGCCCGAATGGAAAATGAAAAAAAAGGCCGGTTCGCGGCCACAGCAAGCTTTTTTAGCAGGACAAGCGTTGTTCTATGACGGAAATACGGATCATAAGCTCCAGCTGGTGGAGCTTGCTCCGAAGAAAAAGCTTTGGTCCAGACAACTGACCCGCATGCAGGCTTGCCATATTCGCAGCGAAGCCGAATTCCTAGCTGTATGGCAAACGGCTGATCGAACCTTTAACCTAGGACGCTTCGACATGCTCACCGGCGAGCTTATCTGCTACGTCACCTCGTTTGGAGAGGGAGATTGGAGCCTGTACCCGTATGATCTCTGGAGCGGGGTTGCCATTTATGAGGACGAACGCTGCATCGTTACGAATTTTAAATCGAAAGAGCTCATTGTCATCAATATATAGCATGCTTATTTTCGTTCCATGCAAGGCGCGCTTGTGAAGGCGTACCGGGGGTACGTCAAGCGAACGGAACGAGGCAGGGGTGAAAAGGCGGTGAAAGTGCCACTGAACGGGTTTTCAGACACGCCCTAATATACGAATAACTGGCCTTCTGGCCATTTTCCTTTCCAGCCGCATGGGCTATGTCCAGATTGATATACTTTTAACAGTTCCGTATAAAATCCAGATTCGATATAAGGGCTATAGGCATGTTCCATCATAGCCGTCAGCAGGTCCCACTTCACATTTTCAAATACCGATTCGTTTAGATGATTATTTTTTACGAACAATGAGATATCATTCAAGACTCCATTTTTCAAAAGCATTTTTGCTTCATTCGTTATGGGATTCCACTGTCTATAGGCTTCAAGATATTTCTTATGCAGAGATACGGTTAGACCGTTTCTAATTTCTAATTTGAAGTTATCCCATCTGGCATTGAGGCTCTTCTCTGCCTCTCTCCAGTTATTCACAAAAGAAAAATCATAATGGAGGGTCTTTTCCCCACACTTGCTAAACCAAGCTATTTCAGCAATTTGTTCATTGTAGAACTCCGTTACTGTTTTCATAAATGCTCCTTTGATTTCGATTTTATTGTTCTAGGATGTGTATGCAACAAACCGTAGACGGTCTGCTGCTGGTTGCTTAGCGCTAATTCGAGGCCAATCTCCTCTGACGATTCATGGCTAAAGGGACCGCAGCGGCTAGCATTTGTTGCTGAGATCGAAGGTGCGGTAGCTGGGGCTAGAGCTAAGAACACGCAGTTCGGGAGGGAGGCTTCCTGCTTTTTTGGAGGACTGAGGTACCGCTATTCTGGCTTTTGATGTGATATCAGACAGCGCGCGGACAGGAAATCCGTTATTGCCCTCAATATCCCTTCAAAATGGCTTTTGGCAGCGTAATAGCGGCTCCTGAGTCCGAAGCCTGCGCCAAAACCCTTGATTCTGTTGAAATAGCTGCTGCTGTGTCCGCCAAATTTTTCAAGTTTTAAGAATGCAACCATTGAAAAGCGATATAACCGGTTCAAGGCTTACCAGCATCAGCACTACTTCATTTGTAATCGGGAGTATTTTCAGATTGAACCTTAATTACTATTAAGTATATTTTTAGATAAATGTCTGCTATCGAATTTATTACCCCATCCTCTGTTTTCTTTTATAGAATATTTTAAAAATGGTTCAATGCTTGGTAATGGTAAACGATTAATCAGCATCAAATTCACAAGTCTCTCCAATGAATTTAGACTACTTTCACCATAGCCTTCAATTTCAGTATACACATGGCTGATACCAAGATCATAGATACCACGAATTAACTTATCAATTGAAACATCAATATTTTGATACAAGTTGTACAAATATTCAAACTCCTGTTTACTTAACCAGAACGATAAATAATGTTCTCTGAATCTTCCTCATTTTCTATCAAGACTACTTTTGTGAATAAAAAAATCCTTTACAATAGATCGGAGAGGTAGACCTGTCCATTAATCCATTGAATAGGATATTAGCATAGACAATCATACTTTATTATCTTTATTTGGAAAATGACTCGCGCTGATCTGTACAAAAATGTCACAACTGTGGTGGAAGAACTTGCTATTTATAATAGAAGTAACGATGCTTTTTTTCCAGCTAGAGCTGCATATCCTGCTTCTTTCTAGCTGTAAATAAGCTCTCCGCTAGTTCGCCATGGCGAACTAGCGGAGAGAACCGCATCTTTCCTCTGGCGACATCGCAAGTCCCCATTGGATGAGCTTCTCGAAAGGCGCGCTAATGCGGCGATGGTTATACGATCTTACCGCGGCGAAATTATCTTCAAACAGACGCTGCCGTACATCAAGCGGCGCATTCCCCGCAAAAATAGAATAGAGTGTAGCCGCTAGACTATAAATATCAGATACGGGCTCCTGCCGCGACGTTTCGAATAAAACTCCAACGGCGAATAGCCGCTTGAAGTAAAAATAAGCTGCTTCCCAGGATTTCCATAAGGAATCGCCGTGCCATTTGCTTCTATATAATCCGTGTAAGCTACAATTTGCGGGTAGCCTCAGCTGCTTCAAAATAATCGCTTCCTGCGCAAATACGCAAAGCAGCTCGCGAAATTTCTCGGCAAAGGCAGGCCCGCAGCCTACCGTTAAATGTAAGAGTGAATTTTTCATAAAAAAAGAGCAGCCGATTAGCTGCTCCCTGTTTATGGCTCTATTAGATGGTTTACTTCATTATTAATGAAGCTTTAATCAAGCTGTTCAAAAATGGCTTAGCACTCGCCAGCTTCAGCAGGCTTGCCCGCGTCCGTCGCTGTGCGGAAGCTGCTTCCACAGCCGCATGTAGCGCTCGCATTCGGATTCTCGATCGTAAACCCTCCGCCCATAGCGGATTCCTTCCAATCGATCTCCAGGCCGTTCAGATAGCGCAGGCTACTTTGATCAACGACGACTCTCAGACCCGTCATATCCATTTCCTGATCATTCACGGACTGCTCATCATCAAAACCCATACTGTAGGAAAAGCCGCTGCAGCCGCCTTCCTTCACACCGATGCGCAGGAACATTTCCGGAGTTCCCTCCGCTTCCAGCATTTCTTTTATTTTATCAGTTGCCGATTCACTGATTGTAATCATCATTCATTACCTCCCTGCAAAATACGATTCTAATGCATGCTTATACATATAGTATACTCCTCTTTATGAAACAGCTCAAGAGTGCTTTGCCCGCTTCCGTTTATGGCAAAGCTATGACTTAATAGTTGCCGCTGCAACCATAGAGGTTTATAATAATGTCATCTCAAGGTCTTATATTTTAAACCAAATCGGATCAGCAAGTTACTTTTTTCACAATTAGCCCAATCAGTACCGACAGTGATGTCCTTATCTGAGGTTGACCCGATTGAGCTGACGATTGCATTCGCCGGCCATCTTTTTAATAGCAACACCACTCGGAAAAATTGAAGGAGGATGCCGATATGTTTATCGCGGTACCTACAGAACAGAAGCGTATGCAGGAAATTATTGAGAAGGTTCGAAACGGGCAACGGCTGACGCTCGAGGATGGCGTATTTCTGTATGAGTCAGATGATTTGCTGACGATTGGCCAACTCGCGAACGAAGCGAACTTGCGCAAAAATGGCAATAAGGTTTATTTTATCGAAAATATGAGCCTTTATTTCACGAACGTATGTGAAGCACACTGCGCATTTTGCAACTTCCGGAAAGATGAAGGCGAGCCTGGCTCCTACACGCTGACTGGGGAGCAAATGATCGAATACGTCGAACAGCATATTCATCCGGGCGTACGCGAATTCCATATTGTTGGCGGCCACAACCAGCATGTGCCTTTTCAATATTATGTCGATTCCCTGAAAGCTTTGCATAAGCAATATCCAGATGTCACGCTGAAGGCTTATACAGCAGCAGAAATTGATTTTTTCTCGCGGATTAGTGGTTTGACGTACAAAGAAGTGCTCCAAGAACTGATGAATGCAGGGCTGAAATCATTGACCGGCGGCGGCGCCGAAATTTTGTCGGATCAATACCGTAAAAAAATGCGCGTAACGAAAGCCGATGTGTCGCAATATCTTGATGTTCACCGCACGGCGCATAACCTTGGCCTAAAAACACATACAACGATGCTGTACGGCTCCATTGAGAGCAAAGAGGATCGCGTAAGACATATGCTTCAAATTCGTGAGCTGCAGGATGAAACAAATGGCTTCTTGGTCTTCATTCCTTTGTCGATGCAGCCGATAAATCCTAAAGCGGGCATTAGACGCCGCAACTCCGCTTTCGAGGATTTGAAAACGATCGCGATCAGCCGTCTCATGCTCGATAACTTCCAGCATATTAAAGCATATTTTATTAATATTGGCACACAGCTGACGCAAGTCGCCCTGACGATGGGAGCTTCCGATGCTCACGGAACAATTGTGAAGGAACGCATTAGCCACGCCGCAGGCGCCCTTACGCCAGAAGGCATTACCCGTGAGGATTTGATTTGGCTTATTAAAGGTGCAGGACGCGTTCCAGTTGAACGTGACACCTTCTACAACGAAGTTAAGATCTATGAGTAATCATCTGACCAATCACATATATTAAGGCGTGTATGCATAGCGCAGGATCTGCTTCCGGTTTACATGCACACCCTTGCAGCATCCATGACTGATCAGATTAATAATAATGCGGGGTTGAGGCGTAAATGAGAAAATTAGTAATTTTAGGTGGCGGCTATGGCGGCCTGGCGATTGTTGAAGAACTGATTGAGAAGCATATTCCACTTGATGTATCCATCGTTCTAATTGACCGCATGCCGTTCCAAGGCCTGAAGACAGAATATTATGCTCTCGCTGCCGGAACCGTGTCCGATCTGGAGCTGCGCGTCAAGTTCCCGACGGACTCGCGCGTGAGCACGGTTTATGGCGAGGTTGACAATCTTGATCTCGATAATAAGCTGGTCTATCTGGAGCAGCAAGACCCGATCTCCTACGACTGGCTCGTTATCGGTCTTGGCTGTACGGATAAGTACCATGGCATTGAAGGGGCAGAGGCGTTCTCTACGAGCATTCAAACGTTTTCTGCCGCACGTAAAACGTATCAACAGCTTAATGACGTCAAGCCTTATGGACAGGTCTCAATCGTAGGCGGCGGTCTCAGCGGCGTTGAAGTAGCTGCCGAGCTGCGTGAAAGCCGTCCGGATTTAAACATTCGCATTATTGACCGCGGTGCAGGCGTCATGTCTGCTTTCCCAGGCAAGCTGCAATTGTTTGTCGCAGAATGGTTTAAAGGCCACCAAGTTGAAATGCTCGGCAATGTTTCCCTTTGCAAGCTTGAACAGGGCGTCCTGCACGATCACAATTCCAGCAAGTCGCTGCTGAGCGATGTAACGGTATGGACGGCAGGCATTCAGCCGGTGCCAATCGTACAGCGTCTGGACTTGCCGAAGGATAATCAAGGTAGGCTAATTATTGATGAGCACCATCAGCTCCCTTCCCACAGCGGCGTGTTCATCGTCGGAGATTGTGCTTCACTGCCCTTCTCCCCAAGCGGACAGGCGGCTGGCGCGCAAGGCAAGCAAATCGCTGAAGTCATGCAGGCCATTTGGCATGACAAAACGCCCCGGCTTGGCAAAATCAAGCTCAAGGGCGTTCTCGGTTCGCTCGGCAAAAAGAGCGGCTTTGGCATTATGGGCGGCACACCGCTTATGGGCCGTGTACCACGCCTCGTAAAAAGCGGCATTTTATGGCGGTCCAAGCGCCACTTCGGTTAAAGATCGTCCAGCAGCTTGTCAAGCGCGTCACGATCGGTCTCTTGGCGAATAATAGCTTCATGAATTTTGCCATATAATTCATCAATGGTATCGGCGGCGACAATTTCCCCCTCGACGAGGGCAAACGGCTTTAAGTAGCATTCGCCGCAGTTGCCTAGACAGCCATATTCTGTAATTTCGTAGAGATCCTCTTGCTCGAATTTCTGCATAATGTCCACGGTTCCATGGTGGGCATTGCTTGTACAATATTCAATCATTGTCTTAAACATAAGCTTTACACCTTACCTTGCTGTAGGTATCCATTTTCAATTGCACGACTTTGTACTATAATAAGACAGAAAGGAGATGATTGCAATGAGTGAACAAGCACAAAGCACAATGTACGATGAAGTATTGGACGTACTGGATAAATTGCGTCCGTTCCTGCAGCGCGACGGAGGAGACGTCGAGCTCGTAGACGTTGAGGGCGGTATCATTAAGCTTCGCCTGATGGGAGCATGCGGCAGCTGCCCGAGCTCCACAATCACGCTTAAAGCTGGTATTGAGCGCGCACTGCTTGAAGAGGTTGAAGGCGTAGTCGAAGTCGTTCAAGTATTCTAAGCGTACGCTAAAGCAAGCTATAGCGAAAGCCCGGTGTCCTCAGAGGACTACCGGGCTTTCGCTGTTTGCATGTTCTATTCAGCTGCGGGCAGGCACTTGCATATGCTCGGTTCACAAACCTTTAATATTAGGACGAATCGGATCAAATCCGCCCGTGACATTAATAATATTCCCCGTTAAAAAATCCGACCGCCGTTCACATAGAAAGGTGATTACCCGTGCAACATCTTCACCTGTACCGGGCCGACCAAGCGGTGATTCCGCATCCTCCTGGCCTTCTACCTCGGCAATCGTCCGTTCCTTGTTCGCCCCGCGAATGTCGCCAGGGCCAATCATATTGACAGTAATGCCATAAGCAGCTTCTTCAACGGCAAGCGATTTCGTAAAGGAAACGAGACCGGTTTTGGCAGCCGCATATACAGCTCGGTGGGGCCAAGCCCGCGCTTCTCCCGCGTGGCCAAACCCAAAATGAATAATTCTGCCCCAGCCACGGCTGCGCATGCCTGAAAGCAGCTTGTGGTCCAGCAGCATGACGCTGAGCAAATTGCTGTTAAGCATGTCCGATATGTCGGCAAACTCATATTCGGCAAACAGCCGCCGCTCTCTAACAAACGGTCCCGCATTGTTGACCAAAATGTCGATGCCGCCCCTCCAGCTTGCCGCTTCATCAGCCAGCTTCGTCGCGCCCTCCATCGTTGAAAGATCAGCCTGCACAATGATAGCGCTTACTCCGAGTTGTTCGATTTCTTTTTTCGTTTGCTGGGCTTCCTGCTCGCTCTTGAAATAATTAATGACGATATGACAGCCCTGCTTCGCAAGCTCGATTGCCGTTCTTTTGCCAAGACCTTTGGCGCTCCCTGTAACAAGCGCCGTTTTCCCGTTCAACTCCAACAGTGCTTCCTCCCTGCGATTACGAATCAATTATCTTTTTCGTATATAACCGCAAGCGTACTGGAACGTAAGGTATAAAGTATCGGTCACCATTGCTACTCCAGCCGCCAGGTCTTGTGACTGCGCCATGATGTTTTCTAGCTTTACTTCCAGTCCATAGCCTTTATGGCTTTGCACAAGATCATCAAGCATTTCGGAATTCATATAATGAATTTCTGCATTGCGCCGTTTCCGCAGGCGTGCCATCGGCTCCCGCGTTAAGCCTTTGACCTCATCAAGGCCGCCTGTCAGCGGTCGATGAACACCGCGCTCGCGCATATTCCGCAGCACCGTAAAATAGGAAAAATGCGGCTTTATCCGCTCTGTCTTCATGGCAAGCAGATCATTTAGCAAAATGCCTATTTTATCAAGCAAAGCGAAAACGCGAATGAACGCATTTTTGTCAAAATAAACATAACGCTGGTACATAAGATACTCATCGGATTGCATTTGGCTGACCGAGCTGGATTTGATTTTCTGCTTGAAGCGAAGCGTTGCATAATGGCTTTGCTCCAGCTCATTCAAGGAAGAAATTAAACCGCGTGTCCAGATCTCATACGTACGAAGCTTATGATCTACATCCTTGCCCGCCTCCACCTTGCTATGAAGCTGCGATATAAACTGCTCCATTAAACACACCGTTTCACCGTGTCGTCCCTCTAATGCCCGTTCTGGCTCGTCAAACAGAAATCGCAACATCTTGTGTGCCTCCGTCCCCTCTAGGCTATCTAGCGCCTTCCCGCAGCCTCCAAGAACGCACCAACATATCCATTATAACGCCGAATAGTGCACTAACAATGAGATTATGCAATAAATTTGTAAAAACAAACCAATTTGAATTTGTAATCGTCAATGTGAGCAGAGCTCCACTTAATACTTGCGTCAGCACGAGAATGAGCGCGAGCTTAGCCATGGGAGCCAGCCCCCCATTTGCGCCACTTTTCCTGCGAATATGCAGGTATACGCCAGCAATCGCAAGAGACAATATAACGGCACCTATGCGGTGAATGAATACAATCGTCTCGGCTCCTTCAAAGTCAGGAATGACTTTCCCGTTGCATAACGGCCAGTCCAGACAGCCGCCGCCGGAATCGGTATGCCGAATATAAGCGCCTAAATATATGACAACGTAAATATATACCGCCAGTCCTAAAAGACGTGGAAAAACAGATCTTGGCACTGAAAATTCGACCGCTCGCCCATCCCGATTGCGATATGCCCATAAAACGAGCAATAGGGTAGAAGCAAATGCCATAAGCGATATGCCAAAATGAATCGCCATCACCCATGGAGATTGCGGCCATTTTACAGCAGCAGCGCCCATCAGTGCTTGTACAACTGTGAAAAATAAGGAGCTGCTTGCGAATACAAGCGGCTGCTTATAGACGATTTTGTCTCGTCTAAACAACATAATCGACGCAATAAACATCCCTACGACCAAAAGTCCTTCAATACCCGTTGTAAGCCTATGCGTGTATTCGATAAGCGATTCTAATGTATAGGCTGGTATAAATTTTCCATGGCATAATGGCCAGTCATCTCCACAGCCTCTGCCAGCATCCATGTTCGTGACCAATGCACCGTTCAGCAGTATGATTAGCATGCCTAGAGATGTTGCAACTGAAAATTTGCGAAAACGGCTTGAAACCATTCGTACAATCACCTTTTTTCGTTTGAATTACCACTCATTATAGCCATAAAATATGCCAAAAGCCATGTTGAAAATGTGACACTTGTCCATCAAGGCTCTAATTATGATGCTTCTGTGACCATAAAAAAATCCGTGCGACGGCGCCGCACGGACTTTGCAAATTGTGCTTATTGGTTTTCCGCCAAAGCATCGGATACTTGCAAGGCGCGATCCACAAACTGTTCGATCTCCTCACGCGACTTCCGAAGCTTATTAACGAACCGCACAACTTCCTGGCCTTTGCGAAAAGCAAGGAAGCTTGGAATGCCGAGAATATTCAGCTCGGATGACAAATCTGGCAAATCATCGCGGTCAATTTCGTAAAAAACCGCTTTGCCCGAATACTGCTGCTCAAGCTCCGGCATAAATGGCTCAATGTAATGACAATCCTTGCACCACGTTGTTTTGAATACGATAACCGTCAGTTCATCGGCCTGCACAGCTTCCCGGAAGGAAGCATCTGTCGCTAATTTAAGCATTTGTTCATTCCTCCTTCTTATCCAACTTCACGTTCAATGACTAAATATTTCTCTGAGTCGTAATAAGATTCCCATTTCAAAGATGCGCCAAGCGACTTCGCAAGATTGCGGGCTGAAACATAAACCGTTCCGCTTACAGTAGTTGTCGGATAAGACCATTTCACCGACTTGCCGTTTACGATGGCGGTATCGCTGCCGCTTTTCACCATAATGGTTGTATCAGTCGCCTTATCGAATAGCGTCAGCTGCTTCGTTTTCTTATTATAGGAAATCGTAGCGCCAAGCTGCTCCGCCACATCACGCAAAGGCACAAGCGTAATATTCGTAGGAGTTATAATTGGCGGATTGCCATAATCCTGTGTATAAAGCTCTACCGTCTGAACGCCCACATGGAACGTATTTTTTAACAGATCATAAGCATAGGAGCTTTTGTCAAACCATTGCAGTGTTTCGTAGCCGTTAAGGCCGTACATATCATCCAGCTCAATGGCATTCTCGCTAACGACTGGAGCTTCCGCCTTCACCGCTTCGTTCACATTCCATTTCTGGCTCTCGGAGCGAATGACGATGCTCATTTGCGTCTCAGGCTCGGTATCGCCAAGCGTAATGCTTGCCTCGACTACTTGCTTGCGTATGTCAAGCTTGCTGTCCACATAAACATCTGTCTTCAGTGTTGTAGCCTTGTTGAATACAGAATCGAGGAGAAGACCGTCCTCCTCTTCCTCTATCGCCTGCAGTTCCTCCTGCAAATACGCAAGCTCTTCTGCAAGGCTGTCTGCCATTTCTTTAATCGTATCCTCTTGTGTAGGGCCATCAAGCACAACCGGCTGGTCAAAAGGATTTACTTCACCAATCGCTTCCCATACTTCAGGATGGCTGGAAAGCACTTCTACGAAGCCTTTAACCATATTGTCCAGACCAGTACGGTCGCTTACGAGAACATCAACATATTTTTTAATCCATGTCCAAATTGCGGGACCATTCAGCTCCGTATGAACTTTCATCAAGGATACCGATTGACCATTAATCGATTCCTGCACCGCATTTACTGAAATTTGATCGGGATTAGGCAAATTATTAATAAAATAGCCGCTTATGGCATCGATAATTTCTTTGCCCAGCTCAACGAGCGAGGCGTCTGCCGGACCATCCGTTACGGACTGTCCAATCGCGCCAGAAATACCCATTAAGGAAGGCAAGCCCGCTTCGCTCATGTCCAGAGTAAAGGGCTGCTTCGCCCCTTCAATTTCTACGACCGCCGTTGTATCGGACATTTTGAGTGAAAAGCCAATGGAAATCGTGTCAGCCAGCAGAAGCTTGCCGCTGTAAGATACATGTGTGTCATCCTGTACCTTGATATTTGTCAGCTCAAGCTTTGCACTGTTGATCAATTTCATAATCGCGAGTTCATCTTCGTCCATATTTTCAAGGTCTTCTTCACTTAAATTTAATTGCAGCGACAACGTTTGCTCGCCCTCATAAGAAGTAACCTTAAGCGAGTTCGTAATCGCCTTATTCAGATCGACACCGCTAATAGCCTGACAGCCCGCAACAAACACAAGCACCAAGGCCAGCAGCAAGGCGACCCCTTTTTTTATGCTCCCCAGCTTTTTCAATGTACGTAACCCCTCTCGCCAACAAATTAAAAATGAATAAAATCCTCTTTATTGTACATGAGCCTAAGACCGGTGTAAATGTATGGAAACAAGAGAAAGGATGCAAAAATCATATCCATTCCTTATTTTTAATGAAGCTTACACCGCAGCACGGCCAGTCAGCCTGAACAGCTTGGCAAACAGCTTGCGAAGCGGTCCAGGGAATGTTTTGACATCCTCCGCTGTCACGACGCGCAGCAAGATGAGCAGACCCAAATACAAACCGCCAATAACGACGCCAGCAGCAATGAGAGAAATCAGATAGGCCAGCCTATCCGGCAATGCAAAGCCTTCTAACAGCCATCTGAGGCCTTTGTCCACTCCCCAGCCTGCTGCCATCGAAATGAGTACCGCTGCAAAATAAGGCACCCAGCGGCGACCCAGCACGTTGAATTGCACATAGCTGCGAATGGATTGCAAATTAAACCAAGTAATAAAAATAAAACAAAGCGTGGATGCGGCAATAAGCCCATACATACCGAATATCGGAGCTAATACGAAGCTGCCCAGCAGCTTGAGCCCAATACCAATTAATGTGTTGTACATCGCTAACCGCGGTCTGCCCAGCCCGAATAATACCGAATTGCTGATCATCATCGTCGCTTGAAAAATCGTACCTGCTGTCAAAGCCGCCACAATGCCGCTGCCTTGCGGCCCTGTAAATAGCAATCCTGTAACCGAATAGGCTAGAACAGCAAGCGTCAGTGCCGCTGGAATGCCTGTAAACAGTACAATACGCATAACGAGCGACGTTTGGCGATTAACCTCTGACATATTCCGCACGGAAAAAGCAGAAGATATTACCGGAATAATTGAAGTACTTAGCGCGATCGCCAAAATCGGTGGAATACCAGCAATGGATTGCGCCTTCCCTCCAAAATCAGCCAATACCTCGACTGCCTGATTATAGCTGTAAACGCCCGCCCGCAATTTCATGAGCAAGTAATTATCAACCATATACATGAGTTGAACCGTTATTGCTGTAACGACAATCGGGATGGAAATCGAAAATATTTCCCGGTAAATAGCGCGATACGGAATACGTGAGGCCTCGGCTTTTTGTAAAGCAACCGTTTGAGCAGCCTCGCTGCCTGCTGGCATTTTGTCCAGTTCGAGCTTGTCCGTCCGGCGCAGCTTGACTGCGTACCACACCATCACCGCAATAGCGCCTATCGCTCCGAAAAAGTTGCCGAAGGACGCTGCCGCTGCTCCCATCTGGTCACCCCAGCCCCAGGCGAGTACAAGAATCGCCAAGCCGACACCGACAATAACGCGCATAATTTGCTCCATAATTTGCGAGAGCCCGCCCGCCATCATCAGCTGGCGCCCTTGAAAATAACCGCGCATCATGGCGATTAGAGGAAACAAGAGCAGCGTCGGCGCTATCGCCCGAATGGCGAATACTGCGTCAGGCAAATCTTGAGATGCTGCCAGCTGTGGTGCAAAAACATACAACAAAGTAGACAAGATTAGTCCTGTTACCAGACCGAACAAAAGCGCCGCCTTATAAATGCGCTGCGCTTCCTGCTGGCGGCCAAGCGCATAACGCTCGGACACCATTTTGCTAATGGCACTCGGGATGCCCCCTGTTGCTACAATAAGTAAGGTTAAATATAGATTATTAGAGACGGTAAAACTTGCCAAGCCTTCTTTGCTCAGCATATGCTCCAGCGGCACCCGTTGGAAAATACCAAGCATGCGGGCGACCAGTGCGGCCATGGCTAAAATCAATGTTCCTTTAATAAGTGAATCCTTCTTCATAGCGGGTATGTCTCTCTTTCGAATGCAAGATTATGGTTTAACGAGTGGCTCAAGCGGCTGGTGATTGCCGCGGACGGGTACTCCAGCACCCGTAGGCTTTGCCCAATGAACCGCATTTTTAATTACTTGCAGCACTTGTTCATTGTAATAGGTTGGATATGTTTCATGACCTGGTCGGAAGTAAAAAATCTTCCCTTGGCCGCGGTAGAAGGTGCAGCCGCTGCGGAACACTTCACCGCCCTCGAACCAGCTTAAGAAGATGAGCTCATCCGGTGCGGGAATATCGAAATGCTCGCCGTACATTTCCTCATGCTCAATAGTAATGTACTCCGGCAAGCCTGCAGCAATTGGATGGGCCGGATTCACGGTCCAGATACGTTCCTTCTCGCCTGCTTCGCGCCATTTCAAATCGCAGCCGGTGCCCATTAGTTTTTTGAAAATTTTCGAAAAATGACCGGAATGCAATACAATGAGTCCCATGCCTTGCATGACGCGCCCATGCACACGTTCGACTATCGCATCCTCGACTTGATCATGACCCATATGTCCCCACCAGATCAGGACATCTGTATTGTTCAGGCGTTCTTCGGTCAGCCCGTGCTCTGGCTGATCAAGCGTAGCTGTAGCGATTTCAAATGAATCGGTGGCGATGCCTGCTGCCAGAGCGTTATGTATGCCATCCGGATAAACGCGCAGCACCTCTTCGTGCACCTTCTCATGCAAAAACTCATTCCAGACCGTCACTTTAATCATCGATTCTCAGCTCCCCCAAAAATAATAAAACGATTTCAAAACGTTGTAGGTCATGTTGTCTGCTTTTATGCTTTTATGCTTTTATGCTTTTAAGCTTTTAAGGTTTTTCCTACAAAAAGCGAAGGATTGTCTGAACTGCTTTGTGTGAAGGTTGTTGATGAAAAAGGCGGAGCGGAGTAAAAGGTTTGGATTTGAGAAGCGGAGCGTTCGCCTTTGCCCCAGAAATTATACCGCTGAGCGGATATATTCAAAAATTTCTGGGGCAACAGCGATCGAAAACCAAACCTTTTACGCAGCGCAGCACTATTTTCATCAATCAGCTTTTAAACAACCAGCCAAACAATAAAGAGCACAATCATGATGGACTGCAAAACAACCTTCACCACCACACTAGTCAGCAGCCCGACAAGCGAGCCGATACCTACCTTCGCAGCATGCTTCCACTCCTGAACGACGAAAAACTCGCCGATGACCGCGCCCACGAATGGGCCGATAATGAGACCGAAAGCTGGAATAACGAATGGTCCCAATATAAGACCGATGGTACTGCCGATTATAGAGGCCTTGGAGCCGCCAAATCGCGTGACGCCCCAGGCGCTGACCGCATAATCCGCTACGAACAAGACAACGACGATGAGCGTTTGCAGTGTCCAAAAGACCCAGCCGAACGGCTCAAAGGTAATGCACAGGCCATAAGCAAAAAACGCGGCGTAAATGGCAAGCGCCCCCGGCAATATCGGATACACCGTACCCGCCATGCCGACAATAAATAAAATGATAACGAGAGACCAGC
Source organism: Paenibacillus sp. FSL H8-0537 (assembly GCF_038051995.1). Taxonomy (NCBI): domain Bacteria; kingdom Bacillati; phylum Bacillota; class Bacilli; order Caryophanales; family Paenibacillaceae; genus Paenibacillus; species Paenibacillus sp. FSL H8-0537. The sequence continues at coordinate 1,742,542 of NZ_CP150290.1, read as the reverse complement.
CTAAGATGTCCAAGCCGTTTTCATCCCTTCAGAACATATTTCTTAATAATTTCGGCAACGCCATGCTCATTATTCGACAGTGTAATAACGTCCGCCGCTTCCTTCACAGCATCTTGGGCATTGCCCATAGCAACGCCAAGTCCTGCATCGCGAATAGCGGCTATGTCGTTCAAGCTGTCTCCAACTGCAACGACCTGCGACATGTCAATACCCATGACTTCACAAAGCTCGCTCAGCGCGGATGCTTTGGTAACGCCTTTTGGATTCATCTCCCAGTTGCTCGTCGAGGAATTCGTAATTTCAAGCGCATCCCACTCGCTGACTTCCTCATAAATCTTCTTAAGTACGACATCATCTTCGGTGTAGTAACCGAACTTCAGCCAATGATGGGCTTCATAATCATCCGCTGGCGCAATCCATTTTTCCAAATTGTAGATGTCCTTCGTGCTGTATGCCCAAAACCAGGTGCCTGCGTGCTTTTGCGCAATTTTATGAAGCCGTTCTACATATACCGGATCAAGCAGCGCTCTGCGGTGCAGCACATGAGGCTTCTTCCAGATCTCGCCACCATTTACCGTAATCATCGGCGTTTCAAGCTGCAATTGCTCGGCAAACGGCAAGGCACTGCGGAAGCCGCGTCCCGTCGAAAAGCTGACCGTTACACCGGCATCAAGCGCCTTTCTAATCCACAACGCATTTTCATCGCTAATTTCACTCAGTTCATTCAGCAGCGTCCCATCCATATCGAGTGCTACTAATTTATAATCTGCCATCGTTACCTCCTGCATTTGCTGCATAACATCATATCTTGATGCAATACAGCCATTTTATCATATTTTGGGCGTAAGCCAAACGATCCTGCTCCACTTCAAAAAAATAAAGCCCAACCGCAAATTTCCGGTTGGCCTTCATGACTGCTGCGCGATGAAACGCAGCACAAGAAAAGTTCGCATATCGCGTATTATTGAGCTAAACGGCGCATACGCCATTTTTTCCAGATGACGCCATGGCTAGGCGAGAACAGCAGGGCCAAGATGAACAGCACACCAGCAGCACTAACGATACAGCCTGCAATCGAGGCATCTAGCACAGTCGCCACGCCATAACCAATGAATGTGCTGGCAATGCCCACACCTGCGCTCAAAGCGATCATGACGCTCAGCCGCTCCGTTAATAAATAGGCGGTCGCAGCAGGAATAACCAGCAGCCCGACGACGAGGATCGCCCCTACGCTCTCGAAGGAGCTGACCGTCGCCATCGACACGAGCCCCATCAATAAATAATGGAACAAGGCAACTGGAATGCCACAGGCAGCCGCAAGCGCTGGATCAAAGGCACATAGCTTGAACTGCTTATAGAACAGCCCAATGACGACTAAAATGACCGTTAACGTAATGCCAAGCAGCCATACCGCTATCGGTCCCATACTGACGCCGTTCAGCGTCCACGTATTCCAGTGCACATAGGCAATTTCTCCATATAAAATCGCATCCTGATCGAGATGCACCTGGCGGGCATACAGGCTCACCAGCAGCACCCCAGTAGCAAACATCGCAGTAAATACAACGCCAATGGACGCATCCGATTGAATGCCGCTTTGCTGAAACAGCTGGATAAGGAATACAGCAAGCAAACCGCAAGCCATAGCAGCTAGCATCATAACGAGTGAATCACGCGAACCGCTGATCAGAAAAGCAATAACGATACCCGGCATAACCGAGTGGCTGATCGCATCGCCGATCATCGCCATTTTTCGCAAAACTAGAAAAGCTCCCAGTATGCCGCAGCAGCTGGCGACAAGCGAGCCTGTCAGCAATATCCAAAAATCGCTCATAGCGTCGCTTCCCCCTTCAGCTGCCGTTCCTTATGACCCTGCTCCTCATGGAAGCTCCGTGCCACTTTGAGCCGCAGCAGCCGTTTTGCGAGCAGACCTCTACGAGGACCAAACAATATCGAAATTAAAAATAATGCCGTTGCCGCAAGCACAGTCAGCGGACCCGTTGGCAAATTCGAGCCAAGCGAGCTAATAATCGTGCCGATTCCGCCGCTCAAAGCGCCGAACAAGCCAGAGATGACAACCATAAAGCCAAGCTTATCCGTCCAATAACGAGCCGACACCGCCGGCGTAATAATCAGCGCGGCCACGAGCACAACACCGACCGCTTGAATGCCCACGACTACAGCTACTACCATCAAAAACATAAGCAATTGCTCAATTAGAGCAACCGGATAGCCAAGTCCGCGCGCAAAGCCGGGATCGAAGGATACAAGCTTGAATTGCTTGAAAAATAACGTACAGATCGCGATGAGCGATAAACTCACAATCGACATCGTAAGTACATCAGAGCCAACCATTGCGGCCGCCTGACCGAATAAAAACTTATCCAGTCCCGATTGATTGCCATATTCGCCATGCTGGATAATCGTTAATAATACGATGCCGAAGCCGAAAAAGCTGGATAACACAATCCCCATTGCCGCATCATGCTTAATCCGCGAATTTCGCGTAATCCAGCCGATGCCGAACGTAGCGACAAGGCCAGCTGCCCCTGCTCCAAGTAGGAAAAACAGCAGCGATTTTGTGCCCGTCAGCATAAAAGCAATACAAATCCCAGGCAGCGCCGCATGAGCCAGCGTATCGCCCATCAAGCTTTGCTTGCGCAAATAGGAGAAGCTGCCGATGACGCCACTGCTTAAGCCAAGCAGCGTGCAGCTTAGAAAAATCCATTGCATGTTCGGATCTTGAAGCAGTCTCCACAACGTTTCCATCTCAGCCTCACCCTTTCGTGACAGCAAGCCGGGCATTTCCGCCACGCTCTAGAAAGGCAAGCCGCCCGCCATAGGTTTGCTGGAGCATTTGCTGTGTAAATACTTGCTCGGTCTTGCCATATGCCTGAAGCTCCACATTGAGCAGCAGAACAGAATCAAAATATTCCTCGACCGTCGCCAAATCATGATGGACGACGATAACCGTTTTGCCCTGCCGCTTCAGCTCTTGCAGCAGTGTAATAATCGCCTTCTCGGTTGCAGCATCGACACCTGCGAACGGCTCATCCATGAAATACAGCTGAGCGTCCTGCACGAGCGCACGAGCCAGAAATACCCGCTGCTGCTGGCCGCCGGACAGCTGGCTAATTTGCCTTGTGGCGAAATCCGCCATGCCGACCTTCGCCAAGCATTCCATCGCAAGCCTGCGCTCCTTCGCTCCCGGGCGGCCGAACAGGCCCAGATGGCCGTAACGGCCCATCATGACCACATCCAGCGCATTCGTTGGGAAATCCCAATCGACCGACTCGCGCTGCGGCACATATCCGATCAGCCTGCGCTGCTGGCGGTACGGCTTGCCATAGATCAGCACTTCTCCGCTGAGGCGAGGAATGAGGCCGAGCGCCGCTTTCATCAGCGTAGACTTGCCCGCTCCGTTGGGCCCGATTACGCCGATCAGCTCCCCTTCTGCTACAGAGAAAGATACGCTGCGCAGCACCGGTTTTTTCTGGTAAGCTACGCTTAAGCCTTCAATTGTCAAAGGAGCTGCCGTTTTTAAATGATTTTTCATAGTAGCCATCGCCTCTCACTGCGTCTTGTTATTTGAGTGCATTTACAATTGTATCTACGTTATGTTTAACCATACCGATATAAGTACCTTCTACCGTTCCTGGATCGCCCATCGCGTCAGAAAACAATTCGCCGCCGATTGTCACTTCATGCCCCAATTGGCGAGCACCCTCGATAACGGAATCGATGGATTTGCGCGGCACGCTGGATTCGATGAACACCGCTTTGATTTGTTTTTCAACGAGAAAATCTCTCAGCTCGCTTACATCCTTCGACCCATACTCAGACATCGTATTCATCCCCTGCAAGCCTGTGACCTCTAGGCCATAAGCAGCGCCAAAATATCCGAAGGCGTCATGCGCCGTTACGAGAATTCTGCCTTTTTCAGGAATCGTTGCGATTTGCTCTCTTGCATATTGATCAAGCTCCTCAAGCTTCGCTAGGTAAGCCTCCGCCCGCTCCTTGTAGCCCGCCTCGTTCGCTGGGTCTTTCTCCACTAGCGTATCGCGTATAACCTCGGTTGCAGACATCCACAGCTTAACATTGAACCAGATATGCGGATCATGTGTTGTGGAGTCGCCGCTTGGATTGCCATGCAGCTCCGATTCTGGAATTTGCGAGGAGACTGCCACTGTTGGCTTTTGCTTCTCCAGCTTCTCGAACATCTCCCCCATTTTCCCTTCCAGGTGCAAGCCGTTATAAAAAATAATATCAGCCTGATCCAGCTTCTTTACATCACCTTGGGATGCTTTGTATAAATGGGGGTCGATACCCGACCCCATAAGTCCTGTTACTGCAACATCGTCTCCGCCAACCTCTGACGCCACATTAGCGATCATTCCGGTGGTCGCCGTGATTTTTAATTTTCCATCTCCGTTTGCTGCCTCACTGCCACTGCCGCTTGTACAGCCTGCCAATACAATTGCGGATAAAGCCAAAAACATTAACGTCATAATTAACCTCTTCAACGCCGAATTCATTTTACGCTGCTTCTTCATTAGTCCAATCCCCTGCCCATCTATTTGTTTTCATTGCTTTGATTTATTTTGCCTATGCGAATGTAAGTTAGCTAAGCGCCTCTTTGTTTATATTATACAAAAAAGTTTCTCTAGTGCAACATTTTTTTTAAAAAAAGACCTCTCCAATCAGCAGCGCTGTTGAAAAGGCCTTATAGAATAAGCTATTAAACTATGTTATTGCACCGTTGTTTCCGTACCTTCAGCTTCTGTATCCGTTGTAGCCGCGACATCCTTTGCCTTCCCAGGAACGCCGTTTAGGCCAACTTCATAATCATAGGCATCAAAAATTTTACGGGCAACCGGCGCTGCTGCCCAGCCGCCAAAACCGCCGTCCGGCATAATGACAGCAACTGCGAGTTTGGGTTTGTCAGCAGGGGCATAAGCGATAAATACACCGTTATCCGCCATTCTGCCTTTAACGGACGATTGTGCTGTTCCTGTCTTACGATTAAAGGTATAGCTTACGCCATCGAAGCCTTGCACGCCAACTTTTCCCATTCCTTTTTCTATTTCTTTCCAATAAGCATCAGGGAAATCGACTGTATTGAGTACCACGGGCTCAAAGGCTTGCACAACATTGCCTTCGAAATCTTTAATCTCATTGACAAATTGCGGCTTCATCCGCTTGCCATGATTTGCAAGCATCGTTACGTACTGCACCAACTGCAAGGCAGTATAACGAGCCTGTTGACCGAACGAGGCACGAATGAGCGCGGATTGCGCACTTGCTGTCTCAAACTCATGGTAATAATCGACGCTTCCTTTTTTCTCCATGCGAAGTCCACTTTCTGTTGATACACCCAGGCCAAATTCCTTCATATATTTGTCCCAGACATCAACACCCTCAATACCCGGATATTTTTGGTTCAGCCTGCTCCCAATCATTGCAGCCATAAAGGGGTTCGAGGATTTCTCAATTGCTTTAGCAGGATCAAGCGGTCCATAGACGTGACCACCAGCATTACCTATTGGAACCTCATGACCTGTTTTACCGAATTTGAATACGCCTGTATCATTATAAATCGATTCCGTTGTAAATAAGCCTTCATTTAGTCCAATTAAAACAGAAAGCGGCTTAAGCGTCGATCCGGGTGGAACAAGTGAAGAGGGATGGCTTTTACGCTCCTCATCCGAATCGTATTTCGGGTAGATCTCCGTAATGGTTCCATTATTAACGACATTCTCAATGTTGTCATAATCCTTCTGGCTAATGCTGCCGCCAGCCCAAATGTTCGGATCATAATCCGGCATACTAGCCATTGCTACTACTTTGCCTGTCTCCACTTCCATCGCTACTGCAAAGCCGATTTTTGCATAAGGCGCACGTTCAGCAGATATGGATGAGGTACTGATTTTTCTAATCTGATCCATAATCGCCTGCTCCGTTGTTTGCTGCACACCCCGATTAATCGTCAAATAGAGGTCATCGCCTTTTTCCGGATTCGTAATTTGTACAGGGCCTACAATAACCTCCTGATTGTTGACCGGGTAGCTTTTCAGCCCGTTTTTACCACGCAGAATATCTTGATATAATAGCTCAAGGCCGTCAAACCCTACCTCTTCATCCTCCAAATATTGGAGCTGAGGGTCTTTTTCCTGCGCCTTTTCTCCATAAAAATCCAAGTTTTCGCGTACACCTTTAAATTTTTTCAAGTATCCGACAAGCTGAACCGCCGTCGTATCCTGACTATAGTGACGCACGCTCTCTTCCATAATATCTAAGCCAACAAAGCTGCTCTTATTGCCGAGAAAGTAGGCAATCTCCGCATTCGTCAGCCCTGTTTTGATACGCCTCGGCGTCGAAATCGTATTGAGCCTATACCCTAAATCCATCTGCATAATGACATCTTCCACCGTCATTTTAAAAGCCGGGTCTCCGTATTTATCAAATACCTCTACAAGTCTGGTAGCTTCCTCTGTAGCAAGCTGCTTCAGCTCTGCCGACTTATAATTGGGCGGTATGCTGAAATAAAGCGACTGCATCGAAGTGGAATAGGCAATCGCTTTCCCTTCAGAGTCGTAAATATTGCCGCGAATCGGCGCGATTTTCACATTCCGTGTGCTTTTCTTACTGCCCGCCGCACTAAGCGTCGGCCCTTCTACAAACTGCAAAATAGCCAATTGAATAATCAGTACGCTAAACAAACCGAAGACGATAAAGAAAAATAAGTTCAGGCGAAAGGAGAAATGGCGTTTATTATTAATTTCCCTTTTCTGTGGATCATCCGTCAACATGCTCACCTCAATTATGAATTAAATATACAAGGTGAAACGGCTGCCCTTGTCCTCTGGCGGTGCAGCTCGTTTCAGTCCGTGAAATATAAGCGTATTTATAGGTGTAAAACTTATAAATGCTTATATTTTAAATTACATGCTTAGCTGCTTATCCCGAATATGCGTCTGCTCAAAGTCAGGCGAATTAAACCAATCACCCGATGAAGCCCAAGTTGCATCCAGCGGCAGCCATTTTCCATCTATACGCACTTCATTCCACGCATGGGGGCCAAAGCCGCCCTTCCCATCTGCGCCAAGCCCCGTTACGACCCGCACCTCGATGTCTACAGCTCGCGCCATCATGTCATACAATCTCGCAACATCGATGCAAACACCTTTTCGCGTATCAAATGTGTTTTGCGGAGATTGCTCCTGCCAAATGCCCTGCTCCTCATAATTGCGGGCCTTGTCCCAATCATAGACAATTCGCGTACCTAGCCATGCATACAGCGCCCTTGCTTTCGCCTCATCCGTCCTTGCATCCTTGACGACCTGCACCGCCGCCTGCTCAATATCTGCAGGAATGGCATAATCAATCACTTCATATTTTCGCTGTAAAATATTTTGGAATTCCGCCTGCATCGCCTCGGCCAATACAGGCCCGCGTCCAGCGAGCATATCGCCCGCCACCGGTTCCAGCAGTACAGCAGCCTGCGAATACAGCGGCGATTGCTTAATCATCTGTGCTCCAACGCCATTCGGCAGCAAGGACACATACACGAACAGCACAGCAATGAATATGAAAGCTCGGCCTGCTCCATGGATACCGCCTAACAATGCCCCAAAAGCGCGGCTTGCCGCCCGCTGCCTTGGGAGAGCCATCCGCCGCTCCTGCTGGCGACCATCCCCGTCTACGTGAACCCTTCGCCTAAATATGGGCTCCAACAACGGGTTAAGCCCGGAGGCAGCAACGCGCAGCAGCATATAAATGAGCAGAAACAGCAGCACATAACGCAGCAGCGAAAAATCCCTTATACTCGTTATCAATGTGTACCATGCCTGCTCAATCGATCCCAGCTCTCTGCTAGGGACGATAACATGCTTCCTCAGCATATCCGCTGCGACGGGCGATAGCTTGCCCGCCCAATGCGAAGCGAGGACAAGACAAGCCACGATGACGATACTTTCCCACACAAAAAAGAAAAGGCGCCTCGCCGATCCCGATGCGCCCCTAATCAAACCCTGAATGAGTGAGACAAGGAGCACCAGGAGAACGGCAGCTGTGACAGGCTCCATCATACTTTGGCTGCCTGCCTGAATCCATTCCGTCATTCCCGTAATCCCCCTCATTCATTGCTCAAAAACATTATTTATAGTAAAAGTGCTTATTGTTTGTTTTGTTTGGCTTGATCAATAATGGATTGAATCGTCTCGTCAATTTGCAATTTGAATAAATCATTTCCACGGTAAGATACGGAAACCTCATTCGTTCCCGGCATCCCAGTCAGCGCTACGCTATCTGTCGCGACGGTATAGGAGCCGTCTTTATTCGTCGTAAACTTGGCGTTCTTCGCTTCGCCGATCATAGCTGAAATGGCTTCCTGCTTAAGGCTTCCGGTTGTTTCCTCCAGCTTTGTGCCAAATGCCTTCAAATCCTCCATCGTATACCCGCTGTAGACGATAACGCCAAACACGATAACGGCGACTAAAGCCCATTTCACAACAGTTTTGACGATACGGATAATAAGCAGCAGCACAACAAGAGCAATCGCGAGCACAAACCAATGCTCCTTCAGAAAATCGCTCCAAGTATTCCAATCATAACTTGTAAAATCCAGAAACTCCAACCTGACCCCTCCTATTATAACGTGCGGACACTGCTATTATCAAACATTATACCCCAGCTGTAATCCAGCGTAAACGCTAGGCACCTTGCTTTATACAGACATATCCTGTCCGACCTTGGCGTACAAGTAAATTATATGGCTCAGGGGCATGGCCTATGTATGGAACCCGCGCTGCCGCCATCCATACGCTCCCTGTTAGGCTGATAACAATTTGGAGGTGAAGCCTGATGAAAACCGCCATCTGGCTCTATTTTTTTCTGTTCGTCGCCTTTTTTGATTTGCATGCGCAATATCCGATTTTGACGCCTTTCGCCATCTCGCTTGGCGCAGCGCCCTCGTTCATCGGGCTGATGATGGGCATGTACTCCATTACGCATCTGCCTGGCAACCTCATTGCCGGCTATGGCGTTGACCGCTTTGGCAGCAGGCTGTTTATCGTCTTCAGCTTGCTTGGAGCAGGGGTCATCCTCTTGTTTCAAGCTCAGGTGACGAATCCTTGGCAGCTGCTCGTCCTTCGCTCTATTAGCGGCTTCGTGCTCGCCTTCCTCTCGCCGGCATGCCTGGCCTTGCTTGCCCGTATGACGAGCAACCGTACTGAGCAGGGCAAGCTTATGGCTGGCAACGGGCTCGTTCATACGCTGGCAACCGTCATTTCACCAGCAGCCGGCGCTTATATGGTGGCCAAAATCGGCTTCACCACCGCGTTTTATATGCTGGGCTGGATTTTAATCGTTACTGCGATATGCGCGCTGTTTTTCATCCGCGATATCCCGGCAGCAGCCGTCCCTGTCACTCCTGCCGGAATACAGCCCCAAAAGCTGGCTTCCCCGGCGCCTGCCGATTCGAGGTCCGTATCCTGGCTCATTTATGTATTGCCGGTTGGCATCAGCTGCGCGCAGGGCATACTCTCCTTTGAGCTGCCGCTCATGGCGACAACGACCGCTGGCATGATGACGACGGGCTTGCTTTTCTCAGTTGTCAGCATCGGCGCCCTAATTACGCTCAGTATGCTGTTTCTCAACCGCTTCTCCGCCTATCGCCGTACTTTATGGGGAGCGCTCGCGCTGGCTTTGATTTATTTCTGCATCGCCGCTGATTCGCCGCTGCCCTTTGCCGTTATGCTGCTGATGGTAGGCATGGCAAAAGGCATTGTCATTCCCGCGATTTCAATCTTGCTTATTGAGCTAAGTGGAGGCGCACGCTACGGCCGCACCTTTTCCGCTCTATCCATTGCCTATTCGATTGGCGCCTTCCTCGGGCCAATGCTTGCCGGTCAACTGCGCGATTATATGTCGCCGTATTATATCGCCTTTCTCGCCTTGATGCTCGCTGTGTCGATTCTCCCTTTCCACCGCCGCAGCCCGCTCGTCACGCGAACCCATTTCTCATCATGACGTCCGCAAGCTTTTCCCCTTGTAATTTGATACACTGAATGCAAGCGTAAACGGCTGAAGCCGTCCTTTGGCGGTAAAGCTTCCGTTTCGCGATGAAATATAAGCCCATTTATAATGTGAAGCTTATAAATTGTTATATTTTAAAAAAACAAGGTGATCAGCATGATAGACATTGCGATAATTGTAGAGGGAAAGAATGATAAAAGCCGCGTCAGGCGCGTGCTTGACGAAAGCATTCCGATCTATTGTACATACGGCACTCCCGGGACCGAGCAGCTTGAGAAGCTGCGCAAGCAAATCGCCGAGCGTCACGTTTATATTTTCACAGACAATGATTCGTCTGGCAAACGCATTCGGGGCATGCTGCGCGATGTATTCCCTGATGCCGAGCATATTTATACGAGGCGCGGGTATTCAGGCGTAGAGCATACCCCTGAGGAATACGTCATCGCCCAATTGGAAAAAGCGGGATTAGAGGAACATATTCTGTATCCTCCTCCCGCTCCTCCCCCGCAAGATTAAATATGAAGTATAAAAATAACGAACGATACCGTCACAATGCTGAATACCGTTGACAAAAACACCGCCTGAGAAGCAAACTCCGGCTCATTGTCGAATTCCACCGCCAGCAGCACGCTGCTCAGCGAGGTAGGCACCGAGGCCGACACGATTAGCGCCGCAGTCGTCAGCTTATCGAATACGAACAGCCCTGTTGCGCTGATCAGCCAAATAGCAAGAGCTGCCAGCAGCGGGCCCCCTATTAGCCGAAGCCCATTTGACAGCAGCACATTGCCCAGCAGACGCTTGTCAAACCGCCACTTCATGCTGCCGAGCTGGACACCGAGCGTAATAAGCGCTGTCCCAATAAATCCATTTGCCAAATATTCAATTGGCGTCTGCAGCGGCTGCGGCAAATCTACGTCCAGCCCTTTTAGTAGAAAAGCGAGCGGAATGACATAAATGATCGGCATAGAAAAAATCGTCTTCAGCGTATCGCGCCATGACAGCTTATGAGCGTTCACGCTGTAGATGCCATACGTATTCGGCAAAAAAGACTGCGTCGTCATGACCAATATCTGTACCGCCAGCGTCATGGGATTCCCAGCAAACGCCAGCTGATTGAGCGGTATGCCGTAATTGGCACTATTATAGAACAGCACGCTGTTGCGCATGGAGCCGCGCATGCCTCCCTGCAGCCCGCGCATTTTCACAACGATTTCTACTGCTATAGCCTGCAGCAGCATGAAGATAACGACAAACAGCAGCACCTTCCAAATAAGGCTCATTTCAAGCTCTGTCGTACGCAGCAGTTGAAAAATGACAGCCGGCGAAAAAACATAAAAATTCAGCTTAGACAAGGTTTTGATATCCAAAGAAAAAAGCCGCTGCATTGAGAAGCCGATAGCTATCATCAATGTAAGCGGCGCAACGTTACTCCATAAAATATGATAAAAGATAGACATCGCTATTCCTTGGCAAGCCGCTTCATATCAGCAACGATGCTTTCCGGAGTCAATTCCTCATTGCTTGCGGAAATCCACTTGCGGATTTGGCCTGTTTTGTCCACTAGAGTAATCACATTCATATGTGTAAAGCCGGTTCCTTCTTTATCCTTAATGACGCTCGCACCAAAATCCTGAGACAGCTTGATGGCTCCCTCTGGATCATTCCCCCGCAAAAACAGCCAGCCCTGATCCAGCTTGGCATAATTGCGCTCCGCGAACGCCTTAATAACCTCCGTTGTATCACGCTCAGGATCGAACGTAATCGAGATCATTTCGGCATCTGTTCCCAGTATGCCCTCCTTCTCCAAGCCTTCCTGTACCTGAGACAATAGGAATGTCGTCGGCGGACATACGTCTGGGCAATTGGCAAAATAAAAATACACCAATCTTGCTTTGCCGTTCGTCGACTCCTTCGTCACTTTATTGCCGTCCAAATCCGTCAGCTCGAAGGCTGGCGCTTCTTGCAGAACCGGCATTGGCGTTTCCGGTTTGAAAACATTGGTCATTAATAAATAAATGCCCATCCCCAGGCAAAGTGCCAGCACAGCAATTTTGAAGCTATGCTTTTTCAAAAAATCCATTTTCCCCATTCCCCCCATGAAACTTGTCCCAAAATGACGCGTTATTTCACCGTATTAACGATCATTACAATGAATACAACCATTAAATAGTTGACCGAGATAAGAAAATTCGTTTTTGCCCATTTTTCCGTATCCTTCGCCTTCAGGCCGCGAATCGTGTGCACCGCCCACAATACACTCCCTGCAACGGACAACACTAGAAAGACATACCCAGTGTAGCCATAATAAAACATGAGAAAACAAGTAGGTATAAGCAGAGCTACATAAGGAATCATCTGCAGCTTGGTCCGTCTAATCCCTTTAACAACAGGCAGCAGAGGGAAGCCAGCCGTGCGATATTCCTCCACGCGTCTAATGCCAAGCGACCAGAAATGAGCCGGCTGCCATAAAAATAACAGAGCGAACATGAGCCAAGCTCCTGCATCCACTTCATTCGTTACTGCGCAATAACCGATTACCGGAGGCATCGCTCCTGAAATTCCACCCACCGACGTACTCCAAGTGGAACTGCGCTTCAACCAAATCGTATAAATAACGATATATACGAACCAGCCCAAAAGCCCTAACCAGCCCGTAAGCGGATTAACGGCTATAAACAGCACCAATTCCCCAATAATGCCGAGTACAAGCCCGTACCCAAGCACAAACAGCGGCTTCATTCGGCCTGTCGGCAAAGCTCGTCCTTTCGTTCTCTCCATCTTCTGATCCAGCTCACGATCCCAATAATTATTAATGACGCAAGCAGACGCCATCGTGAGCGTGGAGCCAATCAGCATCCAGATCAGATCAAACCAAGCAATTTGCCATTTGGAAGCTACCCAAAAGCCACCAACAGCTGCAAACATATTGAGCCGGAGCAAACCTGGTTTTGTCAATGCTATCAAGTCCTTAAACACGAAGCGAGCCTCCCGAGTATGTGACAAGGCGCAGATAGCGCCCATACATTTCATTGGTCAATCGTTCTTAATCATACAGAAAAAACCACGTAATGACAACGCTCAAGCTTATTGTTCATCAATTTGCCACTCAAGCAAAAACGACTTCGTCGTCCTTCTGGGACGTGCGAAGAGCTTTGTCGGAGAAATATAAGCCTATTTATACATGTGAAACTTATAAATGCTTATATTTCAAAAAGCAAAAATAATTTTGGAACCTTTCTCTGGGCTCACAATACACTAAGTATGTAGTTTAACGCCCATGATCATTCGCCTATTATTTGGTGGAGCATCATTGAGGGTTGAAAGGAGCCTGCCTGTGGCAGTCATCAAGACAAGTGCAGAGGATACGAAAATGCTGGCAAGACTGATGCGCGCAGAAGCGGAGGGGGATGGTGAGCTTGGCATGTTGATGGTTGGCAATGTTGGTGTCAACCGCGTACTAGGCAATTGCCTCGACTTTAGAAATATTCGCTCCATTCCGCAGATGGTGTTTCAAAGCCCCGGCGGCTTTGAGGCGACCCAAAAAGGCTATTTCTATCAAAAAGCGCGCGATCGCGACATCCGACTCGCCGAGCGCGTCATTAAAGGCGAACGGCAGCATCCAGCGTCCAATGCGCTCTGGTTTTTCCGCCCCGCTGCTGGCTGTCCTGGCACCTGGTACAATCAGTCGAACAGCGGCCGCTTCAAAGCTCACTGCTTCTTCGTTCCTACCCAGGCTAATTGTCCAACTGTTTATTAGCATCAAAGAAAATGTAACAAATGATTTTTTATTTGGAAAGCGAGGAATTTCAAATGACGAATGGTTATGGTTACAAAACAGCGGTTAGTCCAGCAAATACAGGGGGCTACGGCTATCCTCATCCGATGGGCGGGCAGCCAATGCCAACGCCGATGCCGATGCCGGCAATGATGCAGCCAATGATGGGGGGCCAAATGCCTGGCATGCAGCAGGTAGCGGGCATGCAAGCGATGCAGCCGATGCCGGTTAACGTCCCTAGCGGCTCCTTCGTAACCCCATCAGGCGGCAATGTGGTTACAGTTCCAATCGTAGAGGAATCATACGTAGAAAATATTTTACGGCTTAACCGTGGCAAAATGGCTACCTTCTACATGACATATGAGAACAACCGTGAATGGAACGCCAAAACCTTCCGCGGCATTATAGAGGCTGCGGGACGCGACCACATTATTATTAGCGATCCAACAACAGGCATGCGCTATATGCTTCTTTCCATTAATCTGGATTATGTCACCTTTGATGGTCCAATCAATTATGAGTATCCATTTCAAGGCAACATGATTACAAACAGTACACCGCTAAGCACAAGCCGCGACTAGTTTAAATAGCCGCCGCTAATAGCGTTTTTACTATTCTTGCCCTTCTTTTATTATGGAGCGGTAATGGGCTTAAACGTCCACACATGTACCTTTGCCGCGCCGCCCGGCACCCAATCGGCCATTTTGCGCCAAGAAGAACGCTCATTCAGGCGTTCTTTTTTTATTTCCTCCGCCTCCTCCAAGCTTTCTGCCTGCCACACCTCAACGAATAAATCGGGCTGATCTGTTCCTTCATAAACATGGAGTGCAGAATGAGCTGCTTTCATTTGCTCTACATAATGTAAATACTCGTTTTTATTTTCTGTTTTAATGCGATATTCCGCAAAGCAAATATACATCAATACATCCCCTTTTCATTTCCTTTACTCTCCTTCATAAATCAGCTTTCAGCCGTCGATACTACCGTATACGGAAGATTGAATGAAGATACTGGAGGTTGCTACCGTGGATACAGGAACACATTTAGTTATAGGCATCGGCCTTGCAGGGCTTGCCACCATTGACCCCGTTATTGCAGCTGATCAAACGCTGCATACGGCAGTCTTGATTGGAACGGTTGTTGGCTCGCAAGCTCCGGATGCCGATACACTGCTGCGCCTGAAGGGCAATGCCAGCTATATCCGCAATCATCGCGGGCTTTCACACTCGATTCCTGCAATAGCCATTTGGACTGTCGTTATTACCGGCTTGCTGGAACTGTTTTACCATGGCAGCCTGCCATGGCTCCGTGTAGGAGGCTGGGTACTGCTCGCCGTATGCGTCCATGTGCTGAGCGATCTATTTAATGCCTATGGCACACAAGCGATGCGGCCTTTCACGGAAAAATGGATTTCATGGAACATTATACACATTTTTGATCCGGTGATCTTCATTACCCACATTATTGCTATTTTACTGTGGGCAATTGGGGCGATAAGCCCAACGATCATTTTTCCGATTCTTTATTTGTTTACAGCCGCTTATTTTGTATGGCGAACGATAGCCCAGAAAACAATTATGCGGAAGCTGCCTGCCTTGGATAAGGAAAATCTTTCGGCAGACGGATATCTGCTCATTCCGACCGTATCACTCAGCATATGGAATGTGGTCAAGCATATGAAGGATGGCAGCTTCGCTGTTGGCGATTTGCGAAATGGCTCGCTCCGCTGGGTCGACAGGGTAAAATGCTCCGATCATCCCGCGGCTGCCAGATCCAAAAGCGATCCCGCGATTCGCTCCTTCCTCTACTTAACCAAATTTGCCTGCGCTGATGTCACAGAGCATGAATGGGGCTATGAGGTGCGTTGGTCCGATGTTCGCTACCGACATCGCAAGCAATACCCTTTTCTCGGTGTCCTGTTAATGGACAAGGAATATAAAACTTTAGGCTCTTACGTTGGCTGGCTGAGCGACGAACGGCTAATGAAGCGGCTGCGAATGAATACTTATTAACAGCCCAGTCTTTATGGGTTGACGGCGGAAAGCTCCTTCCTTCACAATAGAAGGAAAGAGCTTTTCTTTATTTTATGCCATCGTGTCAAAAGAAAAAAGAAGAAGCCCAGGGTTTCCCCTGAGCCTCTCCCTTGTGTTGCCTTTTGTATAGAAAAAACGATTAACGGTAACCGCCAGACAATTGTTGTTCGGCAATTTGAACTAGTTTTTTCGTAATATAACCACCCAGCGAACCTGCATCGCGAGTAGAAATATTGCCGTAATAACCATCTGCCGGAAGTTGAACACCAAGCTCTTGAGCTGCTTCAAGTTTCATTTGATTCAGAGCTTGCGTTGCTTGTGGCACCACCAAAGTATTGCTTCTGCTAGACATGAGGAATTTCTCCTTTCAGTATGGGCACTGTGATATGTTGCAAGCTTGCAAGCTTATTATGTGCACGACTCAAGAAACTATTCGGATATTCAAAAAAAATTATCGGGCGGTTACTGCCCTAGAGGAGAACCTCATTATGTCCAAGCCATTATCGCTGCTTTTCGCCGTCGTTGCTGTACTTTTGATGAGCGCTACCGCCATTTCCATGAGCTATAACGCATGGCTCGCTTTGCTATTTGCTATCCTTACGTTATTTTCAATCGGCGCAGGCTTCATTGTGAAAGCGAGACTAAGACGGCTTAAGCAGCAAAACAATTAGCGCTTCGGCGCTAGGAAGCCCATTCTTTCCTTTGCGCCAGCTAGCGTACGATCAGCAATTTCTGCTGCACGCTCAGCACCCTGCTTCAATATATCGTGGATTTCGCCTGATGCGCGAATTTCCTGGTATCTCGTTTGCAGAGGCTCCAGCACGGAGACGACCTGCTCAGCCAACGCTTTTTTGAACGGTCCATAACCTTGCCCTTCGTAACGGGCTTCAACCTCTTCAATCGTCAAGCCTGCACAGTTGGCATAGATGCTCATGAGATTGCTGATTTCAGGCTTGCCCGCTACATCATATTTCACTTCTCTGCCAGAATCCGTCGTCGCACGGCTAATTTTTTTACGAACGACATCTGGCGGATCAAGCAGAGCAATGAAGCTTCCGGCATTCGGGTTGCTCTTGCTCATTTTTTTGCTGCCATCATCGAGAGACATAATGCGTGAGCCATGCTTCGGCATATAAGGCTCTGGTATGGTGAAATATTCGCCAAAACGATTATTAAATCTGCCCGCAAGATCGCGTGTCAGCTCCAAATGCTGCTTTTGATCGTCACCTACCGGAACCAGATCAGCGTTATAAAGCAGAATATCAGCAGCCATTAAGGATGGATAAACGAACAGCCCTGCCGGAATCGAGTCCTTGCCTTGTGACTTGTCCTTAAACTGCGTCATACGCTCCAGCTCGCCCATATAAGACAGCGTTGTGAAAATCCATCCCAGCTCAGCATGTGACCGCACATGCGACTGGACGAAAATGCTTGCTTTCGCCGGGTCAATACCAGCGGCAATATAACAAGCTGCTACCGCTTCCGTCTGCTCGCGCAGAGCGGCTGGGTCTGGCAGCTGCGTCGCAGCATGCAGGTCAACAATCATAAAAAAACATTGCTCGGTATGCTGCAATTTGACGAAGTTTTTCATTGCACCAATGTAATTGCCGAGTGTGAGCTGACCGCTTGGCTGAATGCCTGATAATACTTTTTTCATCTTCAATCTTCCTCTCCAATTTAAAAATCAACGCAAAAAATCCCCCGCCGCAAGGGACGAGGGACCGTGGTGCCACCCTAATTCGCTATCCGCAGCCGCCATTATGGGGCGACTTAACAATCGGAACAGCCTTCAATATTCCATAACGGGGAATTTCCGGAGAAGCATCGGCAGCGCGAATCGCTGCGTTTCGCTTTCGGCTCGGGGGCCCATTCGGCTTCAGGCTTGCACCGGTTCACACCACCCACCGGCTCTCTGGTCGCAATTTGCCTGCGCTTACTTGTTCCCGTCATCGCATTTACAATGATTATACAGCGCTAACAGCCAATGTCAAGCAGCAAAGCAGCCGCTTTCTGCTCATAAAGTTGTCCTATTTTGCTTTCCGGCAGCATAAACTGTGATATAATCGTAATTATTACTATAAGAAAAGCGGGTGTGGTTTTATATGCCGATTTTCAGGTTTCGCTACATAAGCTTTCTGCTGGCGCTTGGCTGTGCCGGGATTATTATCGCTATTGCTTTGAATCGGCCCTCACCGTTCGCCTTCCTGGACTATTCACACGCCCAATCCTTCAAAATTACATTTTTGAGCATTATTTTAGAGGCAATACCGTTTATCCTGCTTGGCGTGCTGTTCTCCGGCCTGCTTCAAGTATTCGTCACGGATGAGATGATTCGCCGGTTTACGCCTAAAAATCCGATTGCCGGGGTCCTGTTCGGCGGCTTGCTTGGACTTGCTTTTCCGCTTTGCGAATGCGGCATGATTCCCGTCGTCAGGCGGCTTATCCGCAAAGGCATGCCCGCTTATATCGGCATTGTATATTTGCTTGCCGGGCCCGTCGTCAACCCAATCGTGTTCACAGCCACCTTTGCTGCTTTTCGCTCAGCTCCCGAAATGGCCTATGCTCGCCTTATTCTTGCGTTTGCGGTCGCTGTTATTATCGGACTGATCATGCATATGTTTATGCGCAAAAGTCCGCTTCGCGGCGAGGCCGATTCCCAGCCCGCTGTCCATTCCAATCAGGAAGACCATCATGCACATAAGCATGATCACAGCCACTCTCACGAGCATCATCACGCGGAGCCTCGGGGCAGTCTCGGCAGCCGATTTTCTGCTATGCTAGGACATGCTTCTGATGAATTTTTTGAGATGGGAAAATATTTAATTTTCGGCGCCATGCTGACAGCTGCGATTCAGACAACTATGGACCGGAGTGTGCTTGCGACTGTAGCCGATCAGCCGCTGCTATCTTATATGGCGATGATGGCTTTCGCCTTTATTTTATCGATTTGCTCAACATCGGATGCCTTTATCGCCGCTTCCTTCGGCAATGTGTTTACAGGCGGCCCGCTGCTCGCCTTTCTTGTGTTTGGCCCGATGATTGATTTCAAAAATATGCTCATGCTGCTGTCCGCCTTTCGGCTCAAAATTGTACTGGCGCTCGCCCTTCTCTGCTTCATATTGGTTGGGCTCGGCTCATGGATTATGGAGGTATGGTTATGAAGCATCACCTGTTTAGAGCTCTCATATTAACTGCATTCGCCTTGCTTATCGTTTATTTATCCCGCTCCGATCAGCTCTCCCTTTATATTGCGCCAAGGATGGAGCTCTATGTGAAGCTGTCTGCTCTTGGATTGTATGCAGCAGCCATGCATCAGCTGTTTCTCGCTTTGAAAGAGCGGCGCCAGCAGCATAAGCATTCGGCTGAATGCGGCTGTGAGCATGCCCCATCGCCATCCGTGTTCAAAAACACGGTCATTTACAGCCTGTTTATTTTTCCGCTAGCGCTCGGCTTCCTCTCCCCTGCCGGTGTTCTCGGGAGTACGGCCGCAGCGAAGAAAGGCGTAAGCTTCACGGCTTCTACCACTGTCCAGCCACTCGGTTCCGAGTCTGGCCAGCTTGCCGCTTCCTTGCCTGAGCCGTCCGCTTCCATTGCGCCAAAGCCGCTGACATTGGCAGAGCGTTTTCCGTATGATGAATACACGAAGGCCCATGCCGAATATGGCATGAAGCTGTATCAGAAGCCGGAAATTGCCGTATCGGAAGCGACTTATATCGAGACGTTAACAACACTCGATTTGTTCCGCGATAATTTTATGGACAAAACGATCGACATCAGCGGTTTTATTTACAAAGAAGATGACATGGGGGAGCAGCGTTTTGCTGTTAGCCGCTTCGCCATGACCTGCTGCTCGGCGGATGCCATTCCGTATGGTTTGATGGTTCAAGTAAGCCATGCAGACGAATATAAGGAATTTGCCGCAGATGATTGGGTAAATGTATCGGGTAAGCTGATGACCTCCATGTATAATGGCAACGAAATTTTGACGTTAAAGCTGGACACGATTAAACGGATTGAGGCGCCCGAGTCGCCTTATGTATATGCAAATTTTGATTTTTAGTCTTATAGCCTGAGCATTGAACAAAAGAAGCCTCCGGTTCATTCCGCTTGACGTACAGCGGTTCCGGAGGCTTCTTCTACCTTCTATATTCCCTGCTTTATTCAGCACCAGGGTACAGCTCGCGCAAATTCGATTGGCGCGGCTGCTTGTAGCGGTAGCTCCAGTTCGACGTATTGTAATTTGACTCATAACAGACGCTCGCCGACCATGATCCCGCCCCATTTTTTACGGCAAAATCGTACATAATCTCGCCATGCGTCCAATTGCGTCTATATTTAAGACCTTCTATCGCCATCTTGCGAAAATCCTGCACCTGCTTAGCGGTCATGCCTGAGTTCAGCTTTTCAAACTGGCCATTCCTCGTCTCTAAAGGATTATGCCTCATCCCAAATTTACCAACCGCATTGTTGCGGATATGTATACATACCGTTCCTGCAATCGCATTCATTAATTCCTCTTCCAATTGCCGAAACACAAAATCAACTTGTCTTGCCAGCGACATTGATTCCAACTCCATACCCACATTCCTCCTAGTTGTAAAAAAGTCATTATATATACGCGTTTCCCTAATTATCTCTATATGTATAGTTCTTGGGACTCATTATAGTTTAAAAATCATGAAGTTACAATAAGAAAATTCGCAATTTTCAGTTAATTAAAAATGGTTAGTTATATCTCTAATGGGAGAGATGACTCCTCCTTTACATTTAAACCGATTCTAAAGAACTCCTTATGATGGCAAGTGCTTACATCGCATACAAAAAGTCGATGAAGCGAAAAAAAATCTTTACCAGCAAAACCGTACTGCCAATGACAAACAATAATGCAAAAAGCTTTATTGAGAGTGGCTCAGAGGAACGTGAAAAATAACGAAAATGATAATAGCTATATCGTTGCAATCACCTTCCCCTTCCTTATAATATTTATTTTGCCAAAAAGATCATTGCCACCCTGCATGCATAAGCGACAATGATCCTGTATTTGGGCAAGCTCTATTTCGGCAAGCTCTATTTCAGCTTCGCACGGTGCTCGCTGCGACGCTGGTCCCGTTCCGTATTGCTAATACGCGGGCAGGTATAACAGTAACGGCCGCCTTCGACTTTATAATAGTGGCAGCAAGCATATTTAATACGCATCTGTTTTGCCGGGTCATCGATGGCTTCCGTATATTGAAACTTAACATCCAAAGGGTTCCTTTTGCGATAAAAAATCGCAGGATCAAGCGTCTTCATCGTCTTATACAACGTATCAACGGATTCCTTCACCCCTTCGCTTTCCGAGGAAGCCATCATGACACCATACTCATACGCAAGCGACGTGGGCAGCTGCCCCCACAGCAGGCTGGCTTTCGCCGTTCCAGCACGCTCTATGCTATGAAAAAACGGAGCAATTGTCTCGTGAAAAAAAACCTCAAGCCGCGCGCGTGCCCATTCCCCAGCCTCCTTCTCCGTAGCTGGAGATTGAAGCAGCTCAGCATTGTTTAACCTGAAATACACATGATAATATCCGTCTGCTTTGCACACATACAGCGTCAAATTATCCAGCGACAAATTTGGAGCCATGCGATATTTCGCCAGCAAATAAACGAGAGCCAGCATCGGCCTGCGAAACCAAGAGGCCGCATAAACTTCAGCAACGATTTGCTCCATTCCATTCACAAGCGGCTGGTATATTCCAAGCAGCTCCTCCATCACAGGCTGTTCAAGCAAGGCTGCAGCGGCACTTGTGTAGACCACTTCAGCAGGCTCATCTACAATCAGATTAAACCGCTCCTTTAACAGCCGATACCTATCTTCAGCCATTTGCTTTACCTGGAACGAAGAAATTCATAATTTGATCATGCAGCCCTGGCAAACCTTCATGGCCAAAATCCGGATAAATTTCCACCCGCTTCGGCGACTGAATTTTATTGTAGGCGGCAAACTGGGTCGAAGGCGGGCAGATGGGGTCACTGAGGCCTACGCCAAGCAGCACCTCTCCGCGAATACGCTCCGCCAGAAATTGAATATCAATATAACCGAGCTTTGTAAAAATTTCCTCCTCACGCTTATGCTGCGGATCGAAATGGCGGAAATACGTACGCAATTCAGCGTATGCATCCTTTGCCAAATCCATCTCATACACGCGGCGATAGTCGCTGAGGAATGGATAAACCGGCGCCAGCTTCTTCACGCGCGGCTCCAGTGCTGCGCATGCAATCGTAAGAGCACCGCCTTGTGACCAGCCCGTTGCATATACCTCATTTGCATCCACCTCAGGCAATTCCATTGCAATACGAGCGAGCTGCGCCGTATCAAGGAAAATGTGACGGAACAGCATATTGTCTGCATCGCCATCAAGGCCGCGAACAAAATGCCCATTTAGCGTCGTGCCTTTGACTCTGCCGCTATCCTCAGAATAGCCACCTTGTCCACGAACGTCCAGTGCCAGCACCGAGTAGCCAAGCGATACAAAGCTCAGCTTATCCGCCCAGTCCCCAGAAGAACCCGAATAGCCGTGGAACATAACAACTGCCGGGTGAGGCTGCTGACCGCTTTGTCTAGGGCGAAGGTATTTGGCATGAATTCTCGCGCCGCGCACCCCTGTAAAATACAGGTCATAGCACTCCGCAGAAGCTGTTTGGAAAGCGCTTGCCACCAATTCGACATTCGCATCTGTTGCTTCAAGCTCAGCGAGGGCCCGCTCCCAATAAGCATCGAAATCTGCGGGCTTTGGACTGCTGCCTTGATATTTATGTAATTCATGAACAGGCATATCTAATAACGGCATTGTTCAAACCTCCATCTTATGTTCTAATCCCATTAATTTTAAGCCTGTGCCCTTGACTTGTAAAGCGGATGAAAGGCGTTATTTAGGGAAAAATAACGTTTATTACGGCTGTATGCCCGACCGAATGGAGGACATCATAAAATGCTCCAGCGCCTGAACAAATTGATGATTTTGCTGCTCATTATCGCCACCTTCCTAACATCCACAGAAGCGCTGAGTGCAAGCTCCAAGGCAAGCGCCGAGCTGGCGGCCATAGCAGACAGCAGCAGCAGCCTAAGTCAGGCGGATAAAGCTAAATCAGGCAAAAAACGCCGCGCCGACAGCATGTCATGGGTTAAGCTGCAGCAGCGCTATCCCGGCGCCTATTTTCTTAACGGACCGCGCCTAAAAAAAGAAGCAGCGCTAACATTCGATGATGCTCCTGATCCACGCTTTACACCCGCGATCCTGGATATATTGGCGAAGCATCATGTTCAGGCAACTTTCTTTCTTGTTGGCATGCGAGCCAATAAGTATCCCGAAATCGTAAAAAGAATTCATCGCGAAGGCCACATCATCGGCAATCATTCTTACAATCATGAGGTGATGTCGAAGCTGTCACCGAATGCTTTTCACCGTCAAGTGTGGCATACCGATGCGATCATTAGTCGAATTATTCCGTATCATCCGCACTTTTTTCGGCCACCCTATGGCGAAATGCTGCCTAATCAAGTCGCTTGGGCCAAAAACAACGGCTATATCGTTGTGAATTGGGATGTTGATTCGGCAGATTGGAAAAACAACCCTTCGAGCAAGGTCATTTTAAGCAATATGCATAAAACGCTTCGCCCAGGCTCCATCATCCTGCAGCATGCCGGTGGCGGCGTTACGCAAAGCCTCTCTGGTACAATCGAGGCGCTGCCGCAGCTCATTGCTTCCCTTCAGCAGAAGGGCTATCGCATTGTCACATTGCCAGAGCTGCTCGGACAAAGTGCGGAAAGGCGCATCCGTTAGCCCCTTGCAGATATACAAACAAGCCAAGCGCTCCTCAGTGTCGAGGAACGCTAGGCTTGTACATAGGGTTATTGGAAACAGCGTTAAATTGGATAACGCAACAGACCTATTTTGACGTGTTGCTCTAATTGACCATATATACTTTAACGTCTTGAATGCCAAAGCTTTTAGCAGTAGCTGTGCTTCCAGGTACAAAAATATCGATGCGATTACCTTTAATCGCTCCACCCATATCATTCGCTACAGCAATCATGCCGCCACTCGGCAAACCATTATAATCGTAGCCTGTCACATAAAGCTTCGTTCCAAGCGGAATAACCGAGGAATCTACCGCCACTGTTCCTACTTTAAGCGGGTTGCCAAAATAATCGACGGCGCCCCATTTTCCATTTTCCGAGGCTGCCGCTGTGTAAGCGGTCGCTTTTACATTCAGCTGCTTGCTGAACGTATAGCTATTGCCGTTGCTTGCAATAATGCTTTTTGCCGACAAGCTTTCCGCTTTAATTACTGCTGCTTTAGGCTGTGCCTGAGCGCTGACTTTCGCCGCGCTATCTGAATTTGCCGCTGCTTTGGCATTTGCTTTCACCGCTGCAGCCGCAACCGGAACATTCAATTTCATGCCTACCATTATGTTCAGCGGGTTAATTTTTGGATTAGCTGCTAGCAGTTTGTCTAAATCAACCTTATACTGCTGGGACAGCTTCCAGAACGTATCGCCATCTGCCGCTTTATGTGTTTGAACCGCCGCGTTAGCGGGGGCTGCTGCCAGCGCGCACGTAAGCACGAGAGCAGCAGCCGAAATACTAAGCTTTTTCATCGCAAATATCCTCCAAAATCGATTAAGTCCATCGTTTACTTAGCCGCGCGGGCAAGAAGCTGCGCGGCGTGAAAGATTTAGCTTATGATCGCTTGTTTCTATTCACTTCTAGTTCGTAAATTCTTGTACCCATTGGCCGTTGTAATAGCCAACACCGATTTTGCCGAAGTTTTTGCTCAAAATATTTTCACGGTGACCTGTGCTGTTCATCCATGCTGTCATAACCTCGGACGGGTTGCGTTGTCCGGCAGCAATGTTCTCACCTGCGTAAGAGTAGCTAACACCGAAGCTCTTCATCATATCAAACGGCGATCCGTAAGTTGGGGATGTATGGCTGAAATATTTGTTGTCGGCCATATCCTTCGCTTTTGCTACCGCAACTTTTGTAAGCAGTGCATCGACCGTCAAAGCTGGAAGACCAGCGCTTGCACGCTCTTGGTTTACAATTTTGACAACTTCGCTTTGATAAGCGCTTTGATCGACAGTTGTACCGCTGCCCGAATTCGAAGAACCAGAGCCTGTTCCTGTCGTTGGCTTCGTTGTTCCCGTGGTACCAGAGCCTGTGCTTGGTTTCGTGCTGCCAGTGGAACCAGAGCCCGTGCTTGGCTTCGTCGTTCCTGTACTTGGCTTGCTTGTTCCTGTGCTCGGCTTGCTTGTTCCTGTATCCGTTGTTGTTCCGTTAGGGAAGCTGATTGTAATACCGTTAAAGTTAATCTTGCTCAAATCTATTCCGTATTGCTCCGCAATTTGCTTCAACAAGTCTTGGTCAATGCTATAAGCAGTAATCTTGGAGTTCGCCTTCACTGCTGGTGCTGCTCCCACCGTCGATGGTACTGCTACGCCTGCACCGATTAATGCGGCTGCGGCTACGGCAGCGACACCTACTTTAAATGGTTGCTTCTTCATTATGAAATCTCCTCCTCGAAGTTGTGTGTAATTTGTGTGTGCCGGTCATCCCGACGCAAACTATCGTAACATGGCATTTGGGCGGTTACACGGCTCAAAAAATGGTAAAACAAGCGATTTCCTCGCGTTTTAAACCGTTTTCAGGCGTTTATGAGAAACTGCTCACTTTGTAAAGGCGGCTGAAAGAATCGTGGCGCCTGCCTTTTTTCACTCCATGTCCGCATGTCCTTCATTTAAAGCATCCGCCATATTAGAATCCGCTCATAAACCCCTCATTTTCCAATCACAGAACATATATAAAATAGAAAAAAGCCCCGCTGCGCTTGGCTTCGCGGGACCTTCAGCTTGCTGCCTATTTTACACACGCTATTTAAGCGTAATATTGCCCGAGCTGGTTTTCAAATCAATTGAGATGTCCGAACCATCCCCAATTGTGCCAGCAAAGGAACGATCATCCTCTTTTTCCGCTTGAACCTCGTTCCATTCCACCTTCTGGCTACCCGATGATGTTTTCAGCTTAAGCTCAGCAGACTTTGGCGGCTGCTCCGCTTCAACGACGATGTTGCCCGAGGTAACATCGAGCTTCATGCTGTGAGTAATTTTTTCCGCTTCAACTTTTATGTTTCCACTGCTCGCTTTGCCGTTCAGCTCTCCCGTACCATTAATAAAGCTTGCTTCGCCGCTTGTCGCGTTGAACTTGACCGTTTTTGCCTTATAGTCCTCGACTTTAATGTTGCCAGAACTGACATCCAGCTTCATGCTTTCCCCAGTCACGCCAAGCAGCTCAATTTCTCCACTAGTCGTTTTATATTCCATCTCATCTGCAGACAAGTTCTCACCCTTCAACAGTCCTGAAGAGGTTAGCATCACCAAAGTGCGACTGTTCATATCGGCTGCGCTGATGCTGCCGCTGTTCGCCTTCAGCGTCACGTCATCCCAACTGCGTTCAGGCAGCTCGACAATGAGCTTAATGGAAGAAAAGTTGATACCTATAGTAAAACCCGTATTAAACGAGCTCTTAATGACTAATTTATCTCCGTTCTGCTCAGTTTCGAGCTTTACCTTGTTTAAATATTTCGAGCTTACCCGGCCTTCCAAGTGTGCAACAATTTGATCTGAGCTGCCTCGTACCACTTCGATATCCATCGAGCCTGATTCTACCGTCAAGCTGCTTACGCCAGCAGCTTCAATTGTTTTCTCCTGGCTTACAGGCTTCGTTCCGAACGACAGCAGCTCATCCCAGCTAAAAGAATAAATGGCACCAGCTAATCCGATCCCCAGTAAAATAAGTGCGACAGCTATTGCCTTTCTCATTGCTTTTTCCCCCTGATAATTTTCGTATTAAACTTCAAATATTTAACCGTTGCAGCGAAAAATCCTTTTGTCAGAGCATTAACGCCTACGCCCAGCAAAATGCTCAAGCCAATGAGGACGAGCCCAATAGAGGCTGCTTGGGTTAGTGTAAACATGCCGCTCCACATGCTCTCCAGCACCGTTGTGACGCCTGCCAATCCAAACGCAAAGCTAGTCGCCCATAGGGCAATAAGCACGCCAACTGCAGCCACATAAGGCCCTAATACAAATACGATATTGAAAAATCCCAAGCTCACCGTTGCAAGCACCGCCTTAGACGTGTTGCCGAAGCTTTTGTCCGCTTCAGCCCGCTCTACTTTATAACCAAGCAGCAGCTCGCTCGCAATCTGTCTTGGATCACCCAATTCCAAGGCCGCCTCATGCTCGCTCTGCCCATGCTCCTCTGCCTGCTGAAAATGACTATAATAATCGAACAGCCACTCTCGCCGCTGCTGCTCAGGCACTTTGGCGAGCAATCTCTCCAGCTCACCCATATAATTTTGTTTCGTCATCATTATGGTCGAATCCCTTCCTCAATAATTTCGTTTACAGCTGTCGAGAAGCTCGACCATTCCACAATGAGCGCTCTCATATGCAGCCAGCCGGCCTCCGTCAGCTGATAATATTTGCGTGGCGGCCCTTCATTTGATTCCTTGAGATAAGTCGAAAAGTAGCCTTCCTGTGTTAGACGGTTGAGCAGCGGATAGACACTCCCGACGGCTACCTCGAACTTGGACGATATTTTCACCGCCAGTTCATAGCCGTAACGGTCTCCCTCCGATGTCAAGACGAGAACGCATAGCTCCAGCACACCTTTCTTAAACTGCACATTCATAATCGACGCTCCTTGCTTTCATTGAAATGCTATTGCTGCCGCTATTCGATAATATCGAATAGTGAACGATACGTATTCGCTGTTGTACTTAATTTACCATATGCTATTCTATATTGCTATATACTAAGCTAAAAACAATACCAGCGCCCGAGTGTCTCTCCTCCTTGAGACGGAGAGACGTTAAAAATGATGGTGAAATATGGGCACAAGCTGCTGCGCGAAAGGTTTGGTCTACGATCGTCATTGCCTTTGCATTTCATGAATTAGACCGCTCAACGGTTGAAATGCAAAGGCAAAAACGAACGCTCACGCTTCTCCAGCTCAAACCTTTCACTCCACCACTTGCCACTCTTCACCACCAATTTTAAAAGCCTTCACCATTTAAGTCGGCGAAGGCAGTTTTTTAGGGATAACGCGCTTAGCTTGTTATCCCTACCATATAGAGAGTGTGAATAGATCAATGAATAATAATTAGTTGATGTCGATGAATTTGCCCGTTGCTTGGGATTCGAAGGCGCTCAAAATAACTTTAAGTGATTTGCGGCCCTCTTCGCCCGTTACAGCAGGAGTTGTGTCATTGACGATGGAATCAATGAATTTATCGATCACGAAACTCGACAGCTGCTTCTCATTTGTGGAGATTTCACCTGTTTTGTAGCGCTCCACTGTACCGTCGCGCAGCTCAATGATTACTTGATCTTCTGGGTGCGTACCGATTTTCATAACGCCTTTGGAGCCCCACAAAATCGTGCTGTTGTCCTCACCTTTATAATAAGTCCAGCTAGCTACTAGCGAACCCATTGCGCCGCTCTTCATGCGAAGCACGCAGTTTGCGTTGTCGTCTACATCGCTGTCTTTGTCTACTGTGCCAACGAAGCCAGCAATTTGAGTCACTTCATCGTCCAGCAGCCAACGGATCAGGTCGGATTTGTGCACGCCAAGATCGCCCATTGCGCCCATGATCGCTTCCGGCTTGCGGAAAAACCAGCTTTCTGCGCCGTCAATGCTCCATGCATCCGGACCTGGGTGGCCGAACGACGTACGGAATGTCAATACTTTGCCGATAATGCCCGTTTTCAGCAATTCCTTCGCTTTTACATGCGGCGGCATGAAGCGTTGGTTATGTCCAACCATCAGCTTAACGCCATTTTTCGCTGCCGCTTCAATCATTGCTGCCGCTTCTTCATCCGTAGCTGCCATCGGCTTCTCAACCAATACATGTGCGCCAGCATTTGCTGCCGCAATGGCTACTGGTGCATGAAGCGCATTCGGTGTACATACGCTAACCGCATCCGGCTTGATTTCAGCCAGCATCGTCTCATAGTCTGCAAAGGCTTTGCCGCCATGCTTCTCCGCATAGCCTTCTGCACGCTCAATAACCGGATCAACGAATGCGACTAATTCTACATTCTCATTGTCTGCATACTCCGGAATGTGACGATATTTGGAGATGGAACCACAGCCTACTACTGCTACTCTAATTTTGCTCATGAAATGTATCCCTGCCTTTTCAATAATTAATGTATAGGGTCAAGCCAAATTCGCATATTAAGCGTTCAGAAAATTCTTTTTCAGCCAGTCCATGCTTTCCGCTACTGCTTCAAGCGGCGGATTCGCGCAAGTGTCCTGCTCAACGATCAGCCATTCTGCACCCGCTTCAACCGCACTATTAATGATAGGAAGCAGCGGAAGATCGCCACGGCCCAGTTCTACCGTATCTATTGGCAGTTGGCCATTGTTGTCGCGGTAGTCCTTCAAATGAAGCAAAGGCAGACGTCCTGCATATTTCGCAATGTAAGCAAGCGGATCTTTGCCGGAAAATTGTACCCAGCCGATATCCATTTCTACTTTCAACAGTTCAGGGCTGATTCGCTCATAAAGCGCATCAAACACTTCTTTGCCGTCGATTTCCACTTTAAATTCAAAATCATGGTTATGATAAGCAAAATCAATACCCGCCTCGCGGAAACGTTTACCGTATTCCTCAAAAGCTACAAAATGCTTCGCCCAGGCTTCAGCGCTGCGCTGATCATCCAGCAAATAAGGACAAATCGCATATTTTGCGCCAATTGTTTTCAAGTAAGCGATTTCTTCGTCCAGCTGGCTCTCCAGCAAATGCAGGCCGATATGGCTTCCGATTGCTTTCAATCCAAGCTCTTGGAGCAAATCACGCATTTTCTCCGCTTCAATACCGCCATAACCTGCAAACTCCACGCCTTCATAGCCCATTGCCGCAACCTTGCGCAGCGTACCTTCGAAGTCTTCCGCTGTTGCGTCACGGAGCGTATACAATTGTAAACCAATTCCGATTTGTCCCACTTTGGCCGCACTCCTTTATATTGTGAATTTAGTTTCTCAAGTCTTGTACCTCACCTTTCAAATTATATAGAAGGAGCGCTGCAAAAAACAGCTGTCATGTTAGTCTTTTTATATGTTATTTTGTTGAATGCTGACTTTTACTCCAGGAAAAAAACGCCCTGCGACGACTGTTGGTCCGGTCGTCACAAGGCGTTGGTCTGTTTTAGATAAACATCCAGCATTATGCCGTTTGTTTATTTCAATATTTATTTCATTTACTTCAACGTAATCGTCAATGCCGTTTCTTTCACGCCAGCAGCAATGGATACAATGCCACCCAGAAGCGAAGCAGCGCCATCGACTTTAGCCATTTCACCAATGCCGTGAAGTGCCAGGCTGAGCGCTTTGCCGCTGCCCTGTACTTTAACTGCGACTTCATTGCCTTCGCGTTTCATGGTAACGAGCAGTTCGGCAGCGCCTTTAATGTCGCGAACCGTGGTTGATGCCGATGCTCCATCAGCAAGGCTGTAAGCCGTCAGCTTCACGCCGTCAGCATAGTCATAATCCGGTTTCCTATCATTCGCACCGATTGCGATGATCGAATTTGGACGGACGAACAATGGAAGCGAGAGGAAGTTATGCGTTTCCTTGAACCATTTTCCACCTTCTACGATCTCTCCAGTCAGTAGATGCGTCCAGCTGCCTTCCGGTAAATAATATTGCACAAAGCCGTTTTCGTCGAATACAGGAGCAACCATAATGGAATCACCCAGCATGTACTGGCGATCAAGGAACTCGGATGTTGGATCTTCCGGGAATTCCAGCACCATTGCACGCATCGACGGCAAACCTTGCTCCACCGCTTGCGCAGCTGTATTAAACAGGTAAGGCATCAGGCTGCATTTGAGCTTCGTGAAGAAGCGGGTAACATCAACCGCCTCCGTGTCATACGCCCAAGGCACACGGTACGATCTGCTGCCATGCAGACGGCTGTGGCTGGAAAGCAAGCCAAACGCAAGCCAGCGTTTGAAGACATGGGCTGGAGCTGTGCTCTCAAAGCCGCCGATATCATGGCTCCAGAAGCCAAAGCCGGACAAGCCCAGCGACAGGCCGCCACGCAGCGATTCTGCCATTGACTCATAATCCGCGTAGCAGTCGCCGCCCCAGTGAACCGGGAATTTCTGACCGCCAACGGTAGCGGAACGCGCGAACAGCGCAGCTTCATTTTTGCCCAGCTTCTCTTCCAATACCTCAAATACAACCTTGTTGTATTGGTAGGTGTAGAAATTATGCATTTTTTCAGGGTCAGAGCCGTCATGGTACACCACATCGGTCGGAATCCGCTCGCCGAAGTCGGTTTTAAAGCTGTCGACGCCCATATCTACAAGCTCACGCAGGTAGCCCTTGTACCATTCACATGCCGCAGGATTCGTGAAGTCCACGATACCCATGCCAGGCTGCCACATATCCCATTGCCATACGTCGCCATTTGGCTTTTTGATCAAATAGCCATTGTCTCTGCCCTCTTCAAACAGACGGGAGCGCTGCGCAATGTAAGGGTTAATCCATACACATATTTTGAGCCCCTTCTCTTTCAGGCGCTTCAGCATGCCGACAGGGTCCGGGAATATCCGCTCGTCCCATTTGAAATCCGTCCAGTGGAAATCGCGCATCCAGAAACAGTCGAAGTGGAATACATGCAGCGGCAAACCGCGCTCTTCCATGCCATCGACGAAGGAGTTCACCGTTGCTTCATCATAATTTGTTGTAAAAGAGGTCGACAGCCACAGGCCGAACGTCCATGCCGGCGGCAAAGAAGGCTTGCCTGTCAGCTCGGTATATTTGCCAAGCACCTCTTTAATCGTCGGGCCATCAATAACGAAATATTCAAGGGATTCGCCAGTCACATGGAATTGAACCTTTTTCACTTTCTCCGAGGCAATCTCAAAGGAAACAAGATCCGGTTGGTTGACGAATACGCCGTAGCCTTTATTCGTTACATAGAAAGGAATATTTTTGTACGCTTGCTCGGAGCTTGTGCCGCCATCCTGATTCCAAATATCGACGACCTGGCCGTTGCGCACGAAAGGTGTAAAACGCTCGCCGAGTCCATAAACCCATTCGCCCACACCAAGATCCAGCTCTTCGCGCATATAGGCTTTCTCTTTGCCTTCCGTAATATACGCCATCGATTTCTGCCGGCTTCCAGTAATGCGCTCGGAGCCGCGGTAGAAATCCACTGACCACTCCGGGCCTTTGCGAATATGGACGCTGAGGCTGCCGCTTGTCAGGATCGCCGCTTCTTCTGTTTCTTCTATAGTAACGAAATGGCCGGTTTCCTTCGTCAGCTCGAATACAGGACCACGCTCACGCACGCCCATGTGATGAATCAGCTTAACGCCGACAACGCCTGGCATCGGAGAATGAAACCGAACCGTAAGCAGCATCGTATCTAACATATTGGAACGTGACAATATAGGACGCGGAGACGCATAAGCCGTAAGCACGCCATCCTTTTGCTCGAAATCATGGGCTTGTACCGCGCCCAAAAGGTCATACTGTTTGCGCAGCATCCAGTTGCCGTCAGTAAATTTCATAATAGAACCGACCTTTCTGCTTTTATATAGGTTATTTGACTTTAAAATCGTTCTATTTTGCATTATACTGATAAGCAAAGCAACAAACTAACAGAATTATGCCCGTTTATAACACCATTCTGATTTCTTCATCACCGGAGGTTGACTGCAATGGATCTGACGCTGCGTCATTCGCTCAGGGAAGACCGCATGCATGGCGATGTTACCTTTCCTCTTGCTGCTTACTGGATGGAATATGCACCTGGTGAGGTAAATGTAGATTGCCACTGGCATGACGAGGCTGAGTTTCTAGTTGTATTAGAGGGCGAGATGCTCTTCCAGATTGACACTGAGTATTTTCCCGTTCGCGCAGGCGAAGCCGTCTTCATCGACAGCGGAGATATCCATGCGGGGCACTCTTTAAATGGCTCCTCCTGCACCTATTGCGCCATCGTTTTTGACGTTCGCTGGCTGGATAGCACAAGCTACGATGCTGTACAAGAAACCTGCGTTCGTCCGTTCCAGGAGAAGAAAAAGACGTTCCCGAGGCATATATCACCGGACAACGGATGGAAGCGGCAGCTGCTCTTCCTGCTCCGATCGATGATCAACTGCTGCAGAGCTCCTTATGCTGGATTCGAAGCTGCGGTGAAAGGGTATTTTTACTTAATGCTGCATGAGATCGCCATTGAGAACCGGGCGTGCAATCGCAGTGAGGCAAGATCGGATGACAGAACTCGAATAGAGCGGCTTAAGAAAAGCATCCTCTATATCCAGCTGCATTATCGCAGACCAATACGCATTGGCGAGCTGGCGGAGCAAATTCCGATGAGCGAAGGACAGTTTTTCCGTTTTTTCAAATCAATGACGAGACAGACGCCGGTTGAATATTTGAACGCCTATCGGGTGAATCAGGCGGCCGAGCTGCTGCTGCACACGGAACGCAAAATTTCAGACATCGCGCTGGAGGTCGGCTTCGACCATATCAGCTATTTTGTTAAAGTGTTTCGCAAGACGTTGAACTGCACCCCCTCCGATTTTCGCAAGCAAAAGCGGAATCCGGTCCAAAATGGCGCATTACAAGGTGAAACGGCTGTCGCTGCTCTTTGGCGGCAAGGCGCGTTTCAGTCCGAGAAATAGAAGCCTATTATAGGTGCAAACTTATACATTCTTATGTTTTTAGAAAAAATTACGATTTTGTAACCTTTTCATAACTTTTTTTTAAGATTCGCTTAAGATTCATCAAGTAAAGTTAAATTAAAATTAGCCAATGAGCGGAGGAAATCCTTTATGAAAACAATGCTGTTGTTTCAAAATAAAACGATTCCCGTCTATATAACGGATACGAATAAAAAAGCTGTCGAGAAACTGACCGATGTACTGAACCGCAAGCTGAACACTGGAAAAAATGCGCTTAAGCTCTGTATCAAGTCGCTGATCAGCGTCGAAATTGTCGGCAGCGAAGCTACGCTGCATTCGTATCATGAGAAGGATACGTTAACCATTTCCCTTTATTAAGCTAAGTATGCTTCTGCAAGCTGAGCTCTTGCTATTCTGGCAATTGGACAAGCTGTGATTTTAAGTTATGATTTTATTCATTCAAGCAGGCGATCTGGCATCGCCTGCTTTGCTTCGTGCTCGAAGATCACTAACTCATTCCATACCAAAAAGCAGCCTTCAAATTGCCCGCAACGCGAGCTTGAAGACTGCTTTTTTCATGTAAATGATAGGATATCTATACACGGTTACGACTAAGGGGTCGTCACAGTCGCCTTATGAAGCGGCTGCTGCTGCAGCGAGACAAGCAAGCTAACCTTCCACTTCACATAGAGCTCCCATGCCGTCCCATTGTCGATCAAATCCTTGCATGTATACAAACCTTCTTCAATGGAATCGACGCGCTCTGCCAAATGAAGCCGAACCGCTGCATTAAGCAGCACCTGGTTCATAAAAGCAAGATGGCCACCTCCGTTAAGCACAGCTTCCGTCACGGCAATTTGCTCGGCAGGCGTCCAGTCCACCTCGGGAGGCGTCAGCTCCAGTCCATACGCATCTGGATCGATGATTTGCAGGCTGGCTTCACCGTTTTCCACCTGATACGTCCTGGTTGGCCGCTCGATGAACAAATCCTCCGAGCCCTCCGTTCCTTGGACAATGAGCGCCTTCTTATAGTTCAAATTCATCATTAGCTTGGACGTGCGGTCAAACACCGTATTGTGATAAACGCCGAATATGATATAAGGCGAATGCCCATAATCGACAAGCTTCTCAGCTGTGTTCAGCACCGTTCGCATACCCATTTCCTCACGCAGTCCATGCAGCCGCTTAAGCGGCGGACACCACTCTTCTGCTGGAACGAACAGAATGCCCGTCTCCCTAGCAGCTTCAAGTGATGCCTCCTGTGAGAGCTGCTTCGGATCTATACCCAGCTCAAGCAGCAGATCCTGCAGCGTAATGCCCCATTTGGGAGGAAGCGAAGCTGTGCCGTGCAGCGTAACCGGCAATCCAGCAGCCGCTAAGACGAAGGAGGTCGCGAAGGTGGCGTAAAATGATTTTTTCCTGCCGTCGTATGGTCCTGCACAGTCAATTCCCTCCTGCACATGCTCACGGCGGGCCTGGCTCCGGCACACGTTGACGAAAGCTTCGAGCTCCTCAACGCTTTCCATTTTAATTCGCTCCGCCATAAAAAAAGCGCCAATCTGAGCCTGAGTCGCCTCCAGATTCACAATCCATTCGGCTGCTTGCACCGCTTCATCATAGGTCAAATCACGCGCCCCCCTTTTGCCGCGCCCGACTTCCTTCAGTAGATTGGTAATCATTGGTACTCCCCCTTATTTTTGCTCCTGCAGCAGCTGATAAACCTTCACAATGGATGTCGCTACATCCACGAGACGTTTGCGTTCATTCATCGCCTGCTTGCGCAGCAAGTCATAAGCCTCCGCTTCGGAAACTTTCTTAATGTCGCATAAAATACCCTTCGCCATGTCGATCCATTTCCGTTCTTCCAGACGGCCTTCGAGCTGCTGGCGCTCCATATGCCATTGCTGACGCTCACTGCATTGCTTTGCGCCAAAATGGAATGCCCAATGCAGCTCCTGCTCGCTCATAAGCGGCGTAATGATGCCATCCACCGGAAGATCATCCTCGCAAAAAGCATTCGAAAGCGTTGCGGTTTCGGCACTGCACCACCAAAGCATCGGAATCTTTTTCCAACCCAGCAGCTTAGTGCCCCAATACTTTACTTCGTTTAATGGGAGATTTAATACTATCGCATCCGATTGAGCGATATGCTTGCGCGCAAGCTCCTCGCTGCTGCCATGCAAAACAAAATAACCGCTGGATTCCAATATAACTTCAGGGAATAGCCTGCTTAAATCACGGTCTGCCTGGTTTTTCTGTTGTTCAGACTCCCGCTCGACTGCTTTATGTTCAATTAGTAATAAAGAACGCATTCAGGAGCGCCCCCTCCTATTTAACTGTTGTGAATATTTATAACACAAAAACCTTTAATTTGTCGACACCTCAAATTATACAACAATTTACGTTAGGTATATTGACATGATATAAAAATCCAGTGTATAGTAGCACTATCAACTATAACGTTTTTTCACGAGTACAATGGCGTATTCGATTGAACCGGCAACGGAGCCTGGTTTCGTTCTACCAAGGAAAGCACAACTGTGTCCTTGGCAGCGAAATCAGGCTTTTTATATTTACCTAGACAGAGCTGCCCTATTTGAGAGGAGAGAACCATTATGACAGTCCCTAAAAAATTAGTCCTTATCGGCAACGGCATGGCAGGTGTCCGTGCAATCGAGCATTTGCTCAAGCTCGCCCCAGATACTTACGAAATCACGATTTTCGGTGCGGAGCCGCACCCTAACTATAATCGTATTATGTTGTCCACCGTCCTAGCGGGCAGCACCGAGCTTAAAGATATCATTATTAATGATTGGGATTGGTACAAGGAAAACAACATTACGCTTCATACGAATCAATCGATCAAGAAAATCGATACGCAGCGCAAAGTTGTTATTTCCGAAAGCGGCATTGAAGCCCCTTATGATGAAGTGGTTATCGCAACAGGCTCCAAAGCCTTTATGCTCCCTATTCCCGGCGCAGATAAAGAAGGCGTCATTGCCTTCCGCGATATTCAAGATTGCGAAAAAATGTTCAGCGCAGCAAAATCGTACAAAAAAGCAGCCGTTATCGGCGCTGGCCTGCTCGGCTTAGAAGCTGCCCGCGGCTTGCTCAACCTCGGTATGGAAGTCACGGTCATTCATAAACATCCTTATATTATGGAACGCCAGCTGGATGAAGCGGCCTCGCTCATGCTGAGAAAAGAACTTGAAACGCAAGGCATGAAATTTCTGCTCAGCAAGCACTCCGCTTCTATTACAGGCCGCGGCAGAGTCAAGGAGCTGCAATTTACCGATGGAAGCCACTTGGCTACTGATCTGATTGTAATGGCGGTCGGTATTCGTCCGAATGTCGATTTGGCGAAAAGCTCCGGTATTGACTATAACAACGGCATACTCGTCGATGATTTTATGAATACGAATATCCCTCATGTATCAGCACTTGGAGAATGTGTCGAGCATAGAGGCGTTGCTTACGGCCTTGTGGCTCCATTGTATGAGCAAGGCGCGGTGCTCGCTAAACGTCTCGCTGGCGTAGAAACGGCTGGTTATGCCGGATCGGTAACTTCCACCAAACTAAAGGTTTCCGGTGTCGATGTTTTTTCGGCGGGGCGCTTTGTTGAGACAGAGGGCTCACGCGCAATGCGGATTCAAGATGATGTGGCAGGCACTTATAAAAAGATCGTTATACGGAACGGCAAGCTGGTTGGTGCAGTATTATTCGGAGACACAGCAGATGGTGCTTCGTTGTTTGCTTCCATTAAAAGCGGAGAATCGATTGAAGGCCGCGAGAAAGAACTGCTGCTCGGCATTTCGAGCGATCTGCTTGGCAAGTCAGGTGGCGGTGCAAGCCGTCTGGAAAATATGCCCGATGATGAAATCGTCTGCGGCTGCAACGGCGTCACTAAAGGTGCCATTGGCGATGCGGTCCTTAACAAAGGCTGCCATACATTTGGTGAGCTAAAAGCCTGCACGAAGGCATCCGCATCCTGCGGCGGCTGCAAAGCTGACATCGAAGGACTGCTGCATTTTTACGCAGGTGATAAGGTTGGTGAATCGGCGAAGGAAGGTATTTGCGGCTGCACATCGCTTGGCCGTGATGAAATCGTAGAACAAATCCAAAGCATGCGTCTAATGACTGTCAAAGAAGTGATGCATGTGCTCGACTGGAATAACAAAGAAGGCTGCTCGAAGTGCCGCCCTTCCCTCAACTACTACCTCGGCATGCTGTTCCCGGAGGAATATGTCGATGAGAAGGAATCCCGCTTCACGAATGAGCGTTATCACGCCAACATTCAGAAGGACGGTACTTATTCCGTCGTTCCACGTATTTATGGCGGTGTGACGACTCCAGCCGACTTGATTAAAATAGCTTCGGTAGCAGAGAAATTCAATGTGCCACTGGTGAAATTTACAGGCGGTCAGCGCCTTGACTTGTTCGGTGTAAAGAAAGAAGATTTGCCAAAAATGTGGGAGGAGCTGGAGATGGCTTCGGGCCACGCCTACGGCAAAACGCTCCGTACCGTAAAAACATGCGTCGGAAATACATTCTGCCGCTTCGGCACACAGGATGCCATGGCTATGGGCATTAAGATGGAAAAAGCTTTTGAGCGACTGAACGCTCCAGCGAAGTTCAAGCTGGCGGTATCCGGATGTCCCCGCAACTGTGCGGAAGCAACGATTAAAGATTTGGGCGTCGTAGCTATTGATGGGGCATGGGAAATTCATGTTGGCGGCAATGCTGGCGTAAAGGTAAGAGCCTGCGACCTGCTGACTACGGTAAAAACAGAAGAAGAGGTTATGGAATGGACGAGTGCTTACTTGCAATACTACCGCGAAACAGGGCAATGGAATGAGCGGACAGCACACTGGATCGACCGTGTTGGTCTTGATACAGTGAAGAAAGCGTTGGAGAAGCAGGAAGACCGTCTCGCGCTCATGGAACGTGTACAGAAAGCACTCAGCGTGACTACAGATCCTTGGAAAGAAATTGTTGATAACGATGAATTGCGTAAAAACTTCGAACCGATTGCCGGCCCACTGCCGGTCTAACATCAGGAGGGATTAAATATGAGCAAACTGCTGATTGGCAAATTATCTGATATTGATATTCGCGGCTCACGCACCGTTCGTGTGAAGGAGACGGAAATTGCATTATTTCGTCTTGAGGACGGCAGTGTGCTGGCTATTGAAAATCGTTGTCCCCATAAGGGCGGACTATTATCCGAAGGCATGGTATGCGGTACAGTTGTCCATTGTCCGCTGCATGATTGGAAGGTTGACCTCCAAAGCGGATTGGTCAAGGATCCGGATGACGGCTGTGTAATGACTTTTGATACTGAAATTGATCCAGAGGACGGCGCTATCTATGTAACGATTTAATTTATTAAATTTATAAATATTACTTATTTCCTAATATCATCGTTTTACTTTTATAATAGAGAGCAAGTTATGTAATTGCTAATCTTAAGGAGAAACCATTATGTCCTACATCAAACCCGCAGAAGTAATAGACGCTATGATCGATACCGGGGCTGCAAAAGCAAATGCTGGCACGCTGCAAATGCTCGTTCGCGGGTTTCTCGGGGGAGCGATTTTGGCTTTTGCCACCACGCTTGCGTTTACAGCAACGAGCCAAACCTCACTTGGTCTTGCAGGTGCTCTAGTATTTCCAGCCGGGTTCGTCATCATTGTTCTCCTTGGATTGGAGCTTGTCACTGGCAGCTTTGCACTCCTTCCGCTAGCTGTTCTTGCCCGCAGGACGAGCGTATCCCGAATGCTGTCCAATTATATTTGGGTGATCGCCGGACATCTCATTGGCTGCGCTGCCTATGCGCTATTGTATGGTTTAGTCATTACGAAAATGTTCACCGATATGAGCAATCCGCTCATTCAAATGATTATACAGCTTAGCGAAACGAAAACAATTGGCTACAAGCATATGGGGTCTGAGGGCATGATGCTTGTTGTTATTAAAGCCATTTTGTGCAACTGGATGGTAACACTCGGCGTTGTAATGGCGATGACATCCAAATCAACGGGCGGCAAAATCATTGCGATGTGGCTGCCAATCGTCATCTTCTTCGCCCAAGGCTTTGAGCATGCTGTCGTTAATATGTTCGTCATTCCCGCAGGCATGCTGTTTGGCGCTCACGTCAGCTTTTCTGACTGGTGGGTATGGAATCAAATCCCCGTACTCGTTGGCAATTTTATTGGCGGTGCAGTGTTCACAGGGATGATGCTGTATTTGTCCCATTCTTCGCCGAAAAACCAAGCTGTAGGCTTTAAAGCACAGATAAAATCCGAGCCAGCAGCAGTTGGAGCGATTGTCGCCAAAGGAAGTGGTCTATGATGAAGCAAGCACCAGGTACAGTTTATATTGTCGGAGCGGGTCCAGGCGATCCCGAGCTCATTACTGTAAAAGCCATGCGGCGCATCCAGTCGGCTGACATTATTTTGTATGACAGGCTCGCTACGACTGAGCTGCTCGATTATGCCAGCAAAAACGTCGAGCTCATCTATTGTGGCAAAGCACCGAACGCCCATGCTATACCACAGGATCAAATTAATCAACTGCTTGTACAATATGCTAGCCAAGGAAAAAATGTCGTTCGGCTGAAGGGCGGCGACCCCTTCGTCTTTGGACGCGGCGGCGAGGAAACGCTGGAGCTTGCCAAGCATGGCATTCCTTATGAGGTGATTCCTGGTATTACGTCCGCCATCGGAGCAGCAGCAGCCGCGAATATTCCGCTTACACACCGAGAGCATGCTTCATCCTTCGCCTGCGTCACAGGCACCCGCTGCCATGGGGATAAAGCTCCTGTACGCTGGGATCTGCTTGCACACAGCGTAGATACTTTAGCGATTTATATGGGGGTCAGCCAGCTTGGCGCCATTCGCGAAGAGCTGCTGAAGCATGGGAAGGCCGCTACGACGCCCGTTGCACTTATTGAACGAGGCACCACCTCGAGGCAGCGTACCTTTACGGGGACACTTGAGCATATTCATAATCTTGCCGCTTCTGTACAGCTCAGCAACCCGGCGTTAATTATTATCGGCGAGGTTGTCAAAGTGCGGGAGCAGCTGCTCTTGGCAGAGCAGCAAGCGGAGCAACAGGCCGGGCAATTAATTGGCTGACAGAAATTTTTAAATGCAAGAGACCCTAGGGAGCTAAGCTCCCCAGGGTCTCTTGCATTTAAAGCAGCGCTTGCTGCCACATAATAGGTTGTGTACGCAGATGATAATGAGAGTATCAGAAGCTTGGTGGACACAGAATCCGCTATTTCAACAGAATATCGGTTATGAAGAATCCTGCGGACTCAGGAGCCGCTAATGCTTCACCATTCGTCATTTTGACGTAATCATGAGGACAATAGCTGATTTGCTGTCCGCTTACGGGCTGAATTTGTATAAAAAGCTAAAATAGCGATACCTCTGTCCTTCAAAAATGGAAATGATCCCCTGCCAACGTTGCCGGTTTTGAGGGCGAGAGGAATATAGCTGACGAGGGTGCTTCTCTACTTGCACAATAAAAAAGAAAGAGCAGCCATTAGGGTCGCCATTTCCTTTATTCGGTTGCAATGTCCTTATGAAGTTGCTGTAGGAGATGCTTCTGCCGCAGCATCAGAGCCTTGGCCCGCTGCACCACCACCTGCGCCTTGGCCGCCTGGCCGGCCTCCGCCCATTCCTCCACCCATCATGCCGCCGATTTGAATCGTCGCCACATCCTGAGTGCCATCGGTTACCGTGTAGGTAACAATGTCATCGGCTTTCAAGTCGGCAAGCGTCTTGGCCGTTTCTACGCGCTGGTTGTTTTCGAAGGAAATGGCTGTAATCGTTGTCGCATCGGTCACCGTCACTTCCACCGTCTCCTCGGTGAACATGTTCTCCATATTCATCCGGCCACCGCCCTGCCCCTCAGCAGCTTGTCCACCATCCTGTGCTGGCGGCTCCGGCTGTGTTCCATCTGGCAACGCTCCTGCTTCACCTTGCTGTGCATCTCCTTGCGCTGGAGGCTCGCCGCCTCCTTGGCGTTCACCTGGCGTAAAGGAAGATTTGTACAACGTAATGGTCTGCCCATCAATGGATTTGATCATGCCCATTGTGCCTCCCATCATCATGCCGCCTTGGCCCGGACCG
Organism: Paenibacillus sp. FSL H8-0537; assembly: GCF_038051995.1. Taxonomy (NCBI): domain Bacteria; kingdom Bacillati; phylum Bacillota; class Bacilli; order Caryophanales; family Paenibacillaceae; genus Paenibacillus; species Paenibacillus sp. FSL H8-0537. The sequence goes on along the minus strand of NZ_CP150290.1, from coordinate 1,700,814 downwards.
CCCTGCGCTTGGCCAGCACCAGCATCCGCTTGTGTACCACTCTGCGTAGCGGCCGCTTCCGTGCCGGCAGCAGTCGTATTCGTCGCTGTCTGATTGGCACTGCATGCAGCCAAGGTGGCCATTATGAGAATCGTACTTAGTAGTGTTTTCCAATTTTTCATAAAGGTTCGCTTCCTTTCAATAAGCCTTGCTTGAATGTACAAGCTCAGCTTATCAAACCATTATGAACACCGTATGAATGCCCCCTGAACGTCCACTGAATGTGCAGATCTCACTTAGCGATAACAACGCTTAGCGGAACGCGACCTGAATAGCCCCCAGCCTCAATTGCTTCAGCTGCTCCACAACTAGGCCGGCAACTTGCAGCGCACCGCGCTCCTGAAAATGCGTATTGTCCTCTACGCCATTGGGGAAATTTATAAACTCGCCTGGCGCCGCCCACATAAATACCGATTTCGTCGCTTCCGGTCCAAGCTTCTCAAACAGCTTGCGGCTTTCCTCCGCCAAGTCGATTAACGGTACGTTTTCCTCCTCGGCGAGCTCCCTCATCGCAATCAAATATTCGCCATGCGTATCGACGAGACTACCATCTGCTTCATAAAATCGCCGCTGTACGGATGTCACCAACACAGGAAGCGCCTCGCGCTGCCGGGCCCCGTCTATGTATCGCTTTAAATATTCCTTATAAGTAGTAAAAGGCTCCGTACGCCGCTCCTCATCCGGCTTCTGGTCATTATGGCCAAACTGGATCAGCAGCACGTCCCGCGGCTTCATCCATTGAAAGATTCCATCGAGTCGGCCTTCTCCGATGAAGCTTTTGGAGCTGCGCCCGGAAACCGCCCTGTTCTCAATGGCTACGTCCTGCTTGAACCATTTGGGCAGCATTTGGCCCCAGCCTGCATAGGGATAACCATCCTCCGGCTGATCCGTAACCGTTGAATCCCCAGCAAGAAAAATGGTCGGCGTTTGGTTGGAAGAAAGCACCTCGAGTGCATTAATACGCGGCGCCAATCCCGTAAAGGCCAGGCGGATTTGACCATCTCTTACCGACAAAGCGAAGCTATAGCGAATAAACTCGCCTGCTACCGTCCTTAAGCGCTGGGCAACGAGCCGACCGCAGCCCGCTTTAATCGTCGTCTCTGTAACGGTTATGGCGTCGCCGATTAATAGATTCACAGTGTAGATACCATTTTCAACATCAAGCAAAAAAGAAGTTTCCAAAGGGATGCAGAAGTCGCTGCCCATGCCCTCTGCTTCCGCCCGGCGCTTCGCCGTCACCTTCGTCACCGAGCTGAATCCATAGCCTCTGCCTGGCTCGTACAACGTAGAGTCCGTTACCTTCACATGCTCATCCCTCGCAGCTCCAATACCAAAATCAAATCGAAAAACATCTGTCATTATTGTTTTCCTCCTATAAATGATGATCAGCCGTTTCCAACTCTGGTTGTAAGTGTTCTCTAGTTGTACGCAGGACAAGCGTCCTGCCACCTGTTTTTACTCTCCTAGCGTAGTACCGTTTGCTAGCGGTGTTCCCGCCCGCTTGCGGTTGCCGATTATGAAGAGCAGCGTCCCGACGCAGCCAAAAATAGCAGCCCCGATAAGCAGTGTACTGAGCGGCACACTGTCTGACAAACCTGCGCTCAGCAATGGCCCAAGCGTGCCTCTCAAGCCGAACAGCATCAGATGGATGCCGAACACAACCGCCTCCCGGCCGGGAGCAAGCCTAAAAATATAAGCCAAAATGCCAATATCCCAAATCGCTTCGCCAATTCCCTGAATGCCGTTGCCGAGAATGACAGCAGAATAGGTACCTATAAATCCATAGAGCATCGGAACGATGGCATAGGCTGCAATGCCGCCCAATATCGTATAGCGGATATCAAAGCGGTCAATCATCCAGCCCGCAATAAAATAGGTGACCAACAATCCGATAAAATAAGCGACCCGCGCATATCCAATCTGCACATTGCTTAGTTCAAGCACCTGCACCTGAATAATTTGGTAAAGCGGGATCGACAGCATATTGCCGAAGCCTGCAAGTGATGTTGCCGCCAGCAGCACTGCAAGCTTCTTATTGCCTGACACGAGCTTCCACTGGTCCCGCAGCGAGAAGCGCGTCACGGCAGCGCCCGGAGCAACCACCCTTTTCAACGGAATTTTTGGCAGACGCAGCGTTTGGAACAGCAATATAGACAATGTCCCAGCTGCTGCTGCACAGACGAGCGGCCACGACGTACCGGACGCATCCGCCCATTTTCCGACCAAATAGGCTAGTGGGATCATAATGGCTCCCATGGCCACTCGCACATAGCCCATCAGCCTGCCTCTTACATCTGGCGGATACATGCGGGATACTAATGCTGCATAAGCCGGAGCCTGGATACCCATCAAAATTTGAAAAACGAGCGCCGTTGCCACAAACACCGAAGGTTGAGCAAACAATGCCGGCAGCAGCAGAAGCAGCCTGCCAATTAAGTTGGGAATAATCATAAATGGCTTCGGATTGTTGCTCTTCTCGATCCAATTCGCCCACAGCGGCGAGAAAATAAGGCCGATTGCCGGAGCAGCCGACAATAGCCCTACTTGAAAGTTCGTCGCTCCCTGCTGTATCGCAAACGGCATGTAAAACTGGTTAAGCACGACATTAAACAAGCTGAATAATAGGGATGCGCCCACATCAATTTTAGCGTTGTACCATACACGGGGAGTCATTTGCATGCCAAATTTATGCAATCGGGCTTTCGTTTCCATCTTCTGCTGCTTCCTTTCGAATCTCTTCATTTTTCCAAAGAGTGTTCATTCATTCTTTTACTCTCATTAGAGCAAAATTCAACAGGAAGCGCAACAGAAGATTTTTGCAAAAAAAAGAGAAAGCTCCAGCCGCTAGCTGGCTTTGAGCCTTCCCTATTGCCTTATAATGTTGCGGCGATGAGCACGAAGCACACAACGGAAATGCCCGTGTACAGCCATGCGTTCGTTTTGCTGCAGGTTTTGCTGGTCCAGATGCGGTACAAATAAATGATCGTGACGATGACAGAAATAGCCGTAATCCCGCTTAGCAGCAAGCCCACCCAATCTGCTCCCGAGCTGGCCGCCTCACCGTGATGCCTATGCATGCTGCTTTCCATTGCTATACTTCCAGTCAACAGCAGTGGCAGCAGCAAATGAATGCCGTGAATGACAAGGGGAAGCAGCATCCCTCCAATAGACAGTAGCGAGGTTCGCGGCAGCTTTTGCTTCGTAATGGACAGCCCACTCCCTTCTGGAAAAATAGGTTCCTCCCTCATACTTACAATCAGGAAAACTATTTTATGCAAAAGGAGCATTATTTTTCAATCTTTATTTTCGTGGTTAACAAAAATGGTTTCCAATGAAGTATGTTCAACCTCTATCCGAAATAGGTCTAAATGATAGCGAACTGCTCCATTGACTATATGAGGAATTACGCCTTCGTTTGTTATGTTTAATTCCACCCATTCATTGTTCCATGCCGCAATTTCTGCGAATTGGTTCACTTCATTCATCCATAGTTGAAATTCATTCTCAGTATTGGATTGATATTTAATTTTTAGCCGAACATGCTCATCATGAGACTGCTGCAGCTCCTTCATACTTCCTATTTTCTCAATTTTCCCTTTATGAAGTATAGCGATACGACTGCACACTCTTTCCACCTCATCAAGGTTATGCGAGGTCATAAACACAGTGGTTCCTTGTGAGGCCCATTTTAAAATTAAATCTCGAATTATAATAGATGACTCAATATCGAGCGTTGAGGTAGGTTCGTCAAGAAAGAGCAATTCAGGAGAGCCAATTAAGGCTTGAGCGATACCTAATTTCTTTTTCATTCCTAACGAGAATTTGCCTACTTTCTTATTAGCATGCTCTCCTAAGCCAACTTCCTCTAACAATTTGAGCATCGCTTTCTTGTTTGTCCCAAAGCCTTTAATGCGAGCGAAAAAAAACATATGCTGCAGGGCAGTCATGTCATTATAATAATTGCTATTATCAGGCAGAACACCCATTCGTGATTTAATTCGATTTAAATTTTGGTAAGGTTGGTCAAAGATTTCTATACTTCCGCGAGTAGGTTTTAAAATTCCCGTCAACATATTTATCGTAGTGCTTTTCCCGGCCCCATTCCTGCCTAGAAAGGCAAAAATCTCACCCTTATTTAGCGAAAAGCTAATTTCATCCACTACCTTGTGATTTCTATATTCCTTGGTTAATCCGTCCACTTTTAGTATAGTCATCTGAACTAGAGTTCCTTTCTTTCAAAAACGATAATGGAGATGATTAACATAAGAGCAACCTCAACAACTGTTAAAGCAATAAAGCGATAATCATCCATTGCAATATAATAAGGCAGCGCATAACTTAAAATATTGGCTATAACCGTTTTGTTAAATAAACTCCAAATCCCTACACCTGGAATGACAAGCCCACCGATTAAACTGATAAGTACCGTATAGCTATGCTTCGTAATGATAGTCGACATCATGATCGCTACTCCAGAATGAAAGGCTATGAAAACCCACAATACAATTAGTGGAGTAATATGAAAAGTCTGAGTGCTGATAGAAATACACGCAAAGGTGATTAAAGTAACGCTTGCCCAAAAAGCAAAAACGGAGATAAACTTTCCAATTATTACGTTTCTCCGAGAAGTTTTTGTAATGAGAAGCCTTATTCTTTGCAATTCAATATCCCGGTTCACAATATCATGGGATAATATGTAGATAAACAATGCCCCGAACAAAATAAAAATAAAGGATAACCCCGCAAGCTCCGTTCCTTGAGAACCTCCAGCTGCCTCTGCCAAAAATGTACTGCTTGAAGCATACTGAGCGGCCAAAATAGATACGGACGTTACAAATAGGATGACAAGAATAGATTTCACGCCTTTTATTAGCCCCAGATACTCTTTTAAAACAATTCCGAACATAATGTCCTCCTGTATTATATTTACTTCATCAAATCTATTTTAAACGTTTTCATTTATATCCTCGGAAGTGATAATTTGATTTTGCAAAGCAAATACAGCAGCTCCGACCCGAGTAGCTACGTTAAACTTTCCAAGTATGGACGTTACATGATAATCAACCATTCGCTTCGAAATATACAAAATGGAGGCGATCTCTTTATTAGGCTTTTCCCTGCAAATGAGCAACAATATTTTCTTCTCCGTTGCGCTCAATTCCATTTTTATACAGTTTTCCTTTCTCTCAAAAATACTCTACCTACGAAACCTAATAATGCCGCGCCTCCAAATAGGAATCTCAGCGTCTGTGTCTCTTCATAAAAAAAGATTCGGCAACAAAGATAACCTACTATCCCAACAAAACTTAGCACTTCAAAAACCCTTCTCATTTCCCCCACTCCTTTCATACATTTAGACAATCAATACATAATTAATACCATATTTTTATTTAAATTTCAATCTTTTAGCAATTAATAAATTTCACAAAAATTTCACTTTTACCGAAAAACCCGGCGCTTATATCCTTCTAAACTTAACTTTTTGGGTCTAGCGATAAGATCTACAAGGAATAATTCCACAGTACTACCTCTATCAAAATCAAGAAAACAAAAGTCTTTTAAATGTTTTTATTGAATTTTTAACCAATTAATTGCGCATATGCGAAATTTACCAAATTGTAAAATAAGTATACTATTATACCCAGGTGAAGTCAGAGGGGGAAATTAGAGGAGATGAATATATGATCGTAAAAATTATTGCCTATATTATTAAATTGGGTTCAAAAGCTTGGGATGTAATCAAAGGGGTTATTGGGTCAGCATGGAGCAGCTTTAAAGCAGCATGGGATGCTGGCGTATGGCAAGCCACTCAATGGCTGATAGAAAAATCCGTATATGTTGAACTCATTTTTGAAGCTTTGAAAGCTGCTTTCGGAGATAACTAAAAAAGCCCAGCGCCACGAACGCTGAGCAAAAAAGTGATGAGATAAGACCAAAAAAACTCCCTCTGGCTTACCTTTAATAAATTATTATAAGGATTGGTATAAACTATGTCAATGAATACAACATCGCCTCCTCCTCTTATTGATGTAAGAAATGTATCTAAAAGCTTTGGCAAAAAACTTGTATTAAACAGAATCAACTTTACTATGCCGGCACCCTCCATTTATGTATTAAGAGGAGCAAATGGCGTTGGCAAAAGTGTATTCCTAAAATGCTTGCTTCATTATGAACGAATTGACGCTGGAATTATAGAAATTGCCGGCAATCCTTTATCTGACCGTATAAGTCTAAGATCAAACACTTTTTTCATTTCATCTGACCATCAGCAATTTATCGAGCTGTTGACTCCAAACGAATTTTTTCATTTTCTTAAGGAAATTTATATGATTCCTTATGAACGAATAGAACAAGTGAACCATCTTGCAGAGGATTTAAATGTCTTAAGCGAACTGGATACTCTTTTCTCAAAGCTTTCCTTTGGAACTAAAAAGAAAATCCAGTTCATAGCAGCCATGCTTATATGTCCAAAGCTTCTCGTCTGTGATGAGATTTATGAGGGCTTAGATACTGATGCCGTGCTTTTTATTCAACAAGCTTATCAGCATAGAAAATTACAAGGTATGGGAACCCTTCTTACTACACATATTCGTAATTATGGTGAAGAGGTTGCCGATCTTATTTTTGAACTTATCCATAATGGTATTCATGTAGTGAAAGAGGATATTATATGAATCTGTCTGCTTTCAGAAAACTTTTATCCATTGCTTATGACGATCGTATTTCAAATGTAACGAAACAAGCCATCATTGATTTTTGCAACCTTGGCTTTTTTATGAGTCTCATCCTTATAGGCATCACAAATTTTGGAACAGCAATAACTATAGAATATTACATCGGCATCCATTTGGCTCTAAATTTAATTCTTTTATTTTTCACTGCTGCCATTTTGAAAAGCATCCCTACGCTAAGCAAATTTGTTGGTTCTATGCCAATCAAGCCTGCTGCTTATTTTTATAAGGTTTATTTCGTTAGCTCCTTAAAGCTTTTTATTTTATTAGAATATCTTATTGCAGCTTTAATTTTACTTTGGAATGATACCAGTTTGAAAACTGTGATTATATTCGTTATATTGTTGGAAGCAATACGATTTTTACGACTTTATTTCGAGTTTTTATTGGGATATTTAAAAAGTTTACCTGGTTTGAGTATTTGGTTTTCAATTTTGTTTTTTTCATGCTCCACACTACTGTACGTACTAAACAAAAAGCAAATGCTTAGTCTATCTATTTTTCAATATTCACCTTCATTTGCTGCTTATATTATTATAATTTTAACCATTTTAGGCTTACTCACAGGCCCGCTACTCGCTGCTCAACAAATGAATCAATTCAACCGAAACGCAATATTTTATTTCAATTTCACAAGTAAACTTATGAAACTCTCTACCCGTATGCTCTATTTAAATAAACATACAAAGGCAATGTTAACTACTCACATAACCCGCTTGCTTAGAAATTCTGACTATATGGGTAGAATTATTCGTATTTTTACTGTTGTAACTCTTTTATCCTGCTTTAACGATGTAGTTCTAGCTCCTTTTTTTAATATGCCCAAGGCTGCATTTGTAGATATTCCTTACATGATATGTCTTGTTACATTTCTAACCCTACAATTAGAATATCCTATATTTAAAAATTCTTATTTATTTGAGTTCCCCATTAAAAACAGGAAAATAAATCTTATTATTGATTTAATCGATGCTTATATTTTAGTTTTATTTTTAATATTTTTAATGCTTATCGAATTTGCTACAGGAACTAGTGCCATTCAAATGACAGGTGTTATTTTTTTATCTTTTTTCAGTTTTTACTTCATCAGTAGAAGTATATCCATTCCGCAAAAAAAATTATCTAACATAAATAAATTATTTTATTATTTTCAATTTTTCATCCTTTCTATTCCCTTAAAAATAGTTATGGACTATGTCCCTGCTTCAAAATGGTATATTCACTTGATTGTATTTTTCATATGTTTATCCTTATATTGTATAAGGAAGGAAATATTTATTCGGAAGCGAAATTAAGTAGACATGCTGCAATTAGAATAAAGATGTTACTCTTCTATACATATTTGTCGAATACCCGACAAATACGTTTGCAGCACAAGCTGCAGCGATTCGTCCAATTGATAGGGCAAGCCGAAGCCGCCTTTCTGCTCGATTGAGCTAAATCCATGCAGCAGGCTGCGCAAGCCGCGGACGATATGAATCGCCGTCTCATGCTTTAAGTTGTAGCGATCAAGCAGATTAATAATGAGTCCGATCAGCTGCTCGCTAATTGCTTTAAATTCAGCATTATCCTGCGATTGAGCCGGAACTGTCGCCTCGTAAACACCCGGATTCGAGCGGGCATAAGCAATATAGGCTTTGCCCGCCGCATAAACGGCGTCTTCCCCTGTCAGCCCTTCTACCGCTTTACTCATCTGCTCGTTCAATTCACGCAAGCCATAAATGGCTAACGCCAGTTTCACTCCGCCCAAACCGTCTATGTGGTTGTATAAGGAGGGAGAGCGAATGCCCAGCTTCTGTGAAAGCGATGCCATCGTCACTGCTTCGAGCCCTTGCGTATTGGCAATTTCTGCGGCTGTCCGAACAATCGTCGGTAAATCCAAGCCTATTCTTGGCGACATATCATCTTCTCCTTGCTGTTGTGAAATCAGTATCCATTATATCCGTGTGCTGTTTGCTCTAATGTACCATAGAAGCAGCGAGCTTGCGTTCAGCCACTTTGATGGCCTGCTCCATTGCGACCACCGGGTCAACAAGCAGGTTGCCATGTCCAACTGCCAGCAAAGACGGTTTCAGCGCAAGCAAGCGCTGAGCGCTAAGCAGCGACTGCTGCTTATTCCAGGTTGCCCATGCCGGAAATGGAAACAACGGCCGAACTTGTCCGCTTACTGCAAGGCCCCCGCGCAATTGAAAAGCGTCACCGGCAATCAGCTCGCCGCCTCTCGTATCGAGGAAAGCCATGGAGCCAGGCGTATGTCCCGGCGCTGCAACCGCCAGCAGCGAGCCGATACGATCGCCGTCTTGCAGAAGCAGGTCCGGCTTCGTTGCTACATTTTTCGGCACACCACCTTTAATTGGGGTAATCGGCTCACCTGGCTCCAATGAACGGTCTCCACGCAGCAATCGCGCATCTCTCGCCGATATCGCTACAATTGCATCTGGCAGCTGTGCTTTTAGCTTATCCAACGCGCCAATATGATCATCATGCGCATGCGTCAGTACGATTCGCACAATCGGCTTGCCGAGCTTGTGTGCTGCCTGCATAATCGCTTCGGCATTATTCGGCAGTGCTGCATCAATCAGCGTCAAGCCGTCCTCTTCTTCGATCAAATAGCAATTTACAGGAAATACATGGGGCAAGTAGGTCAACTGATAGATATGCTGGTGTCTAGTCATTCTCACAATGCATCACTCCTCGTTAGTTTGTGCTGGCTGCGCCAAAACTAATATCATTAGTTTTATAATAACTAATGATATTAGTTTTGGCAACATGTTTATTATTTCACTTCCATCGTCTACTTTTTTTAAAACTCTCACGCAAAAAACTTATACAGCATTAAAATCAAAAAAAGCTTATCCGCAGCGGATAAGCTTCTCTTCTGGGCTTCAGCCCATTTTATTTCGTCCAATCGAAATCCATTGCCTGCAAAAAGGCTCTCGCCAGCACCGCATGGCCTGCTGCCGTCGGATGTATGCGATCCCACGCCAAGGTAGCGGAATACAGATGGGCCAGCACTTTATTAAATGCCGCCTGTGTATCAATGAACAGACAGCCCGTTTCATCTGCAATACGGCGCACAACAGCACCATATTCGTCCATCGTGCGGCGCATCGCATCCTGCTCATTGCTTTCCAGAAAGAAAGGCGTCATCAGCACGATACCGCTGCTGGCAACCGGCTTCGCCTGCGCTACGAACTCGCGCAGCGTTTGCTCGTACTCCTCGATATATACATGCCATTCCGTAATAAACGGCGTATCATATTGGCGCCAAACGTCATTGATGCCGATCATGATCGAAAGAACGTCCGGTTTTTTATCCGTCACATCCTCCTGCCATCTCGCTTTCAAATCACGGACCGTATGCCCGCTCGTTCCCATGTTTACTACGCGAATGCCGAGCTCCGGATATACCGCTTGCAGCAGCGCATCTACCTGAGCTACGTAACCTCTGCCAAGCGCGCCGAACAGTCCCTCGCCATCCTGCTTGTTCCGATCGCAATCCGTAATCGAGTCCCCAATGAACAACAGCTTCTGCCCACGTTCCAGCCTCACCCTAATCATTCCCCTTATTTTCACGATTAGCCTTGCGTCTCGCGCCGCTTGAACTGCTCTGGCGATACACCGACGAACTGCTTGAACATTCTGCTGAAATGAGCTAAATGCTTATAACCAAGGCGATAGCAAGCTTCTGTAACCGTGACGGACGGTTCCATCAAAAAGATGATTTTCGCCTCATTGATCCGCCTTCGATACACATAGTGAAACACCGTTACACCCGTCACATCCTTAAACAGCCTAGCGATATACGACTTGCTTAGATGAAGCCTTTCTTCCAGCTGCTCCATATGCAAATCGTCTGTATAGCTGTGCTCCAGCAAAGAAATGATGCGCTGAACCGTCTGCTCCTTATCCGTAGAAAACTCTTGCCGTTCCCTCAGTGGCTGCTCGCATAAACCAAAAATAAAATATAATAGATCAACAAAGGCAAGCAGCAGGCGGTTGCTGCCTATCGCATCGCCCCGCTGCTGATGCACATGCATTTGAGCCAGAAGCCGCTCAGACTCTTCCTTATGCTCGCCTCTGAGCCGCAGGCGGTGGTTGCGCAGCTCCTCAAACGGTTCCATGACATTAAGCGCCTGCGGCAGCTCCAGCAGCGGGCGCAGCAGCGAAGGCTCGAAATGGACAATCGAACGCACATAAGGAACCGAAGGGTCGATTTTGGCGCAATGCAGGGTCATGCCGAACAAAATCATCAAATCGCCCGGCTGCATATGATATATTTGATCGCCTATCAAATAGTTGCATTTTCCTTCATGAAAATAATAAACCTCATAATAGGTATGCGAATGAAAAATAGGTTCAAGCGGTGTTTGGATTTGGTAGCTGAAATCGATCATTTTAACCTTGCGACTGCAGTCCGTTAATATAGCGGACAAAATGACGCAGCATGTCTGGAGACTCCGCAAATTCCTTGCTGAAATCTTCAATGCCGAGATAGCCGTAGTAGCCGACAGCCTGCAAATCCTCAATGATTTGCTTCCACGGCACTACCCCTTTAGCAAGTCCCGTCCAGTCTGCCTTCCAGCTAATGCTGCCATCCGTTTCCTCTGGGCCAGCTTGCCAGCTCGCATTTTTCACATGCACATGTGCCAAATACGGACCTAGCAGCTCTAGCCCCATCCGGTAGTTTTCAAAGCCTTCGTAAACCATGTTGCCGGGATCGTAAAGTACGCCAATACAATCTGGGTCCAGCCCTTCGCATAGCCGATAAGCCGCGGAAGCGCTTGCCGCAATCGTCTGATGATGGGTCTCGACTAAGCCTTTAACGCCATACTTCCGGCATAGCTCCTGGGTTTGCTGCAAATACGTCCGTGCCAGCGTGAACAGCTCGCCGAATGGCCTTGTGCGGTCATAACTCGGAACACCAACCCGGATAAAGGACGCCCCTACCCGCTTCGCCGCTTTCAGCACCTGCTCGGTAGCCTCCAAATCGCCAGCGGTAAGATATGGGGTCAGGCTGAGCGTTGTCAGTCCATGATCAGCCGCAGCCTTTCCGAAGCGGCCCAGCATGTCATCTCCGCCTGAAGGGAAAATCGTACAACGGTTGTTGCCCCAGAAAGAAGGCTCCTGACTCGCCACAGCCGCATCGGGCGCTTCCTTGTAGCGCCATTCTACAGCATGAATTCCCGCCTCTTGCGCCGCGGCTGCCAGCTCCTCGGGCCCCAGCTCCGGTGTTGCTACCGTAAATACAGACAATTTCATCATCGATTCACCCTTCTCCCTTCCTCGAACCCTATTGTATGCTTTGCTCCCTCCGCTCCTTCCCTATTCGACCCGGACAGCCTGCAATTGCGCCTGCAAGCTCAGCTCTGCCGCTTTAAACGTATGCGCCTGCGTCATCGCAAGCTCCGTGCCATTCAAGCAATCAAGAATAAGCGCTCCAAAATAAGGGAATCCTACCTTGTCCTTCACATCAATTTTTTGCTCGCCGCCTCCATTCACGAGGAACAGATGGTCGCTGCCACCTCTCGTCAAATCGACATATTTGCGCAGCTCGATATAGCCTTCTGTGCCGAGAATAATCGTCCGCCCATCTCCCCAAGTAGACAAGCCATCCGGTGTAAACCAGTCCACGCGAGAATAATGAGTAGCCCCGTTGTCGCCAATCATTGTAACGTCACCAAAGTCCTCAAGCTCTGGGTATTGCTTGTTATTGTAATTAGCTATTTTGCTGGATTGCACCGTCGCATCCTTGCAGCCGGCGAAATACAGAAACTGCTCAATTTGATGGCTGGCAAGATCACAAATAATGCCGCCGTACTGTTCCTTATTGAAGAACCAGTCAGGCCTAGCCGCTGCATTCAAACGATGCGGTCCCAACCCCAATACATTCAGCACACGACCAACAGCTCCGTCCTTCACAAGCTGCCCAGCGAACTCTGCGGATTCCACATGTAAGCGTTCGCTGTAATAAACTGCATAAATTTTGCCTGTAGCCGCCGTTACTTTACGCGCCTCAGCCAACTGCTCAAGCGTCGTAAACGGCGCTTTGTCGGTAAAATAATGCTTGCCATGCTTCATAACCTCGACGCCAAGCGGGCCGCGCAAATTCGTTATCGCCGCTGCTGCAACGAGCACCACTTCCGCATCCTGCAAAATTTGCTGCTTCGATTCCGCCGGGCGAACCTCAGGATAGGCGCGTACAAACGCTTCTACCTTCTTCGGGTCTGGATCATAAACCCACTTGAGTGTACCGCCCGCTTCACGAAGACCATTACACATGCCATAGATATGTCCATGATCAAGCGACAAAGCAGCGAATACAAATTCTCCCTCTTTAACTACTGGCTTTGGCTTGCCTTTCGGGGCATAGTTCATTCCATTTGCTGTTGACATAAAATATTGCCTCCCTCTCGCTTGCTCGTTAGTATTTAATGGGTACCTTTAACATCCAGCGTCTCATAACTGTTCATATCTTTGTTCTTATCCGAGCTGCGTATTCTCTCCTGAAGCTTCTCATAAAATAAATCCTCGTTAATCGGAAGATCGACCCATCCATCGGTCCAAGTGGAAAGCAGCATCGCATTGGATAGCTCCAGTCCCTTAATTCCCTCTTCGCCAGGAGCAAGCAGTGGCGTGCCATGCAGGATCGCATTTACCCAATCCTGAGTAATGCTCATGTGATTGCCGCCATCACTGACCGGAATTTCAAATTTCCAACATTCCGGCTGGCCGAAGCCGCCTTTAAAGTTAGCATTAAATTCGGTTTCAGACACGCGTAGCCGCGAGAACGTCATTTTGTCATTTTCAATGACAATTTTGCCGCGTTCACCGGAAATCTCAAAACGATTTGTGCCCGGTGATTCAAAGGTCGAAGTGACAAATACACCGGTTGCTCCATTTTCATATTCCACATAAGCCGTCACATCGTTCTCCACTTCAATGTCACGATGTTTGCCAAAGGAGCAAAAAGCACGTACGCGCTTCGGCATCATCCCTGTCGTCCACTGCCACAGGTCAAGCTGATGCGGGTCTTGGTTCAGCAGTACGCCGCCACCTTCGCCAGCCCACGTTGCACGCCATCCGCCGGAATCATAATAGCTCTGCGAGCGGTACCAGTTCGTAATAATCCAGTTCGTGCGGCGAACTTCCCCAAGCTCCCCGGATGTAATCAAATCGCGAAGCTTCGCATATAGCGGATTCGTGCGTTGATTGTACATAATGCCGAATACTTTATTGCTGTGCGCTGCCGCTTCATTCATCTCACGAACCTGTTTTGTATAAACGCCAGCAGGCTTTTCAATTAATACATGCAGCCCAGCCTTCAGCGCTGCGGTTGCCTGCTGCGGATGATCATAATGCGGTGTGCAGATGAACACCGCGTCCACCTCACCTGAGCTGAATAGTTCCTCTGCCGTCGAATACAGCTTTAGTTCTGTGCCCCACTCCTGAGCTGCCAGCTCTAAACGTTCGGGCCGCACATCTGTCACCGCCGCAAGCACGGCGCCCTCTACTCTTCCTTCAATCAAATAACGGGCGTGTCCCGTTCCCATATTTCCAAGGCCTAATATGCCAATTCTGACTTTATCCAATGATTAACATCCTCTCTAAACCTTTTATAAGAAGGATCACTATAAATGTATTGTAGCATAGTCCGCTATGTAAGCGCTTGATTCAAAAGGTCGAATATCCGTTAATCATTTAACTGTCATTGTACTACTTGATTCATATACCTCACGGCATCGACTAGCGTCTGCATCTTATCTCCTCTCTTATTGCATAAGAAAAGCGGCAGTTATGTCCCTCAGGGACACACCGCCGCTTTTCCACCTATACCGAGAGCTGCCTCTGGTACGAGTTTGTCGTTTATTTAATATTATTTTCTGTTACATAAGCTTGCCATTGTTTCGTGTAATCAGCTTGAATTTTCTCAAGTCCAGCTTGCTTCGCTTTGTCCATGAATGTTTTCAAGCCTTCCTCGATATTGTCTACGAGACCAGCTTGCAGCGGGAACAGATATTGCTTCTCCACTTGCTCAAGTGCTGCTCTCTCGGCTTGGTAAGTGCTGTAATCTTCGGCAAAGCCGTTAAATTTGTCTGGAACTTGGATTTTGTCCAGCTCGTCGAAGATCGCTTTTACGCCGTCATAGTTTTTGTCAAACAGCATGAATTCTGGATTTCTCCAAGCCCAGCCGTTCATTCCTTCACGAGCAAAGCCGTTGGAGCTTGCATCGCCGATCATTTGGTAGTAACCATCTTTCACTTCATAGTTTTTGCCTTCAACACCGTATTGAGTCAACAGGTTGTAGCGTTTGTCTGTAACCATTTTTTCATAGAATGCCAGTGCACGCTCTGCGTTTTTGCTGCTGGTTGGAATCGCATAGCCGTTATGAATGGCATGTACTGGTGTTGCAATGCCTGTTGTAAGCGGGAATGGGTAGTATTTCAGCTCCCAATCCGGGTGAGCCGCTTGCACTTTAATAACCGAATCATTAAAACGAGTTGGGTTGTCCCCGAAAATCGTTGCTGCTTTGCCGCTTGTCAGCTGCTCCTGAATAACGTCGTTGATGTTGAGCACGTTTTTCGGGATGTAGCCGTTTTTCTGCCAGCGTTGAATCAGCTCCAAATCCGCTTTTTGCTCATCCGAGCCCCAGTACGTGTAAATGTTGCCTGGCTCAAAGTAGTTC
The DNA here is from genome assembly GCF_038051995.1 of Paenibacillus sp. FSL H8-0537. NCBI lineage: Bacteria > Bacillati > Bacillota > Bacilli > Caryophanales > Paenibacillaceae > Paenibacillus > Paenibacillus sp. FSL H8-0537. Next base: position 1,685,358 of record NZ_CP150290.1, on the reverse strand, counting down.
ACGCCAAGACCATAAGGCAGCGCGCCAATTGCTTTGTGCTCGATATCACGAATTTGGTTCACAAGGCTGCCGCGAACGTCTGCGCCAAGTGCGATTGGACGCATGCTCGGCTCATTGGCTTTAATGCCAGCCAAATACTCTTCATACGTTTTCAAGTCTTTTGGTTCAGGAAGGTTGTATTTTTTACGAAGATCCTCCCGCCATACGAAACCATTCGTTACATACTCTTTGTACGTTGCCGGAACGGTAAAGATTTGATTGTCGATTTTAACCGCATCCCACATATCTTTTGGCACAAATTCATTCAGCTTCGGCGCAGCTACAGGAAGCAGCTTGTCGAGTGGCTGGAAAGCGCCTTTTTTCGCATAGGACTGGTATTGCGTCCATTCTGCTGTAAAGATCAGGTCGACCTGTTGGCCGGAGCCAAGCAGCAATTTATATTTTTGCTCCCAATCGGTCCATGACGTGTAGTTGAATTTGACGGTTGCATTCAAATCCTGAAGCGCCATTTCGTTGATTTTGTCTTGAATCGCAGCCAAATCCTTCGGCGCATCGCCTAGCATATAAAATTGCAATTCTACTTTTTTGGAAGTATCGATACCCGTTTTCTCGCCTGCTTGCGCATTGTCCGGAGATGCGGTAGCTCCTGCGCTATCTGCTGGACTACTGGATGCTGCCGTATTTCCGCCACCATTGCCGCTGCAAGCTGCGATCATGCTCATAAGCAGCATTACGGTGAGAAGCATGACTAAACCTTTGCTCTTTTTCTTCATCATGTGAATCCTCCCTTTTATAAGTTGAACCTATATATGTTAGCTGGACCCTAGTAGCAAGCTTGTCGCTATGCACTCTGGTACAGTTCTAACCTTTTACAGCCCCAATCGTCAAGCCTTTTACAAAATAACGCTGAACGAAAGGGTAGAGGAACAAAATCGGGCCGGTAACAATAATCGCCATTGCCATCTTGGTCGATTCCATCGGCATGTCGCCACCAAGCGAAACGCCTGTGCCTGCTCCCATCTGTGACAGGAAGCTCATCGCATTGATGATATTGTAGAGATAATATTGAAGCTGGTACATCGTCGTGTCATTAATGAACAGTGAGGATGTAAACCAGTCATTCCAGTAAGCCAGCGCCAGGAACAGCCCGACGGTTGCGATGCCTGGCATCGATAATTGCAGCACGATGCGAGCGTAGATCGTAAAATCATTCGCGCCATCGATTTTGGCCGATTCCGTTACCTCATCGGGAACGGCGGAGCGGATGAAATTTTTCATCAATATAATGAGAAACGGCGTCATAAGTCCTGGAAGAATGAGCACCGCATACGTATCGGTGAGCTGCAAATATTTCGTCAGCATAATGTACCACGGCACAAGGCCGCCCCCGAACAGCGTCGTGAAATAAATAAAGAAGGAGAAAAAATTCCGATATTTAAAATCTCTGCGCTGCAGAACGTAACCGGCCATCGTAATGAAAAACAGACCGAGAAATGTACCGACAACTGTCGTAATGATCGTTACGGTGTAGGCATTGATGACCTGCTGCGGGAATCGCAGTACCGTTTTGTAGCCTTCGAGTGAAAACACCTGCGGGATTAAATGATACCCGTCGCGGAGAATCGATTCGTTCTGAGTGAACGAAGCTGAGACAATGAGCAGAAACGGAAACAGGCAAGCGATTGACGTGAGCAAAATAACTGTGAAAGCAATAATGCGGAACAGCAGCATATAGCTGTCGTCTTTGATTTTCATAAAGTAACCTCCATGTTCTCTTTGTGTCGGTGATTAGAATAAGTGCGCTTGGTGAGGGTAGGTTCGTCGCTGCGCAAAAAGTTTGGCTTACGATCGCCATTGCCCATGGAAATTTTCAACTATACCGCCAGCGGTTAATTTCCACGGACAAAAGCGAACGCATTCGCTTCTCCAGCTCAAACCTTTTACTCCGCTCAGGCCCCCTTCACCAACACCCTCCTTCTAAAACACGAACTACAAAGATCGAATTCATACAGCAGAAACCAATTGATTTGACTCTTATAACTGTCTACATCTTTGTGTTTAAGATCTCTTCGCTCCCAAGCTTATACACTCGCTTAAGCGTAAAACAAGCGCACTTGCTCTGGCTCTCGAACATATAACGCAAACGCGAATACGGTAAAAGATTTGTTACTGCTCTTACTCTTGGCTCTTAAAGATAAGGCGCAAGCGCTAAGGTTTTGGTTCTTGGTTTTGGTTCTTGGTTTTGGTTCTTGGTTTTGAACTTAAAGTTACGGCGCAAGCGCAAAAGCGGCTAAGCTGCTTTTCCCTCCCCCTAGGAGGGAGATGAAAAAGGCGAAGTGGAATGAAAAGGTTGAGTTGGAGAAGCGTAGCGTTCGCTTTTACCCTTGAATTTCCCCCTTTATGGAAGGGGATTCGAGGAAATTCAAGGGTAATGGCGATCGGAAACCAACCTTTTCATGCAACACAGCCTCTTTTTCATCACCCACCTAGAACAATGCGTATTCGTCGTTTATTTTTCGAATAATATAGTTGACCGTCATAATCAGAATGAAGCCGAACAACGATTGGTAAAGACCCGCAGCAGTCGACATCCCAATATCAAACGTAACTTTCAGCGAGCGGTACACATAAGTATCGAGAATATCCGTCGCATCATACAGCACGCCGTTGTTGCCAATTAATTGATAGAACAAGTCGAACTGTCCTTTCATAATGCTGCCGAGAGCGAACAGCAGCAGGACGACGAATGTCGTTTTCAGCATGGGAACCGTAATGTACCAGATCCGTTGAAAAATGTTCGCGCCGTCAATTTTGGCCGCTTCATAATATTCATCGCTGATGCCTGTAATAGCAGCTAGATAGATAACCATGCTGTAACCGAGGTTTTTCCATAGATAGAACAAAATAATGAGCGGCACCCACACCCAAGGTGTATTGTACACATCAACCGGCTCGATGCTGAGCTGCTTGAGCAGCGTGTTCAAGAATCCGCTTTCATAGTTGAACAAATTGTACACGATAACGCTCAGGATAACGAACGATACGAAATAAGGCAAAAACATAACCGACTGGGTCAGCTTCTTGAACCATTTTGTTTTTAGCTCGCTTAGCAGAATAGCCAGCGCGATGGCAAGCACATTGCCAAGCCCGATGAAGGCTATATTGTAGCCAATCGTATTTAAGGTCAGTTTAGTTAAAATGCCTGATTGCCATAAAAACTTGAAGTTCTCCAGCCCAACGAATTCACTATTGAATAAGCTCGTATTATAATCGAACCTCGTGAAAGCGTAATAGATGCCAACCATCGGTAAGTATGAATTGATGATGAAAAATAAAATCGTCGGCAGCAGCATGAGAAATAAAATGCGGTTGGTGATCAGCTCGTGAAAAAAACCTCTTCTGGTATTCATGCAGGCTATGTCTCCCCTTTCAGCTTTCAGCTTTGCTTTTTCTTGTTTTCATTTGTACGGCGCTAGCTGCAATTGCCCTTATCCTCACTTGCTTAACTTCTTGGCAACTGCTTATGCTGCGTCGTTCGTTGTGCCCTAAGTGTATAGCAGGCTCGAAACGCTCATCTAGAGCAACATCCGGCAATTAGTGAAAAAAGCTGCGAAAACACAGGTGAACGAATTGCACCTCTATGCATTTTTCAGCTTTTCACAGGCTGTCTACTAACGCTGCAAAGTGAAAAAAACATAGAGAAAAAGCCGCTTTTCCCGGTGTGAACAGGAAAACGGCTCTTTTATAATAACCTTGCCTATGTCGAGATTTGAAGAATCATGACGCCATACGGTTCGATCGTTACTGCTCCGGATAAGCGCTCACTGGTCAGCAAATCGGTGTATCCCACTTCTCCCAGCTCAAGCTTGGATTCAAAAGGATTATGATTCAGCACGAAGGTGTATGCTTCTTCCCCTTTATGACGCTGCGCAAGCTCGACTCCAGAGGCTGCGCGAAGCGGCGCTTCGATGCCCAGCTTCTCGCATAGCGTCTGCACCAGCCCGCTGAGCAGCTTCTGCTCAGGAACCGTCGCCACATAATAGGCTTCGCCTTTCCCATAGCGATTGACGGTTAGCGCTGGCATCCCCGCATAAAAATCAGAGCCATAGCTACCTATCGCCTCGGCACCTTCTAAATGAAGCAAATCGCATAGCAGCTCACACTCATAGGAGCCCCCTGCGATATGTCCAAAACGCTCGCCCACTTCGACGGTATTGCGCATATCTGGCGTCAAGCTGTCGATTTCCTCGACCCAGACGCCAAGCAGCTTTCTTAAGGCGCCTGGATAGCCGCCCAGCGTGACCAGATCATTTTCATTGACGATACCGCTGAAAAACGTCGTTATAAACGTGCCGCCGGCCTGCACGAACGCTTCGATGCGCTCGGCTACGCCTGGCTTAAGCATATACATGACGGGAGCGACTACGATCTTGTACTTGGAGAAGTCGCTGAGCGGGCTGATGACGTCCATTTGAATGTTTTGGTCATAAAAAGCTTTATAATAGCGCTGCGCCTGATCCAAATAGTTCAAGTCCACGCTTGGACCGCTCGTGATCTCAACCGCATTCCAGTAGTCGATATCAAACAGCAGCGCGGCTTCCGCATGTACCGTGGCATCCAGCAGCTTGTCGCCCAGCGCCTCAAGCTCGCGCCCAAGCTGCGCGCATTCACGGAATACGCGCGTATGCTCATGTCCGACATGCTCGTTTAGCGCGCCATGATATTTCTCGCAAGCGCCGATCGAGCGGCGCAGCTGGAAGAACATCACCGTGTCGGCTCCATGCGCCACCGCCTGATAGCTCCACAGCCGCATGACGCCCGGACGCTTGAGGCTGTTGTAGGGCTGCCAGTTTTGCTGGCTTGGCGTCTGCTCCATCAGCATGAACGGCTTGCCCTGCTTCAGGCCCCGCAAGATCAGGATTATAGTCACTGACATACCATATTTTGGAATCTTGGAATGAATCATTTTGTCACTTTCCCTTCGACTTATCGATATTGCACTGCGAATTCGAGGAAAATTTCTAAAGGAAAGCAATAGGTTTATCATCTGAACGTATAGGTTTTGCCAAAAAGTTCACTCTAGTTCGGTTTGTTCATAGCGTTCAAAGCAAGAGCGTTCAATTTTATGCATAGAAAACATTGTACGGTTGGCACAGTGAAGTTTATAATATGAACATAAGATGTGCCAGAGCTCAGGTGAACAAACTGACATATACGCATATACAAGCAAACGTTAGCCAAATCACTTAGAAACTAAAAAAACGTAAGCGCTTACTAAAAAGAGGGGGGACAGCTATGAAAGTCACCGCATGGAAAAATAACGGGAAGCTCTACAGCAGGTTTCTGCTCAGCATTACATTATGTATCGTATTGACGCTGCTTATCTCGTCCTTCTTCTATTATCTTGCTTATACACGGCTGGACCTGAAGCAAGCCTATTTATCTGATGTCAGCAGCCTGACCCAGACCAGCCAGGAAGTGAACAGCATGACGGAGAGCGCCCAGTCGCTCACCTTCCAGCTGTATCGGACGTTTACGATTTCCAAGCTGCTTTTTTATACGAAGCCTAATATTTATGATGTGACGGCAGCCATGAATGATTTGACCAACTACTTGAGCTCCATGCCGTTTATTGAGTCGATTTATGTATACAATTCAGCCAGCAATCAATTTTACATTGCCAATCGTTCCGGGCAAAGCGGGATTTTTACCATGGAGGAAATTTCCGATAAAGGCATTTTGCAGACGTTAGACGATTACCAGACGTATAAGCCGTTTACTCCTATTCCCCGTTCCTATATTCCGGAGGATACAAACAGCCCATTATTGCCTGGCCAGCCTTCTCCCGTGCATCATGTATACACTTATTTAGGCTACGATGCGGTCGGCAAAAGCCAAACGATAAACTCGGCGGTCATCGTCAATATTTCATCGTCGTGGATCAATAAAGATATTGGAACCGTGGCAAGCGAGTCACTCGGTAAATCCTTTATTATCGATGATCGCCAGCGCATGCTTTCGCGTGATACGCTTGCCCCTAAATCGCTGAGCGAGCAGGATAATGACATGCTTTCATCACAAATTTACGGACAGCAGCAGCCGGGCTATGTTGTGGCGCGATTTGACGGCCAAAAATCGCTCATTTCCTATACATCCTCGGATGCGCTCGAATGGCAATATGTTCGTGTCACGCCTTATGGCGAAATCACCGGAAAAGTAAGTGCCATTCGCAATACGACGCTTGCCATTGCGGCCGCCATTCTCGCCATCGGCCTGCTTATTTCCTGGTTGCTGTCACGTTTGCTCTACCGTCCGATTCATCATATTATGGACAAAATGAATATGCTCGAGACCGAACGGCGCAACAGCTCCTATACGGTTAGACAAAATATTTTACGCAACCTGCTGGAAGGCGCGCAGCAATTGCAGACCAAGACCCAGCTCGACAAGCTGGAGCAAAGCGGCATTACGTTTGATTTTACGAACCATTACCGCGTTGTATTAATTAAAATTGATGATTTGGAAGCGCTCAGGGAAACGCGAGGCAATGATTTGCTCGCTTATAAATTCGCGATTATGAACATTAGCTGGGAAATTGGGCTGAAGCATTACCGCGTCGAAACAGTGGATATGAACGAAGACAGCGTTGTGCTGATGCTGGGCCGCCTCGAATCGACGGAACAGCCGGATGATGAGCTGCTGCGGACGATGCTGCTGCAAATTCAGCAATCCAGCTTGGAATATTTGCGTATTGGCATTTCTATGACATACAGCCCGGAGGCGCAACAGCCTCAGCAGCTTGCCTCTCTCTATAAACAGGTGAAGGAGGCTTCGCTTCACCGCTTATTTTATGGGCAGGGCTGCTTGATCTATTCGCAAAATATTATGGAGCTCAAAGCGAAGGAATATAAATTCCCCGTCGATAAGGAGAAGAAGCTGACCGATGCATTGATGGCTTCCAAAAATGTCGATGCGAAGCAGATTTTCGCCTCTATTGTAGAGGAAACGGCTGAATATCCGATTCACGTCGTGCAGCTCGCCATCTCGCATTTAACGATGACGGTCAATACGATTTTGTACACGATTCATAAAAATAACAGCCTCGAGGTCGAAACCGGGCTGAATACGAATATGCCTTCCCTCGATAAATTCGAGACGGTGGAGGAAATGAACGCCTTATTTTTCACTTTATTTGATGATATTCAAGCAAGGTTGATGGAGAAGCGCACGCTCAAGCAAAGCGATCTCATTCGTAAAATCAATGAGCTGATTGAGCGCGACTTCGCGAGCTCCAATCTATGCTTGAATTGGATCGCCGAGGAACTGGATATGTCTTCCATCTATATTAGCCGGGTTTACAAGCAGCAGACGCTGACTGCTGTCGTTGACGTCATTAATCAGGTGCGGCTCGAGCATGCCAAGGATTATTTGGAAAATACCGATTGGTCCGTCGTCGATATTGCAGACAAAAGCGGCTATACGAGCAGCTCCTATTTCCATCGCATGTTCAAGAAGAGCTTCGGCGTCACCCCCGCCGACTATCGCAAATCAAGACTCGCCCAGCATGGCTGATCGACATAGGTGAAAACTATAACCTTTATCTCCATTATATATTAGACCAATAAATAGAATTGTCCTATGATGGGTTGTATAGCGCCGAAGGGAGCGAACAACTTGTCCATCTATGACTTTCAAGTAAAAACGATGACCGGCGAATGGCTGGATTGGTCAGCCTATCAGGGGAAGGTTTTGCTAATTGTTAATACGGCTAGTCAATGCGGTTATTCCAGCCAATTTGCCGCGCTGCAGCAGCTTTACGAAAAGCATCACCACCAGGGATTTGAAATATTGGCTTTCCCCTGCAATCAATTTAACGACAAAGAACCAGGCAGCGACGCTGAAATAAGAGCCTATTGCGAACAAAGCTTTAGCATCACTTTCACTCTGCTCAGCAAGGTGGACGTTCGCGGCGAAACCGCTCATCCTTTGTTTCACTATTTGGTGAGCGAAGCTCCATTTCGCGGTTTCGATACACTAACCCCAAACGGCAAGTGGCTAGATCAATTTTTAAGTGAAAAATACCCCGAGCTCCACGCTGGAGACGGAATCAAGTGGAATTTTTCCAAGTTTCTCCTTGATCGCAGCGGCCAAGTGTCTGGCCGTTTTGAACCGACTGTGCAGCCACTGGAGCTTGAAGCAGCGATACGAGCACTGCTTTAAAAAATAAAAAGCAAGGTGCCTAGCTCGTCTACCCGAGCTAAACGCCTTGCTTTTTCTTAACCCTTTCAGGCCTGTCCGTCTATGTACCTTCGTTTTATCACTTTGGAATAAACTGATTAATCCAGCCGCCAAAGCTTTTCGGATTTCTCGTTTGAATCAAGACGACGCCTTCGCCGCGGAATCGGCACACAACCCCTTCGCCACTTGTAATGCTGGACAACCAGCCACTCGCAGCCTTCTCGATCCGGTAATCCATATAATCAGGCCATGCAACCAGATGTCCGTTATCGATGATAACTTCCTCGCCCGCGGCCAGCTGCACCGCATGAATCGTTCCGTAGGAGGAAAGAAACACCGTTCCTTTACCGCTAATTTCAACAATAAAGAAGCCTTCGCCCGACAAGAAGCCTTTCGCCAGGTTTTGCATCTTCGTGTTAACCTCAATGCCAGGCGTTCCAGCCAAGAAGCCGTCCTTCTGCACATACAGCTTGTACGATCCATCAAGCTCAATCGATTCAATATCGCCAATCGCTGCGGAAGCAAGCAGCGCTTCACCTGGACCGCGCGTTGCAGACAGCTCTTGAAAGAAAAATTTCTCGCCGCTCAGCATTCGGCCAAGGCCGCGCATAATGCCGCCATCCAGCGTACCCTTCAGCTCAAGGTTTGGCGACATCGATACCATTGCACCTGACTCTGCTTTAATCGTCTCGCCGCGCTCCAACAGCACCTTCAATAATGGAAAAGCGCCGCGGTATAAAATTTCATGTCTCATTTCAATTTACTCCTCCGATCATTCGTACTGCCTTCGGGCGTAGAAGATGTTGCCACCACGCTTTTAGAAAAGCGGCCCGCCCATCATCATGCTGCTAAGAAAATTCAAGGAAGCACCGCGTAAGTTTAGTATGCTCCATTTTTTCTTCAATAGCTGACGCACGCGAAATAACCGTGATTTTATGGTGCCAACAGGAACCTGTGTTTCCTGGCTAATTTCGTCCAGCGACATATCGTAAAAATATCGCTTCACGACCAGCTCGCGGTCCTTATCGGACAAGCCCTTCATCACCTCGGACAGCTCCTCGGACAGCTCCTGCTCCAAATACACGTGCTCCGGCCCTTTATCCGGGCTCGGCAGCGTTTCCTTGAGCGGCCATTGCGACATAAAATAATCCGGCTCCGCATCCAAAGAAACGCTGCGACGCGTTTTGCGTTTTCTAAGCGTATCAATACATAAGTTAATCGTAATTTGAAAAATCCAGGTTGTGAAGTTTTTGGAAGGATCAAACTTATCGATATTCGTCAGCAGGCGAATAAACGTCTCTTGCAGGACATCTTCGCTTTCCTGACGGCTGCCAAGCATCCTATAAGCAGTTGAAAACAGCCTATCATAATAGACCTTTGTAATTTCCGCGAAAACCAACGGGTCCTTCTCTTTGATCCGAACCGCTAACTGGGAAGCATCCATAATTTCTCTCCAAACTTAAATAGGATAATAGACTTTAATATTGGCATTACCGAATTTTGGCGATGTCCTCGCTCGCCCTCTTATACGCCTTCACAAGCTCCTGAATTTGATTAAATTCACTGTCGCCTGGCCCAAGGCCATCCATAAACATTTTCTGAAGCACCGATTTGAAAAGGGTTGTCCGCTCCTCAATGAAGCTGCGCTCCAGCTCCAAAATTTCATCCAGTGTGTGGCTATTGATGAAATCATCCAGCTCGCTCCGCTCGGCGCGGCCGCCGCCCCCATCACCGCCATAACGCTCGCCCCGCAGCCTCTCCGGCTCCGGCATGGGCTCCTCTTCCTCGTAAGAATTCAGGTTAACGGAGGAGCGTATCGATGATAAAATAATATTTTCTTTCGCCAGCATAATTTGGAACGATTTGTTTTGAAACAAGTCACTCATGACGCTGCGACATAAATCACGATTTTTTAGTAAGATGCCATCGAAGGGATGAATGGTCCAATTATCATTCGAATAAAATAAATTAAAAATAAATTTCTCGCTGCCAAAAACGTATTCTACGTTTATTGTATGCTCATCCAGCATCTCAAATGAAAAATCCAACATTATCGTTCCCTCCATACGAGCAGCAGGCCCGAAATCTTCCGATAAGTCAATTTTACCAAATGATCCGCCATTACGCTAATATTATATAAAATTCGACGCTATTCTCGTTCTCATAGCTAAACCTAGACTTTCTTATCCTTCGAAAAATATAACAATGGCCGCATCTTCTTAAATTACAGAAAATACGGCCCTGCCCACGCTTATAATTGGTTATGCTGCTCTACAATAGCCTCTACCCGTTCGCTGCTGGCAACGATAATCAACGTTACAATCAATAAGCCGAGCGTGCCTACTGCAATCAAAGACAACCATCCTCTCATTCCATCGCTTTTGTTAAGCCTATGAATGAGTGGGGCCATCTATGAGTATTGTTGCCTATGCTTTTCTATATTTAAAATAGAACGAGCCTCCTGCTATTATTAGCTGAGCAGCCTGTCCATTTCGTTTCCACCAGCAGCTCCACTGGTAATCGCCGATTGCGGTTGTCCGCCAGTCTCCAAGCCTAAACGCTTCGACATATTCTGGTTAATTTGCGCCAGCTTCTCCGTATGCGTTTTGCAGGTCGCGATAATGTCGCGGTTGGATTTCTCCGATGTATCAAGCGCTGTAATCAGATCGGCAATCGCCGTATTGACAGCCTCGAGCGACATCGCTGGCTTTTTGAGCAGCTCCGCCGACTTTTCCGTTGACGTTTTGAGCAGCTCTGCATTGCGCTTGAACTGGTCTTCAATCGTGCTGTTTACACTCTCTACTGCATTGGCGATTTTTAACTGATCCTCGATAGCGAGCGTAATCATTGCCGACACTGTAATTAGATTAGACGCTTTATAAATGCTGTTGTTGACCGCATCAATGAGCTTATCGCTGTTGTCATTGACAATGTCTGTCGCGGCAACTGCCTGATTGAACAGTAATATATCCTCGGTCATCGACTGGATGCGGGTGACGACTTTACGCAATCCACGCTCCAGATACGTTTTGCGCTGCTCATTTTCCGGCTTGGCAATTTCCGTTTCGAACAGCTCCTTGAGCTTGTTGCCCATCGCGATCTTCTCTTGCAGCGAATAAATTTCCTCAAGTGAGCTGCGCTTGAGCGTGCGCATATTCACGATGCTCTCTTCAAGGCCATCCTTGCCGTCACGCAGCCCTTGCACAATCGCATCAATATTCGTCCTTACGGACTGATATTTATAAACGTAATTTTTCACAGGCGACTTGCGTATCAGCTTGCCAATGAAGCCAACGTTTTTACTTTGCTGCAAAGATTCGCATTCATTACGCAGCGACAAAATCAGATTCGATACTTGGCTTGACCCGCCCGACATAAGGGTGGCAACCGGACGCTCCAGCTGCTTCAGCGTCGCTCCTGCGCGCTCCTGCGTCTTGGCGCCCAGCTTACCCATCTCGTCCATCAAGCCATCTAGCGACAGCGTATCGGCCTGTGCTACCTTCTGAATAATAACGGCCGCTTCCTGGACGGCCTTCTGCTCGTCTTCTTTTTTCAATTGAATCGTTTGTATGGACACTTAAGTTCCCTCCCCACGGATTTTCAATCTGACACGCCATTAAAACTCCGAGTAGTTATAGCGTTTATGAATGACCTCCGCCTTGGTTTGCAGCTCCATCAAATCCTTGTGTTCAATCGTTGCAACAATTTCCGAAATTTTAGTATTAATATCCCGCAAACCATTTAACAAAATTCTACGGTTTTTCGTCTTGGCGTCGCCGCTCAGCCTTAAGAAAGGATTAATGACGCTGTTCAGCTCCTTGAGCACAAGCCGTCTGACCGTATGATTAATTTCATCATTATTCAGTTCAGACAGGAGCGGCAATACCCGATGCAAACGCAGAAAAAGCGAGCAGGATTTCTCTACAATTTCATTGTCCAGCGTATTTTTCTGCCCTTCGGAGATCACCATATCCTCCAGCACTTCCAAATACTCCAGCACCGGCTCAAATATGGGACTAATCGCTGGTGAAGCTGCTCCGCCTCCGCTAGAGGCAGAGGGCTGCACGGCTGCTTCTGGCAGCTGCCCAGGCTCAGAAGGACCTCGGCCCGGAGACGGAATCGCATCGATAATATTGGTTTTGCGCAGCAGCCGCTTCTCATCGAGCACCACACCCGCGAGCGTAGCTGCGACTGGGATAAGCACCGTTATAAATTCTGGCAGCAGCCAGCTTGTTGCAGCGGCAATGATAAGTCCGATAGCCGCTCCGATAATCGAGCGTTTTTGAATCACTCTCTCACCCTCCAACCTGCTGTGCCACTCGCTTCTATTCGAATGCTGTCAAACGCATCGGCTGCTCAACATGGCTGGCAAGCACGCCATACTCAGGCGTCAGCTTGCCCACCGTTCCACCTAGCGCCAGCTTGACCGCCAAATAAGGGAAGTTGATGCCGCTCAGACAGGAAACATGGAGACCGCCAGACATCCGCGGATTAATCTCCAGAAGCTTGGGCACTCCATTTTTGTATTTCATCTGTATATTATAATTGTAAGGGATTTTGTATGTTTCTGAAACCCTTTGGGCAATTTCCAGTAATTCCGGCACATCATCCAGCAGGCGCAGACGTCCGCCCGCTTTGCGGCGCGGAACTGCAGCAAGCAGTTCTCCATTTGGCGCAGCTAGGCAATCGATACTGTATTCAAACCCGTCAAGCAGCTCCATTACCATTAAATCGCCAAACTGTGGAACAGTCGATAAGGTGCGGTACACCTCTTCAAACGACAGCGCGCGTGAAACCGAGCCGAACAAATCCGCCAGCTTGTCGCGCTCATTGTCAATGATGCGAAAGCCTTGTCCGCCTTCGCCATCCGTTGGCTTAAAGCAAACGCGATGCCCTTTTGAAGCCAAATCGTCATAGGCAGCCTTAAACTGCTCTGCCGTTGAAACGACATGATAATCGGGAATGACCATAATGCCGCTTTCGCTCACCGATTCATAAAACTGATCCTTGACCATCAGCTTGCCAAGCAGCTCCTCATCTTGACAAACGACGACTTTAACGCCTATTTCATCAAAACGCTTGATGCTCTTCACAATATCCAGCATATTCAGCCTTGGGACGAACACATCTATTTTGTGCCTCAAACAGAATTCAATGCAAAAATCAACGTAAGCCTCGCCTTTTACAGAAGGCTCAACCTCCACCACATCGCAAGCTTGCAGCGACATATGCTTCGGATCGGCATGCGTGCCGTACAGCTCAAAGGCTGCACCATCGCTATTATTGCGAATCGCATTCATATAATGATAAGCGACTGAAAACCAGCGGTTGAACCATACTTTTGTTACGTTGCTCATACGTTTGCCTTCCTTTCGAATGCCGCTGCTGTCTTAAACTCAGCCATGACGGTCGATACAAAGTCCAAAATTTGCTGCGAAGCCATAATGCCCGAGTTCGTTGTAAAGGTGTAAGCCATGTTTCCCGGCTCACGCTGCTCTTGGCGAAACAGCTCACCATGTCTTGGAGCAATGGCATGACTTGCCGCATCAAGCAGACACTGGTCGAGCAAGGAATCACCGGAGGCAGCAACGACCGTCGCGCCAAGCTGCTGCTTTAAATGCAAGAGCGCCGCGCTTTTGCTCACCTCATTTGGCACGAGATAAATTTTGCGTCCTTGAACCGATACTTTCCAGCCTAGCGCCGTAATTCGTTCCACAGCACGGCTAACCTGCTCTACTGGCATCCGCTCCCGATCAATGACGTAGGCGTAAAAAAGCTCGTCGCAATAACGTGCGCCGTGAATCCAGTCGCTACTGGCCACCTCATCGAAAATCGCTTGAATTTCCGCAGCTGGAGCCGCGCTAGCCGCAATAAGCTTCTGAATATGCATGCTCCATGCTTCGTCACGCACCCCATTTACCAAAATATTGCCGCCATTGCTTGTGACCGCATACGTTGGCGCTATATGCTCGCGGAACAGCTCAATCCGGTTGTACTGCTCCATCGTCCGGGTCGTTACCGGTATAAAATGAACCTCCTTCGCAATAGCTTGCAGCAACGGGAGCATTTCCGTCAAAAAATACGACAGCACTTGACCATCTTTCGTTTCTGCGGGCATCACAAGCCCTGAGCCCTCCGCACCATCCAGCCCCATCGATCTCGTGGAATAAATGAGCGTCTGATCAAGATCACTGGCGAAAATCATACAGCTTCCTCCTCGGCGGAAGCAGCAATATCCGCCTTTTTATTTTTAGGTTTAATAATGCCGCAGCAGGAATAAGTCAATTCGGGAAATACTTCTACCGGAACACCACGATCGCTTGCCAGCAGCAAAATATGCTGGAGCCCCGGGTTGTCCAGACGATCAACGAGAATTTTCCAAGGCACCCGGCGCAGCAGCACCCGTGTCGTCTCCCCCACGCCCGGCTTCACTAAATTAATATCCTCGATGCCGTAAAGCTTCTGAATGGCCTTAATATCTTTCAGTCCCTGCCAAGTTGCCACTGCCTTCTCATTCATCAGCTTTACAGCTTCCTGCTTCGCCTGCTGCGATATTTGGCTAAAATAGGCGGATACCGTATCGATAAAATGATTCGATAGGTCATCCTTCATCCATTCCTTATAAAACTTCGCTCCGTGAAAATCATCCGGCCCAATAATATCGCCCCGCAATACCGTGCGGCTCATCAGCCCGGACACGGTGGAATTAAGGCAAGCACTCGGAATGAGGAAATCCTCTCGGGTACCGAATATACTTGAGCTGCAGGCAGGATCAGCAAGTACCGCCAGCTCCGCATCCAGCTCAATCCCATACTTCTGCTTAAAGGTTCGACAGGCTTCAATCAGCACCTGTGTAATCGCTCCTTTACCCGTCCAGCCGTCGACGAATTGAAGCTTCGCTTCGGGCCCATGCTGCTGCAAAATGTAGAGCAGCGCATTTTCATCAATGCCCTTGCCGCGGATAATAGAGATGCTGTAATGCGGCACATCGAGCCCGCACGTCTCTGCTATGTAGCGCTTCATAAGAATGCCAATTGGCGTGCCCGCTCTCGCTAAAGAAACAAGTACCGTGTGCTTGCCGCTGCGCGCTACTACCTGTTCGGCAACGATGCCAGCAGCAAGTGCTACCCGCTGCGCAGACTCCGTCAATGTCTGGTGAAACAACCGAATGTATTCCGGTGTTGGCTGATATTCGACGGGCAGCATTTCCGAATAATGCACACCGGATTGGATCGCTTCCTCACGATCCTCCGTACCCCGCTCCAGCTGCACATCGCTCAAATCCTTCAATAGAAAAACGACGTCAGAAGGCTTATAACTGCCAAGGGGCTTCGGAGCTCCGATCGGTTTTTGCAACCGTTGTTCAAGCAAGCTTCTGCTCATGCCATTTCCTCCTTATGACTGCCCTTTGATGGACCGCAAATAATGACGTTGATTTGCCCAAAACCGCATGTATGCAGCGCCGACAGCAAAGGAGCAAAACGTTCCTCTGACCAGTCGCGCTCTGCAAAAATAAAACAATCGTCGTATTGCGAGACACCGACATTATAAAAAAAGTTCCGCACCTGCTCATCTTCCGGTGATGGAAACGTTTGTCCCGACTTAATCGCATAATCTGGCTTGTCAATCGGATGAACCGGGCTTCTCGTCGTTGAATGGAAAAATACACCTTGCCCCAGCTCCGCCGCTATTCGCATCGGTATATACATAAACTCGCCCGTACCCAGACATAATGTGCGCTCGCCCACCCGCATGCTTCTCAGCTGAGCCCCAGTCTCTGCAATGCTTGCATCAAGCGTTCCATTATCGCTAGACTGAATGCCGAAGCGTCCCGTTCCTGCCACATAAGGCGAGGCATTCACCACTCCCGCTGAATCAACCGAGCTGTAGGACGCAAGCTCGAACAGGTCGTCCAAATACACTTTATTCAGGCGAGCGCTTGCTGGCGTCTCAGCCTGCGTCTGCGCACTGGCCGCTACCTGCTCGGGCGAGCTTCCTTTCGCCTCGATAGCGCCCTTCATTAGCGACAATACTTCAATCGACACGCCAAGCTCCTGTGCGGCTTCCGCAAAACGCTGCTCATCCGCTTCTGTTCTCCAATCGAGCAGTGACGCTACTATATATTGTTGACGGGGAAATTGCCTTTGGATATCCCGTATTATATTCAAGGCTGTTTTACCAGTCGTGAGCTCATCATCGACGAGAACGATCGGCTCGTTACCGTTAAAAAAGGCAGCATCCAAGGCGTAACAGCGATGTGCCACCGCGTGGGAATGCTCCTCCTCAAAGCTAATGAGCGATTCCATCGCCGGAATCTGCTCCCTGGTCGTGTGAAGATAAGTACAATCCGCACCGAACACGCGAAACATGCTGTGACCAAGCGCAGTTGCTGTTTCAGCAAAACCGATGAACAGCGCCTGTTCCGGCAGCTTAAGCTTAGCGTCAATCACCTGATGATAAACCTGCTCAGACCGCTCCGGTCTAGTCAAACCTTCGATGGCAGCATCAAGCAGTTCATTAGCCAAAACATGCTGCTGCTCATCCTCGGCGTACCTTTTATAAAGCAGCAGAGACAAAGCCGCGCCGCTTAGCAGCGAAGTATAAGAATTAACAGGCAGATGCTTGCCCAGCACTTTGCTGACAAACAGAAAGGCCCGCTTCTTGTTCATCCGCGCTGCCATAGCAAACAGCGTATCCGGCGATAATCCGAATGGGTTTGCTGTCACCGTTACCGTAACCTTAAGATCATCTACAATGTTATACGTATGCTTGCTCCTGGCTTGCGAGTAAGGCGATAAAATGTTGTTCTTCATGCAGCACCCCGTATATTTTTGATCTTGCAATGACTCGATTAGCCCAATTCATATGGGGTTTCACTTCATTCATTTTATTGGCATAATCGCTCTTGAGTACGCCGTTATAGCCATTATGGCTAGCAATAATGCTTTGCGCATCAATATATTCCTCATACGTAACTGCATAGAGGGATTGCACCGGCCGAATATGCGACGGGTGAATAATGGTTTTGCCAATAATACCGTTTTCCTTGTCCATCATGACCTCACGCAGCAAACCATCCGTTTCCGGTGCCGCCGAATGCCGCAATGGCCAGCGCTCGCCTCTTCCAGACAGCTGCTCCGGCTGCAAAGGAAACAGCGAAGGAACAGGAGCCTGCTTGCTGCTTGAGAAATATTCCCATACCGGTCCCGAGATGACATAAGAGGAATCCATTCTTCCAAATATATTGATAATATCCGCCATACAATCGCGAACTGGCAAAATATCGTATATCGTCATCGTTTTGCTGCGACGCAGCCCAAACAAGCTGGAGAAGTCTGTCGCTCCAATACGGACGTTGAGTACATAACGCTGATAACGATCCAAAAGCTGCTTAATCGCCAGCAATTCCTCCATGCGAGACTCGCGATAAATAATAGCAGGCGTCTCTAGTATAGGCAGCCCATAAAGCACGGGTGCCCCCTCGCTCTGCTGAGAGTTGAATGCCGCAATTTGACTAAAATAAGCTTCACCGTTTGCTGCCGTAAATTTAGGGAAAATAAAGCCGGTAATCAGGCTGATCTTTTCTTCCAGCCGCTCGATAATGCGGGCAAGCTGCTGCACGCTGCGAATGCGAATGAACAGGAGAGGAAGATGATCACGCGATAACGAGCCTATTTTCAAAAATGAGGATAACCGAAAAATCTGCTGCAGCAGAGATTCCTCTGCCATTTCCACCAAATGGTCGCCAACCGCATCCTCCAGGTCAATGACCATCGTCGTCAAACCTTCATGCTTGCGGTTTAAAATATCTTCGGAAATCGTTTGGCGGGTAGCCGGACAATACAAAGCAGCTCCGACGGCATAAGCGAGAAGCTCCCGCTCCGTCGTATGATTGAATGGGGTAGGTGCCGAGAAGAAAACCGCTTCTTCTTCCTCCCAGGTAAAATAATCAAAGTATCGCATTCCGGTTTCCTCCTGATTCATTCCAGTAATCGACACTGTTCCAATTACTCGGCCCCGATCGCCAAATACGCGATCTACTCATAAAAAAAATAATCCCCCCTTTAACCAGGAGGGATTAAGGGATCATTACCCGCATAAACCGCTATTTAAACATGTTCTAGTTGCTGTTTGAAGTACCCTTCTTTTGTCTCATCAGGCTTAGTACGATTGTACCGCCAAACAGAAGACCGATTAGGGCGAAGAAGTAGAGATGAGGGATTTCGATATGGAAGGCCCCCAAAATCATCTTAACTGCGATTAACGCAATGAGGAAAAATGCCGTTTTTTCCAGCTCAGGAATTTTCTCAATCAGCTTGAGGAATACTTGGGCCACGCCGCGCATCATCAGAACGCCAAGAATACCGCCAAGGAACAATACCCATACTTCCTTGCTGACACCAAATGCCGCGATAACACTATCGATACTGAATGCAATATCCATTAATTCTACAGCGATAACCGTTCTCCAGAACGATTGCCCTTTGTTTTCAACACTGTCTTCGCCGCCGCCCTTGAACAATCCTTTATAAGCGATGTACAAGAGATAAGCTGCACCTAGGAATTTGACGGCTGTGAACGTAACCAAATACGTACCAAAGCCAATCGCCAGAAACCTGAAAATATAAGCGCCCAAAATACCGTAAAACAAAGCTCTCTTCTGTTGTTCCTTCGGTAAATGCTTAACCATAACCGCGAGCACGAGCGCATTATCGGCGGACAAAAGTCCTTCCAATATAATCAGTGTTCCAATAATTCCCCAGCTGACAGGGTCGGAGAGGGTAGTTACTACTGCATTCCAATCAAAGAAATGCCCGTAGTTCTCCACTATGCTTTTGAAAAAATTCGATAGCCAGTCCACTTCATTCTAACCTCCATTTTATTTGCTTCCTGCAACCCAGCTGAGACCCCAATCGAAAGCACTATCAAGCTTCCGATGTCCTTCAAAATACCGAACAATCCGCTCAATACTGAACGTTTCATTGTTCACATTCGTAATCATCGCAATGGCACACATCGCCTGGCCATTATCGTATTCATCCAGCTTAACGATAATATCCGGGCCGCCTTGCTGGCTAAGCGTGACGACTCCGTCAGCCTCAGACCAGCGCGTCACCCCTTTGTAAATAAAGGTGAAAATGAGCAAGCGTTTGATTTCCTTAATTTTCTCTCCGTTAATCCGGATATTTTCGCCCGTCGTTACTGAGCCTGTCCGATCATCGCCATCCAACATGACGTATGGCGCTCTGTTCAGGGAACCGAAGCTGTTGCCAAGCGCCTGAATCACGCCCTTGCTGCCATCTTTCAACTCATACATGCAAGCGAGGTCAAGATCAATGCCCGTACGTTTGAACAATCCGCCGCCGGCTTTTTGGTTCCAATTGAGGTTTATCAAAATTTCACCCAAACCGCCGCTTTGCTTCGTCAGATTAATGACGTCGCCCTTCTTTTTCAGCTCAATTTTAGAAAAATTGATTTTCGCCGCTTCTGAAGTCGGCTGCTGCGAAGCAGCAGGAGCAGATGGTGCAGGGGCAGGCGTAGAGCCAGGCCTTGGTGGAATAACGATGCGCGAGCCCTGCGTCTCCTGTGGCTTAGGAGGCGCTGGCGGAATAAGCGGATTTCGTGGTCCAGAAGACGTCTGCGGCGCAGATGGTACTGGCGGCGCAGGAGGAGGAGTTGGCGCAGCAGGAGCTTTGGGCTCGTCCTTTACCTCAATGCCATAGCTTCCGCATAAGTCTTTCAATCCGCCGGAATATCCGGCCCCTATCGCATTAAATTTCCACTCCTGATTGTACCTGTATAGCTCACCGATGACAATTGCATTTTCCACCGAGAACGGCTCACGAAGGTCATAACGAATAATCTCCTGGCCCGTACTTTCATTCAGGAAGCGTATGTATAGGCCGGCTACTCCGCTAAACTGCTGATTCCGTTTATCGCCATCGTAAATCGTCAACGTAATTGCAATTTTCTCAATCGCAGCATCGGTACGGGAAAGATCGATCTTGAACTGCTTGCGGTCATTGCCGCCCGGCGATTCGACATACGATAAAAAAGCATTCGATGGATTGCCGTAAAACAGCAAATCATTGTCGCTTCGCACCTTTCCGCCTGCAGCTAGCAAAAACGCAGAAGTATCGATTTCGAAGGAGGAAGGGGCTGACCATCCCAGGGCAGCCGTAATCCGGGTCAAACCCGGATTAGACTTGGTTACATCAGCTTTCTGCCCCTTTACGAGCGCTACCGTCATACCTCTAGGCCGTAATTACGGCAAAGATCGGCTAGACCGCCAGCGAAGCCACTTCCAATCGCCTGGAATTTCCAATCGCTCTCATGGCGGTAAAATTCGCAGAATACAACTGCCGTTTCCGTCGAAAATTCTTCACCAAGGTCAAAACGAAGCACTTCATTGTTATTCGCCTCATTAACTACTCGTACGAAAGCGCTGCTAACTTGACCGAAGTTTTGTTGGCGAACAGGAGCATCATGAATCGTAACTGTAATGCCGATACGCACGATATGTGCTGGAACCTTACTGAAGTCGATAACGACTTGCTCATCGTCCCCTTCACCTTCACCAGTACGGTTGTCGCCAGTATGCAGCACAGCCCCGCCGTATGTTTCTCTATTATTGTAGAAAATAAAATCTTCGGCTCCCTTGGCCTTTCCATCAGCATGGAGCAAAAATGCAGAAGCGTCAAGGTCAAATTCGCTGCCGCCTGCATATTTATTCGTATCCCAGCCCAGACCGACAACTACTTTGGTCAATCCTGGATTTGTTTTTGTGAGATCAATACGTTGGCCTTTAGACAAGTTAATAGACATATGATTTCCCCGCTTTCTAGAAGAGTTAAGTGATAGAGGTTGGAACGTTAGAAAAAAGCTGTAAAGGGGCTTGCCCTCCCCTCCCGCCACATCGCACGCGAGAAAAGAGGACCTGCCCCTGCTTGTATGCTCTTAAAGGTTAGTTCAAGCCGAAGTCGCGAGCCAGACCGCCCAAGCCGTCTTTATAGCCGCTGCCGACTGCGCTGAATTTCCATTCGCCGCTATGACGATAAAGTTCGCCTACAACAACGCCCGTTTCGATTGAGAAATCTTCGCCCAAATCGAATTTGATCAGTTCTTCACTGCTTGCTTCATTCACAATACGGATGTACGCATTGGAAACTTGTCCAAAGTTCTGGTTGCGCGTCTCTGCATCGTAGATCGTAATAGCGAAAGCTATTTTCTCTACATTTGCAGGCACAGCTGCCAGTTCGACTTTGATTTGCTCATCGTCTCCGTCGCCTTCGCCGGTACGATTGTCGCCTGTATGTACGACGGAACCGTTCTCATTGGATGTATTGTTGTAGAATACGAAGTTTTTCTCGCCTTCTACTTTACCCGATGCTGCCAAGAGGAATACCGATACGTCGAGGTCAAATTGGCCTCCGCCGTCATATTTGTTAGTATCCCAGCCTAGGCCTACCAAAATTTTGGAAAGTCCTGGGTTTGTTTTCGTCAAGTCTACTTTTTGACCTTTGGATAAGTTAATTGCCATTGTCAAAGACCTCTTTTCATTTATATGGAATGGGTATTACTTGTATCGCGCCGCCAAAATATCAATATGTGGCGCTTGGGCTCCTTCACCGATGGCGTTGAATTTCCATTCGCCATTGTGACGGTAAAGCTCACCTGTAATCAGAGCGGTCATGCCGGAATAATTATCCGTCAAATTAAACTTTACCAGCTCTTGCATATTATTTGCATTTAAGACCCGGATATAAGCCGAGCGGATCATGCCGAAATCCTGCTTTCTTGCTTCAGCTTCATAAATGTTGACAACGACTAGAATTTTCTCCACATCAGCTGGCACTTTCGCCAAATCGATACCGATTTGCTCGTCATCACCATCGCCTTCACCCGTGATATTATCACCCGAGTGAATGACCGAGTTGCAGGCACTTTGCTTATTATAGAAGCAGATGAGGCTTTCGCGGCTTGCCAGCTTTCCGTTAGCATTCAGCATCAGTGCCGAAGCGTCACAGTCAATGTTAGCCGCCTGCTTCCGTCCCATTCCGAAAAAGCTTTTCTTCTCTTCCACCGCTGGGTCCCAGCCAAGACCAACCATAAGCTTGGTAAGACCGGAGGTTCCTTTGGTCAAATCGATTTTCTGTCCCTTAACCAGATTAATACTCATGTTCGAGGTCACCTCCTTCCCACATCAGGCGAAGCAGCTTCGTCATCTGTGGCTTTCGTTTTCATTCTACCTTTTCTACGGATGTAGCGCCCAACAAGTTTCAGAGAATTTCAGCAAATCGTATAAAGATTTTATTAAGGGAAGAAAAGGCTGGATTAACCTGTCATTTATTTAGAATAATTGTTTGGCTTTGGCTTCCTTAAGCCATGTCGGGAATTCGACAAGTAGGCTGTCATACAAATCGTCGTCGGAAATTTTATCGAGGTTTTTCACCTTGAGGAAATTCGCATTGTCGATATAACGGCCATCCAGGTTGTCCAGCTCGTCCAGGAAATAGAAGCGCTCATTGCCAATGCCGACAAACTGGAAGAAAATCCCCAGGCGTGACAAGCCGCGAATCAGCTCGCGCGTCTCCTCTTTGTCGGAGTTGTCCCCATCTGTAAAAAACAGGACATACACGGGCGGATCATTTTTAACTTTGGATGCATCTATTTCATATTCCGTCCGGCTGCCCAAGCCGAGAAAACCGCCCTTGCGGGTAAGCTTCAGCGCCCCTGGATAATAAAAGTCCGCGATCTGCTTCATGACGCCCGCATATTGCGTGCCCATCTCAAGCTTGTGCTTGCTCGTAATTTCCCGCTCTACAAATTGATAAAAATTCGCTTGATATATTTCCCCAATTTCATGGTTGCTCAGTCCGAATGCGAATACATCCGCCGCACCGTTATCATCAAAATTCATCGCAAGCGCAAGCGCGCGCTCCGCCGTTTTTTGAATAATGCCGCTTCTGTACAAATTAGTCATTGAGCCGGAAATATCGAACACGGCTGCTACCCGGGCAACCTGCCCGTTCAGCCCCCGCTTAGTTAAGGAAATCGTCGCTTTCTTCTTCAAATCAATTAAATGGTCTTCCGCTTGCTTCCTTAGATCAATACTCAAAGAGATCCCTCCTTAGCTTGATACTATTAACTATATCAAATCTAATATAAAATGACAAAAACCCCAAAGTCCATTGCTAGTTTTTTACTTTTCTCGCGCAAAACACATACCTGCTATTCATACCCATTTTTCGAACGATTTAATCAGCTCACGCGAATACTTTTCCCCGCGAATGGCGATACAGCTCCTCATAATAGCCATGCCGTCTCACCAGCTCTGCATGCGTGCCCTGCTCGGCAATTTCACCCTTGCGCATGACAATAATGCGATCGGCCTTCATTACTGTAGAAAGGCGGTGGGCGATAATAATCGTCGTGCGCCCCTTCGATACGATCGCAAGCGCCTGCTCCAGCAGCTGCTCGCTGTAGGAATCAAGATTCGCCGTCGCTTCGTCGAGAATGAGAATTTTGGGCTGAAATACGATAATTCGGGCAAAAGAAATCAACTGCCGCTCGCCGGCAGACAAGCCGCTTCCCCGCTCGGACAGCCGCGTATTATAGCCATCGCTCATTCGCTGAATAATCGCATCCGCTCCAACCAGGCGGCATGCTTCGATAACCGTATCCTCATCAATATCTGTATCGAACAGCCGCACATTATCCAGTACGCTGCCCGAATAAAGATAGGGCTCCTGCTGAACGAGGCCGACGATACGGTGCAGCTGCGATTGCTCCATATCGCGTACGTCCGTGCCGTCGATTCGCACGCCGCCAGAGCGAACATCATAGAAACGGCAGAGCAGGCTGATCAGCGAGCTTTTGCCTGCACCAGTCGTGCCAACGATGCCAATTCGCTCCCCTGCCCGGATACGCAGTGATAAGCCCTGAATGACAGGAGGCCGCTGCCCATAACCAAATACAACATGGTCAAATTCGATATCGCCACGTACGTGCACTTTCGCAAGCGCATGCGGCATCGCCTGGTTCTCCACCTCCGGCTTAAGCGCAAATATGCCCCAGATGCGGGTGACCGCAACCGTCGCCGATTGCAGCGTATTCCACTGCTGTGTAATCGTGTTAAGCGGCTGGAAAAACAGACGGATATACGTAATAAACGCGTAAAGCACGCCGAAATCCATTTGCTTGTTCAACACCGCCATGCCGCCAAGCCACGTAACGAAAGCAATTGACAGATTACTTAATATATCAAAGGAGCAGCGAAACCATACCTGCGTCTTCACTTCCTTCATATTAGCTCGGAAATAGCCTTCATTGCGCGCCGTAAACTCCCGCTGCTGCTCCTTCTCCTGATGAAAAACCTGAATCAGATTCATGCCTGCTAAATTTTCAGCAGTAAAAGCTATGAGCCGGGAGAGCTGCGTGCGCGCACGCTGATAGGTCCGGCGCATATAAGAACGAAAACCAATGGCGATGCCCGCGATAATCGGCAGCAGAAGCAAGCAGTAAAGCGCAAGCTGTGCATCCAGCTGGAACATCAAAAATATAATGAACACCAATGTCATGCCATCGCGCAGCACACTCATCAGCACTTGGCTGAACAGCTGATTCAGCGATTCTGTATCGCTGGATACGTGGGTAATCAGGCTTCCGCTTGAGGTGCGGTCAAAATAAGACATCGACAGCTTGGAAATATGCTCGAACAGCTGCTTGCGGACTTTCGCCACAATGCTTTGCCCTGTGTATTGCAGCATATTGTTCTGCAAATAGGTGAACAGCAGGCTCATTGCTGCTAAGCCCAAATACAAAGCTCCTATGCCGATAATGGCACCATACTCTCCCTTGCCCGCCATCAAATGATCATCAATAATGACTTTCACCAGATAAGGTTGGAGCAATTCCGCAGCTATAGCCAGCAGCGTACAGAAGAAGATTAGCGCAAAGCTCCATTTATGGGGTTTAGCAAAGGAAGATAGCGCCCGGAATGCTGACACATATTTTATATCCGGCTTCGGCTGGTTTTCGCCCGTTTGCCGCTCAGCCCTCTGGTCAGCCTCCCAATTGCGAATGGAATTAGCCATCTGCTTCTCCCTCCTCCTGAATCGCACACAGCGATGCGTATAAGCCCGGCTTCGCCGACAGCTCGGCATGGGTTCCCTGCTGCGCTATCGTTCCGCCCTTCATGACGATTATTTGATCGGCATGCTTGATCGCACTAATGCGATGGGCCACAATAATCGTCGTTTTTCCTTTGCGCATTCTGCGTACCGTATTCATAATTTCCGTCTCGGTTACAGCATCGACTGCGCTTACACTGTCATCCAAAATCATAAGCGGAGCCTGCTTAATGAAGCCTCTCGCAAGACTCGTTCGCTGGCGCTGTCCGCCTGACAGCGTCACGCCCCGTTCTCCGAGCTTCGTCTCGAACTGCTCGGGAAACGCCATAATATTTTCAAAAATTTGCGCCTGCTTTGCTGATTCCTCAACAGCGTCCATTTCTCGCCCCCGATCCGAAAAAGCAATATTATCGCGAATAGAGGTGCTGAATAGAAAACCATCCTGCGGCACATAGCCAATTTGGCTGCGCAGGCTCTCCAGCGTAATGTCGCGAATATCCGTCTCAGCAAAACGAATGCTGCCCCTCGGCGCCTCATAGGTGCGCAGGAGCAGCTTCATCAGCGTTGTCTTGCCGCTGCCTGTCGCCCCTACGATGCCAATCGTCATACCCGGACGAATATCCAGCCGAATATCCCGCAGCGCAGCTCCGCGAGCCCCCGGATAAGTAAAAGACAGTCCCTCAACATGAATGCTCTTGCCCTGCAAATCAAGCGAAGCGGCAGCCTTGCTTTCCTGAATGTCCGGCGTCTCTGACAGCAGCTCGTTCAGCCTCTCCAGTGAAGCGCGGGAACGCTGCATCGTATTAATAACCGTGCCAATCTGCTGAAGCGGGTTCATGAGCATCCGTATGTAAAGCGTCAATGCCACAAAATGCCCCAGCGACAGCTCGCCGTTCACCGTTAAGTAGCCGCCTAACGAAATCGCTATAATTAAAGATAACGCGCCGAGAAATGGGATGATTGCTTGAAAAATCGATGATACCCGGACCAGACGAAGCTGGTTGTCCTTGATTTGATCCACCGTTGTGAAAAAACGCTCATTCATGACCGATTCAACAGCAAACTTCTTGGTGACGCGTATGCCCCCGAACTGCTCCTCCGCTGATTCCGTCATCGTGGCGAGCGAGGCCTGCACTTTTTTGGAGCGCTGCATAATGACAGGACCGAATCTCGTTACGATGAATGGGATCAGCAGCAGCGGCACAATGGACGAGGCTAGCAAAAACAGCGGGATGCCGCTGTAAAGCATCATCGTCACGACGGCGAAAAACAGCGTCACCGCACTGGCCGTCTGATTGACGCCCATCGAGATCGACTCCCTCACTCCGGTGACGTCATTGACGACATAGCTCAGCAGCTTGCCGACGCCATTTTTCGAATAAAAACGTTCGCTGAGTCCTGTAAAATGCATAAACAGCTTGCTGCGCGTCAATCGCTCAAAGCGTCTGCCAATGTACATGATGAGAAATTGCGCCACACAAGCCAGCACAACGTAGCTCGCGCCAATGGCGAGCAGCAGCAGGCTGTATTTTTGAATAAGCCCGCTTGATAAACCGTTATTTTGCAGCGCATCCGTAAACCTACCCAGCACCTGCGGGAAGAACACCTGAATGATGCTGGATGCGACATGCAGCAGAACGGCAACAGCATATAAAGGCCAGCTTTGCTTTAGAAAATCGACTAAAATCCGCCCTTTTTTCATTCTGCACATCACTCCTTTGCCGACTAACTATTTACCACTATAGTATTCATTGTAACAGTTTATTCGCCGTTTGGGTCGAAAATGACGAAAGACGGCTCGCTTGAGCCGCCTCCGCCCTGCGTTTGGCCTTTGCCTGCTTTGTATGCTGCCTACAGCAGCCCTTTGCGATAAAGCACCGTCAGCAAGCGATAAAAGTCCAGCGAACCACCTTCCGGCGTGTCGATGACGCCAGCAGCTACCGCAGCCGCAACTGCTGCTTTCGCCCATGCTGGCACCGCCATACTGTGCTTGGCTTCTAACTCCGTTACCCGCTTCACAAGCGTATCAAACTGCAGGCGCTCCGCTTCTGTCATTGGCTCCCCCTCCTCTTCCGGCTTTTCCGGTTCCGGCTCTGGCTCCGGCTCCGGCTCTGGTTCCACGAGATTGCCCAGCAGCGCTTTGATTTGCTGCAAAAAGCTTTCCCAGCCGCCCGGCCGGCTCCGAAACGTATGCGGACAGTTTTTGCCGCTCCAGCGGTTATGCTGGACGACTGCTGTAATCGGCAGCCCAAGCTTGCGCAGCAGCTCGGCAATGAGCGCCGCTGCATTCGCCTCCGCCTTGCTGCGGATGCCATCGCCATTTTCACAAATTTCGATTCCGATTGAGCTGCGGTTACCCGGCCCATTGCCATCGCCTGCATGCCAGCCATGCTCGTTCACAGGCAAATGCTGCACCACCCTCGTATCATCCACGGTAAAATGCCAGGAGACGGGCAGTGCTGCGGCGGCACCTCCTTTTAAATATTTGGCATGGGAAAGCGCATCCGCCCCCTTCGAGCTGTTCGCTGTATCATGTACCGTCACATATTTCGGCCCTTGAATGGCTGTGCCGGGACGATTGTTCCTGCCTGCCGGAATAAAATCTTGTATCCTATCAGCCATCTTTCACCCTCCCTTCCAGCGCGAGCATGATTCGCTCGCTTCTATTAGGAAGTGCGCCAGCGGCACAATTGGTTTGTACACCTGCCTGAGGACGACAAAAAAAGGCGTGGAAAAGAGTGCTGCTCCACTCTTTTCCACGCCCTGTCATTCAGCCAAAGCTGGCCCTTATTGGCCAAGCAAAATTTTCGCATATGGCGAGTCGATTGGCAGCATGATGACCGGCTCATTTTTGAGCGTCGTCACATAGCTGTCCAGCGTCCGGTAAAAATTATAGAACGCCGGGTCCTGCCCGTATGCTTTATTGTAGATTTTCGCCGCCTGCTGCTCACCCTCGGCAATGATTTTTTTCGAGTCAGCCTGTGCCTGCGACATCAGCTCGCTTGCAGTACGGTCAGCCTTCGACGTAATTTTGCGCGACTCCTCATCACCCTCGGACAAGTAACGGGCCGCGATGGATTGACGGTCGGAAATCATCCGATTGTACACGCTTTGCTTATTGCCTTCAGGCAAATCCGTCCGCTTAATGCGCACATCGATCACCTCAACGCCATAATCATCACGCTTCAGCGCCTCGGCTACATCGCGCGTAATTTCATCATTTATATTGCCGCGCTCCGTCTGCTCGCTAATAATATTATCGTAATTCACCTCAGACAGCTTGCGCCTGACCGAATTGTATACCGCTTCATCAATACGCTGGACACCCGCGCTTACCGTCTGTGCCGTTTTCAAAAATTGCTCCGGTTTCGTAATGCGCCAAACGGTGTAATTGTCCACGATAATCGGCTTCTTATCCTTCGTCAAAATCGACGTTGGATTGCTCTCATACGTCATTTGGTATTTCGGCAATGGCGATACACTTTCGATAAATGGAATTTTCAGCTTGAGACCCGGCGTTTCGGCAACCCGCACCGCTTCACCAAACTTCAGCACGACCTTGTATTCGCCTTCCTTTACGATGTACATCGAGCCTGCGCCAAGGATGACGATGACCACAAGGCTGACTAGCAAAATCAATTGGTTTTTCTTCATGGTGTTGCTCCCCCTTCCGCCTGCGGAGCAGGGGTTTGTGAATTGCTGGAGCTGCTCGAAGTGCTTTTGCTGCGCAGCAGCTCATTCAGCGGCAAGTAATTCACTGTATCACTATTGCTGTTTGTAATGAAAATTTGCGCATTCGGCAATATTTTTTCCAGCGTCTCGAGGATAAGACGGCTTTGTGTAACGTCCGGACTATTTTTATATTCGGCAAAAATCGCATTGAACTTCGCGACGTCGCCCTCGGCGTTCAATATCCGCGACTTTTTCTCCGCTTCGGCATTTTCAAGCAGCGCCTGTGCTTCACCGCGCGCCTTCGGAATGCGGTCGTTTTCATATTTTGCCGCGTTGTTGATCTTTGTGTTTTTCTCCTCGCGGGCATTCGTGACTTCACGGAACGCTTCCTCTACCTGGCCGCTTGGCGGCTCAATATCCTGGAATTTAATGTCCATAATTTGAATGCCGGTTTTGTATTTTGTTTGCAGCTCCAGCAGTTTCTCCCGCACCTTATCCTGAATAACGGTTTTTCCGTCCGTAATCGCATAATCGAGCTTCTCTGAACCAATAACCGAACGGATGGAGGAGCTCGCCGCATTGCGCAGGAAGCGCTCCGGATCATCAATGTTGTACAAGTAATCATGCAAATTGCTTATTTTCCACTGGACGACGGCGTCAGCCGATACAATATTTTCATCCCCGGTAATCATGAGCGCTTCGTCGTCAACGGGTGTGACGCTGTCCCCATTCTGGCGGTACCCGATATGAATGCGCTGCACAAGCTCAGCCGGCACCGTAACCACCTGCTGAATCGGATATGGAAACTTAAAATGCAGCCCAGCCGTCGCTTCCCCCGTATACTTTCCAAATGTCAAAATCGCCGCGCGCTCCTGCTCCTGTACCGTATAAAAAGATGAAAATCCGAGCGTAACGGCTACGATGCCGATGGCTGCCCCGATGATCGCCTTTTTTACCGTTTTTGGATTAAGCGGCTGCTGGCTTCCTTGCGGTCTGTTTATTTCCGTGTTCAATTAAACCTCTCCCTTCTATTTATATGAACAAAATGAGAACAAACCTAATCTGTTCATACGTAAAGGGAGCCTATTAGGTGACAGTTTTTTCCCAGCGATTATAAATCCGCACGATAATGATCTTCAAAAGCAGATAAACCGGGATCGCAACCATGATGCCGACAATGCCGCCCAGCGCCCCTGAAACGAGAATAAGCAGCAGCGTTGTAATGGGATGAACGTCCAGCTTTCGCCCATAAATATACGGGGACAAAATATTTCCTTCAATCTGCTGAGCCAGCATAATGATGACCACAACCCAGATGACGGACGTTGGCTCATCGATAAACGCCACGATCACACAAGGAATGAGCCCCAAAATTTGCCCAATATACGGGATCATATTCATGAAAGCAATGACGAGAGCTAGCACCAGAGGATACGGCAAACCGATGAGAAGAAAGCCGATGAGCACCATCCCGCCAAGCAGCAGGCAAAGGGTAACCCGTCCGACAATAAAGCCGCTTAGCGCCTTGTCCATCTCCTGCAGCGTTTCTTTCAAACCGCTTTTGTAACGCCCGGGAACCCGCTCCAGCAGCTTGCGGACCGCAGCTCGGTCATCCATCAGCATGTAATAAAGCAGCAGCGGCGCCGTGGAAACGACGATTATAAAATTGGAGAGCACGGAAAAGGCATTTTTCACATAGTCGGTTGCCGATGCAATGCTTTTTGTCAAATAGGGCTCCGCTTTATCCATTAAATTAAAGCCTGCAAAATCGAATTTCGACAGGTCGACACCAAACAAAATTTGATTTTTCTGCAGCTGCTCCAGCTGCCTTCGAAAATCATCCGCAAGCTTCGGAAGCTGCTCCAGCAAACCCGTCAGCTGGCGCTGCAATATCGGCCATACGACGATGCCGAGCAGCGTAATGAGCGCAGCCGCAAGCACATAAATGAGCAGAATGCAGAGCGGCTTCGGCAGCTTCAAGCGATGCAGGCGTGCGACCAATGGGCGGAGGAGATAATACAAAAATACCGACAGCACAATCGGTACAAAGATGATTTTCAGCGCGAGCATAATCGGGTCAAAAAACGCGGAGTTGCGCGCAAACAAATACAAGATAAGCAGCACCAATACGATGCTGACAAAAATTTGATTCAATCGGGTTAAACGCATACTGAAGCTTCCCCTCTGTTCCTTAGTCATGCCTATCATCTATGCTTACCCATTGCCCTGCTCCTGAAACCAAAGCCCAGATACTCAACATTTCGGATGAACGTTTCTTGTCAAAGCGTTAGCTTGGCATTATTTATGGTATCCTATCGTTATATAACCATAAGGGGACAGGGAAAAAGATGTTTTATCCAACGGTGCATTTCAATCACTTAAATATCAAGCTGGCGTTAGGCCATAAAATGCTTAGCGTCCAATACGTCAATTGCGGCTATTTCTACGAATCGATCATTGAGCATCGCCATAGCAACCGCAGCTATGAGCTTCATTATATTCCTACGGGCAAAGGCACATTGATTGCCGAAGGACAGCAATACGAGATTAAGCCTGGCTGTCTGTTTATGACCGGCCCGGATATCGCCCATGAGCAAATTACCGATCTGCTTGACCCGATGGCTGAATTTTGCATCTGCTTTGAGGAGCAGCCGCCAGCTCCGGGCAAAAACACCGCTCCCGCAAGCGGCCGCGAGGAGGATTTGACCGGTATTGCGGAAGCTTTTTTGGAAAAATCGTTCTGGTTCGGCGAGGACACGCAGCAAATGCTGCCCCTGTTCCAGCAATTGTTCGAAGAGGCTGAGCAGCAGGCGGTTGGCTACTACGCAGCTATTCACAGCATTATGGAGCAAATACTCATTAGGCTGATCCGCAACTATAAGCAGGGTGAGCCCTCGCGCGTAAGCGCCCCGACCAAAACGCTCGATGACAGCCGTATCGCCATTATAGAGCAGCAATTTCTATCAAGCCCCATCGATCTAACGATTCAGGAGCTCGCTGGGAAGCTCGGCTTAAGCGTCCGTCAAACGGAGCGCTCGATTCGACAGCTGTACGGCATGTCGTTCACGAATAAAAAAAATCAGGTCCGCATGAGTGTCGCAGCACGCCTGCTCAAATCTACAACGCTGCCTATCGCAGCTATTGCCGAACAGACCGGGTTTGCTACGCTGGAGTATTTCTGTACGATTTTCAAAAAACAATATGGCCTGACAGCAACGGCCTACCGAAAAAGCCCCATTTTTCGCGGGTAAATGAACATGTGAGGTAATGATTATTGCTGGAATCGCTTTCATTCCTTACGATGTGTCCAAGGAGGTTAACTGGAATAAAATACAATTAAAGCAATTACAAAGGAGGAAATACACGTAATGTCCACCATGTTTTTTAAGAAAAAGGGGATTAAACCGCTCGCCTTCCTGCTCTGCTTTTGTCTAGCCCTTCCTTTTACATCTATGCTCGGAAAAGTTCAGGCGGCTACGCTCTACAGCGCCGATTTTGAAAGTAGCGGCGCCTTGGGCTGGACCGCCACAAGCGGCATCTGGTCAATCGTACAGGATAGCGGCTCAAATGTATATGCTCAGACCAGCTCCTCAGAAGGCCGCACCTCCGCAGGCAATCAGGCTTGGACGAATTACAGCGTTGAAGCCAAGGTGAAAATTGATAATTTCAATGGAACGAACCGGGCTTATGTAGCCGGACGCTACCAGGATGGCAATAATTTTTATGCAGCGTCGCTTTATAACAGTGGCAGCGGCAAGCTTGAAATACGCAAAAAAGTAAGCGGTTCCACTACTACTCTGGCAACCGTTGACTACCCTGTTGCTGCCGGTACTTGGTACACGGTAAAGCTCACGATGTCTGGCTCTGCAATTTCTATGCATTTGAACGGCACGCAGGTGCTGACGGCTACGGACTCCAGCCTCACTTCAGGCGCAGTTGGTCTCGTAAGCCTTAAGGCAGCCGCTAAATATGACAATGTGAGCGTGTCGGATTCGGCATCGACTCCAACGCCAACGCCTTCGGCAACAGCAACTCCAGCACCGACAGCGACAGCAACTCCGGCTCCTACAGCTACACCAGCACCCACCGCTACACCAACACCAGCCGCAGGCGATCTGTTCGTAGCAGCCAATGGTTCTGCCAGCAACAGCGGCACTATCAGCAGCCCGCTTACACTTGCAGCAGCACTGACGCAAATTCAACCGGGCAAAACGATCTATTTGCGCGGCGGCACCTATGCTTTTTCTGAAACGGTAACGATTGAACGGACGAACAGCGGAAGCTCGGTGAGCGCGCGCAAAGGACTTGTCGCCTATGGCAGCGAGAAGCCTGTGCTGGATTTCTCCGCACAAGCTTTTGCCTCCACGAACCGCGGTCTGCAAATTAACGGCCACTACTGGTTTGTGAAAGGTCTTGAAGTGAAGGGTGCTGGAGATAACGGCATCTTCATCGGCGGAAATTACAACCGGATTGAAAATGTTGAAACGCATCATAACCGCGACACTGGCCTGCAGCTTGGACGTTATGTATCCACTGCCGGCTACAGCGAGTGGCCAGCTTACAATGAAATTATTAATTCTTATTCCCACGACAACTATGATCCGGATAATGGGGAGGATGCAGACGGCTTTGCGGCGAAGCTGACGGTTGGCCCGGGCAATGTTTTCGACGGCTGTATTGCGGCGTATAACGTGGATGACGGCTGGGACCTGTATTCAAAAACCGATACGGGAGCTATTGGAATGGTAACGATTCGCAACAGCATCGCCTATCAAAATGGCCAAACGTCCGACGGTACAACGACAACCGATAGCGATGGCAATGGCTTCAAGCTGGGCGGCGAAAAAATTGCCGTAAATCACATTGTCGAGAACAGCATCGCTTTCCAAAATAAAAAGCATGGCTTCACTTATAACAGCAACCCAGGCTCCATTTCCATGAAAAACAATACCTCGTGGAGCAATGGACAAAGCAACTTCGCTTTTGATTTAGGCACACATATATTCACCAATAACCTGAGCCTCAGCGGCGGCTCCAGTGACAAAACAAGCGGCACCGATGTTTCAAATACCAATGTTTGGTGGAAAAGCAATGCCAGCGTAAACGGCAAAGGCTTGCTTGCAAGCTCGGCTGACTTCGTGAGCTTGACTCCTTCCGTTACCCGCAATGCAGACGGCTCGCCGAATCTTGGCAATTTCCTTAAGCTGGCGACCGGCAGCGATTTAATCGGCTCCGGCACGCCATCTGGCACGAATGTTGGCGCACGCTAGGCTCAAATAAGAATAGGAATTTGCGGCCGCCCCTTGCCTGAATGCGTCAAAACCGCTACCATGGTAAGGGTGCATAAAGGAAATCTGCTTAGCAGCTCCTTATGTGCGATTAACTTTTTTGCCTAAGGAGACTTAACATGTTAAAGCTAGGAAGAAATGATGTATGCCACTGCGGCAGCGGCCGTAAATATAAAAAATGCTGTATCGAGCTGGACCGTGAGGAAGAGCGCCGTTTGGCAGCGGCCCAAGCTTCAGGCGGACTGCAGTCTTACGCGGATATCGAACGCCTGCTGGATCAAGAGCTTGTATGGGAAGCTCCATCCTATGGTGAGCTGGCCCGTGAACTGGCCAAGCAAATGAAGGAGGGCTATACGCCTGCCCAAATTAGCCTTGCCCTGTTTATGTGGAAGGAATATACGGATGCAAATAAACCTTCTTTCCGTAAATCCGGCGTCTACTGCGCGGCTTTGGAATATTTGATCTGCGAAATTCAGAGCATTCCAAGCTCGAAAGCCGAGCTTGCCGAGAAGTACAGCGTATCCGTATCTACTCTATCGAAAAAATGCACCGAGCTGACCAGCTTCTTTATGGAGCAATATGCAGAGCTTCAAGCGGAGCAGCCTGAGGCAGCAGCCACTGACGATGCTGAGAATGCGGAGCAGCTCCAGCAAGAGGAGCTTGTGAAGGCTTAAGCTAGAGCCGGGCTTCAATCGTTTACAGTTACATGGTTGCCAATAGCAGCAAAAGAGCCCGGCGCCTTCACATGAACGTGAAAGCAGCGGGCTCTTTTCGGTTTTTTTTATGGAAAACTCTAGTTAACCGCTAGTGCTACTGGGTGGTTATTGCAGCCACACCTTGGTTTCTCCACCGTCGCTGGAGTATTCAATATACTCCGGTACCGCTTCTATAATAATGTATTCCGGATCATGAGGTCCTTCAAACCACTGCTTGAAATTTTCATTCCACAGCTTCTCACGCAGCTTGTCGTCCGCGCACAATTCCGCACGTGCCTGAATTTGGACAATATCGGAAGACGGCTTGCCATCGTAACCAACGAGAATATGAACATTCGGGTTAGCCCTCAGCTCATCAACCTTGCTCGTATCGCGATTTGTCGCTAAATATAAGTTAAGCCCATCATGGAAGAGCGCCATATAACGCACCATCGGCTTATCGCCATTTACGGTAGCAAACGAGCATACATGGTTTGCTTGCAGCACATCAATAATTTCCTGCTCCAATTGTTTTGTTGTATTCGGCATCGGTATCTCTCCTTTAAAGGTTCATCTTTTTGCCAGTCTTCCCAGCATCGCGCCTGCCATAGATTACCCCTTTTGCCGTTTTTTTAATCGGAGCATGGTTTTGATGATTGTTTCTATATATGTAATAGACAGCCAGGCACCGTTAGAAAAGCAGGACCAGCTGTATAGCAAACGTATAACAATGGTTAAGCAGACGCACGAATACGCCTGCTTGTTTTTCATCATCATTGCTTGTTGATCTATTATTATTTATTGTTCTACGACATCATTTGCCGTGAAGCGGTAAGGCTTCTTGGAATGCCGATTCGCATAAGAAGAAGCGACAATTGCTTCCGGTTTCAGACGAGCTTTCATCCCCATAGCTTCCACACGCAATACCATTTCCGCCACATAAGCAGCCGTCTTGCTGACAGCCGGATCGGTTCCGGCATCGACGTCAATATACGCTTCGAAGGACGCGCCTTTGTATACAAAAGGGAGCACGATATCCTCCATTTGCTTCTTACGTTCGCCACCGAAAAACAGCGCGACCTCCTCGCTGTATGACGTCTCCAGCGACAGCTTCTCCTTGATGGATTTCAGTTCCCGCGGGATGACGACCTGCCGATAGCAGGCCCATGCTCCTTTGCCCTCACGCTGGATAACGACGCCGGTAATCATCGTCGTATGTCCCGCATGCACCTGGCAGTCGGTACCGATCATGAAATTGTAATTTGCATGTGGATCAAGCGACATAAAACGGACAATGCGATCATGAACCTGCTCCAGATTGAGGCGTCTTTCCGATACATTGTGAAACTCCATGTCGTGAATCAATTGAAGATGTTTTCTTATTTTCATCATCGTCACCTGTAAAGCAATTAGGCTTCTTCCCTTCTTTAGTTGGAGTAGTGTGCTTCAAGGGACTTGAACCCTTAGTTGTCTTAATGACAGCGGATTTTAAGTCCGCCGCGTCTGCCATTTCCGCCAGAAGCACAAGGTGATCGTGACGCATGGGGGATTCGAACCCGCCGCATCCACGAGTGAAAGTCGTGTGGCTTAGCCGCTTGCCGAATGCGCCTTAATATAAGGACTGCTTATACTTACTTACTTACTTACTTACTTACTTACTTACTTACTTAATCAACGAACATGCGTTCTAATTTTTGCAATAAAAAAACTACTTTCCCCCTCACGGTTCCGCCATGCCACCCCGTCTTCAGCCGATATCAGCCAAGTTTTGAGAATGCACAAACGGACCACTCACCTAGGGTGCAAGTAGTCTTCACGTATACAGATAATGATTCATCGGAATATATTCTACCCCGCGCTTCAAGATCAGGCTGCCGCTGCTCCCCCTTTATTCAGGATGGAGCAGTCCAGCTGCGATACGCAAAAACGACGAATATTCGGTTCGATGCAGGCAACATGTAAGTTTTCATTCAACTCTTCTAACGCCGGATGCTGATGTTCATCCGCCTGCTGCTTCGTTATTTCGCTATGCACTTGCTCATACTGATGTAAATCAAGCTCCGCTGGCCAATTCATAAGCTGTTCTGCTGTGTTTTTCATTTCCTGCACCTTCCTTTCGTCTTCGTTATTGGTCTCGCAACGGCATCGGCTTACCGATCACGCATTTCGCTTCAATGCTTTAACGCTTTAATTCATGTTCGACTTGATGCTTCTCATACTAGCATATCGAATTTTAATAAGTCAATCCTTTTTATTTTAAAAAATGAAAATAGTTAATTTTATTGATTTAATTACCTTATATTCATGGATATCAAATAGAAAAATGATTCATTTTTCGCTAAATATTAATT
The DNA here is from genome assembly GCF_038051995.1 of Paenibacillus sp. FSL H8-0537. Classification (NCBI taxonomy): domain Bacteria; kingdom Bacillati; phylum Bacillota; class Bacilli; order Caryophanales; family Paenibacillaceae; genus Paenibacillus; species Paenibacillus sp. FSL H8-0537. Next base: position 1,647,982 of record NZ_CP150290.1, on the reverse strand, counting down.
TTCACTAGCTGAAGTATTCCTTTAGCAAATAAAAAAAGACTACTGCTCAGCGGCAGTAGTCCTTCATCTCCCCATCAACAACCAGCCCATTCATGATTCTCAGGCGGATACCTGATTACCGTCGGCTTGGCGTCGAAAGCATATAGGAGAAAGGCTGCTGCACGGGCTGTACGCATTACTGGCCTGCACAAAAAGATGGCTGCTCTGCTCAGAGCACCACGGTTGTTCAAGCTTGTTATCATGGTTTGATAATAAAATGGTTAACATGCGCCGTGCACTTCCTTTCCTTGGTTGATTAAAATGATATACATTCACAGCATAATAAATATTGTTCATTTGAAGCTTATTAATTGTTTCCCATCTTATAGCAAATAATCCTGTCTTGTCAACAACAAATCTGCTCCTGATCGGCTATGCTCGCAAAATCCACACGTCATAAGGCCCAATCACTACCTCACCAACAAGCGGTTGACCTGAAATCAGCTCCTTCAGCGCCAAATAAACCTGCTCTTCGCTATTCCAATAATCATAGCCAATATAACGCTCTATTTTCACATTGCTATCGTTCGCATAGTCATACATAATGGCTGCTTTTTCCATCACATCGGTACCGATAATAACGTCCTCCAGCATCCGCGTTTTCTTCGCCACCCGCTTCGCTTCCTCCAGCCGCCAATGCGGCTGATCGCCATACAAATTCAGCCCATGCCAGAGCGATTCCGCCCCGTAAGGGCATGTCCGCCAGCGGAAATAAAGCACGCCGTCTGCCCCATGGGCAATCGACTGCCACGTCCACAGCCGCATTTGCCCCGGTTTGGGCGTCGCCTGCAAATAATCACCGCGGTCGTTGTTCAGCACATTCCCAATCTGCCCGCCCGGCCCCGCCTGCTGCTCCAGTACCGTAAACTTGGAAGACAACCCCCGCACCCGGCTGAGCTGCTTGCCGCTAAGCCGATCCTTATGCGGATATTGCAGATCAGTACGCATCAGTTGGAATGCCGGATACGAATCATAAGACATAAAATCAACGGTGCGAGCCATTAGCTCATAATTATCAATATTTCCGAATAATCCATTATGGGTAATGAATTGCTCCTCAGGCAGCAGACGGGTCAAAATCTCATATTGCAGCTCTGCAAATCGAATCGTCGAGTCCGATGTAAATAAATAAAAATCGAGCAGCTGGCTTGGGCTATGGTACGTCACCGTTGGCCTTGGCAAATAAATTTGCTCCCATGCATTGTAGGTCTGGGCCCAGAATGCCGTTCTCCATGCAGCGTTGAGCTCATCCAAGCTATCGTTGTATTTCTCCCTGCACCACTGGCGGAAAGCCGTATGATCGCTCTCAGCAAAGCTCACATCTGAATGGCAGTTCAGCTCGTTGTCAATTTGCCAGCCAATGACCGCAGCATGCCCTTTGTAACGCTCCGCCATCATCGTGACGATGCCGGCGCAAAGACGCAAATAGATCGGCGCCGTGTAGTTGTAGTGCCTTCTGGAGCCAAAACGATCTGCACCTCATTCCAGCCATAAAAATAGCTTTGATGGACAGGAAGCTTAAGGATAAATACTAGCCCTTCCTCATCGGCCGCAAAAGCAGACAGCCACTGCAGCTCCATATGCTGATCCGCATACAGATTTTCTATAGCTTTTAGCTGATCATCATCAAGCGGCGGCCGTTCAGGCAGCGTCTCTCCTCCTAGCGTGTAAACAGGGGGAGTTTTCATATACAGCATGACAAGGGAACCGCTCAGCTCCTCCAGAAAAGGATGCAGCTCCTCGATTGCATCGATATCGTTCAGCTGCTCTTTGCCCAGCACAACATCCGAAATGACACTGCGCTTCGATCGACTTAGCCGCGTGCGCTCTGAGCGCAGCTCCTCTTTAATGCGCAGCAGCTCGCCGAGCAGACGGTTCTGGCTTATTTCATGCTTCAGCACATAATTGGCTGCTTTCATCTCCAGCGCCTGCCGCACATAATCAAAATCACGATACGCTGTCAGAAAAAGCAGCCGAGTCCCCGGCTCAGCCTCCTGTATTTTCCGTCCTAATGACAGTCCATCCATATGGGGCATCGAAATATCGGTAATCACAATTTTCGGACGGTGCTTCAAAAATAGTTCAAGCGCTTTCAAGCTGCTTGTCGTCTTCGCCACAACACGAAAGCCATGCTGCTCCCATGGCACCAATTCATATACATTTTCCAAAGCCAACGGCTCATCATCCACGAGTAATATATCCATCATGCTCACCCTTCTTCGCCAGCTCGCGCACGTGCGGAGCCCTCCTCATACTTTGCTTCCATTCAAACATACTAACGGGATATATTCAAACCGCAAAAATGTTTTTTTGCAACCTTTTTTTATTTGTCTCGTCTGATACGATGTAAGCAGCAAGCAAAATTTCACATTGAGGTGAAGTACAATGAGAATCAAACATAAATTTGTCATGTTATCCGTTACTGCTCTGTTAGCGATGTCTTTTGCCAGCCAAAGCTTCGCGGCTTCTACTCCTTTCAATGATGTTAATCAGTCTTCTGTTAAAGATAAAATTGCTTCACTACAGGAGAGGGGAGTTGTTAAAGGCGTAAGTGCTGACGAGTTTAAACCAGATGCTGCCATTACAGCCGCCCAAGGCATTCAATTGATTGTGAATGCACTGAATTTGAACATCGATAACATCAGATTTTTCAAAGCACCACTAGCGACGGACTACTTTGCCAAAGCCAACAATGACGCCTGGTATGCAGACGCCCTCATCATCGCGGCGCATAATGGACTTGAGCTGCCAGCCGATCTTGACCCCGCTAAGTCATGGACCAAAGAGGAGTTTATCCAATATTTGATGAAAGCTGCCGAGGTTACAAACAACCTGCCGCTCATCAATATTAAGCCGCTCGAATTCGCCGATGAAGCCGATCTGGACGTACAGTATCAAGGGGCCGTTCAACGTGCGCTTGTGCTAAAAATTGCGGAGCTGGATGCGGACGGCAAGCTTCATCCGAAAGAGGAGATTTCCCGCGCCGATGCCGCAGTTCTAACCTATAATGTGCTGGAGTATATCGCTGCGCACCCAGCTCCGACTCCTGCCCCTGTAGAGCCGGAAACAGGGTCCGCCGAGTAGGTTCAAACTTGCCCTCCTCCAAACCCCTGTAATATCATGAATATTAACTAGCAAAACGAATCATTTAAGCAGCCCATTCTTTCAGGAGAAGCGGGCTGCTTTTGCATTTTCTTTTTCAAATAGTAGCGGACTATTATAAGAGTGGAATATTTTTCCGATATACATATAGGGTTTAGACAGCTATAGGAGGAATAAGGGATGAAGGAGCCCACTTATAAAATGCCAACGGACGAAGCCGTCCAACAAATGAGCAAAGCGGAAAAAAAGCAATTTTATAAAGATTATTATAATGGACGTTATGCAGCGGTTGGCTTTAAACCCACATTCAAACGGCAAGTCGCTTATCGGATTGGCGGCAAAAAAGGGCTTTTTATCGGCATTGGTGCCATGATTATATGGTTTTGCATCAGTCAGGCAATCATCGATCGCTTCTCAAAGGAATCCATGATACAAGAGCGAATGCTTGAGCTTGAAAAGTCCATTAATTGGTCACAACAGCAGCTTAGCCAATACGAGATCCGCGTACAAAATGGTGAGTTGACCAAGCTGGAGCAAAAAAATTACAACGAGCTAATAACTAAATATAATCAGCAGGTCGAGCAATACAATTCGTGAGCTGACGGAGTAACGAAACATTTCTATTTCGATGATTAATCAGCTAGTTAATTCTTTTTCATGCACCAAACAAATTAAAAGCCTTGATGTTTCCGCCCCTTATGACAAGGAGCAGATACCATCAAGGCTTCTTTTACATGTAAATTAGTTATAAGCCTGCATTCTTCGCAAGGACACAACTGGCTCCACCGTAACTTCAAAAGCGCGGTCCCAAATGAATTTTGGATTATCCAGCTTTAAAACAACACGAGTATACGGTGCAAGCGACCATCTTCCATCACAAATTTGACGGATCGCACAGGCCGGAGCTGCCGAGCCAATACCGAAAGCCTTTTGCTGAGCAAGCGTAACCGTATTCGTCTGCATCCGGCCCTGCAAAAGCGTGGTCAACAGCTCGTAATCGCTAGCGGAATTAAACAGCCGCATGTTTTGATCCGCGGTCACATTCGTATATGGAGAGCGTCCGCGAGACTCTGTGCGTATTTCAGCGATTGTAACAACCTTATAATAATAGTCTTTCAGAAAACGCTTGAACAGCAGCGAGCCGTGTGCATCCATAGCCGTATCGAGTACAGACGCATGCGTCTCCATCGTCAAGCAGGCATAACGCGACTGTGCCATGCCAAGTGCCATGCCGATTTTGTTGCCGGCCGTATTCCAGCCGCTATAGCCAAGCAGGCTGCCTGTGTACTTACAATCCAGCAGCTTAGTCGTAACGGCCTCATTCGCCGCCCCGCCGCCGGTAAAATCAATGACAATTGTCGGCTGCATATTCGCCGCGTTTTCAGCTTCACGACTCACCGCATTTCCCGCTTGGTCAACCGCCGTAATCGCGATAATTTCCATATCACTCTCGCCACCGTCCGCCACTTCCCCGCCCACAATATCGATATGGCGCAGCAGGTTTTGATGAACATCCATATACTCATAAGGATTAACAATCGCCCGGCCATCCGGGCCAAAATATCGAATCGCAAAGCGCGGCTTGCCGTTCACGCAATAGAGCTTCTTCGCCATTCGCGCCAGCAAGGAATGTCCTAAACCATCGGCATCTGGCAAAATAATAGCCCGCTCCTGATTTTGTCCATCCGTGCCGCCTAGCCACTCATTAATCCGGTTTTCCACAAAAGCGATCTCATTCGCCTGAATCCCGTCAATATAGGCATCGTCAACGCCAATGGCGACAAAATCAATATAGCCCTGCCGTGCGAGCTGATCCAGCATGTAATACGTCGTCGTCAATTTATGGCGCTTCGCATTATAATACTGCTCCTTATCCACATAAACGGTATCAGGGAAGTTCGTACCATCCGGCTGAATATCGTAGCCATTCAAAATAGCCAGCAGTTCCGTCTCCGGCTTGCGCGGCTTCTGCATGAGCGTACGCGTCTCCGTGTAAGCCGGCATCGCCAACCCTTCTACGAAGACGGTAGATGCCAGCCTCATGATCGTGTCGAGCACATAGATTGGCTTATACGGATAAGCCTGCTTTACCTCGCGAATGACATCCAGCAGCTCAGTCGACTGGGCATCGTAGGCTGGATACGTTCCGTCAGCAGTAGCGCGCATGCGCCTGCTCCCAATAAGTCCGCCATACACGAGCATATCCAGAGAGATAATAAAACCGTCCACCTTGGAGGCATGGTGTAAAATAAAACGGCGAATATGCTCCGGCTTGCCAAATGTCGGGTCAGATGTACCGATCACCAGTGTTCCGTCTGTCGTCATTTGCGAATCGAGCCGGTTGCGAATATCTCCTACAGGCGGCACAACCACTTGAATGCCAGCAGCTTTGCCTTGCAAAATAATATCGTCCAAATTCGCTGGACGGTCGTCGAGCGGAATGTATAATACCTTTTTCATTTCAATCACTCCAACAAATAAGGGTAGGCACATCTCATTTCAATGTCTTGTACCTTCACTTATGTAGGTAACCATCTCGGTAGAATAACAACCAAAAAAATAATTTAATTGTATAGCACAGCTATCAATCGCCTCAGAAAAACTACACGTCAAACATAATCTTTCTATTACCGAGAATATCACACCTTATGAATGTGAACACACGTGCCGAAAATCTGCTCTATGCTCTCCGTTTCAGGGGCATCCCTGCACAAAGATAGACTTGGCGGACACAGCAGCCGCTATTTCAACAGAACTACGGGTTATGGCACAAGCTGAGGACCCAGGAGCCGCTAATGTGCTGCAAATAGCCATTTTAAAGGAATGATGAGGGGGATAACGAATTTCCTGTCCGCTTACCGCCTGAAATCGGATCAAAAGCGATAATAGCGGAACCTCAGTCCTTCCAAAAAGGAGTGAGCGTCCCAAGCTGCTTGGTCTCAGCAACAATCGTAGGCTGCGGGTCTCCAGCCTTAAATCGTAAAGGAATTTCCCTCGAATAAGTGCTAAGCAAGGAGCAGCAGGCCGACTCCGGTTTGCATAAACACCCTAGAAAAAATTCAAAAAATTAAAGAAGCTATTTTCGTTTAAAGTTACCGCCTACAACCATTTTATTGCGACCTGCGGCCTGCTCCAATCGTTGAAGTTCCCTTAATTCGCTTGAAATTCAAGTTCATTTTAAAACCTTTGGAGTCCCAAAGAATAAGCAGATTATAAAAGAGCAACTTAACATCTGCTCCTTTATACAGCGGTAAGCTGTGGATATGTTGAAACAAACCAATAACACTTATCCCCCTTGGCATTTCGGAAAAATAAGTTAATCAAAATAAAAAAGAAGCCTTGAACATCAAGGCTTCTGGAAGTTTTAAGTTATGGTGCGGTAGACAGGATTTGAACCTGCACGTCCATTGGACACTACCCCCTCAAGATAGCGTGTCTGCCGTTCCACCACTACCGCACATTTAGGGAAGTCTTACAAGAAAAATGGTGAGTCATGTAGGATTCGAACCTACGACACCCTGATTAAAAGTCAGGTGCTCTACCAGCTGAGCTAATGACTCTCATTTAGAAAAAATAAATGGTGACCCGTAGGGGACTCGAACCCCTGTTACCTCCGTGAAAGGGAGGTGTCTTAACCACTTGACCAACGGGCCTTAATTGTCGCACACAGTGATATTAGGCGTAAAAAAAAGACCGGCATGTTGAACGGCCTTCCGTTACAATCACTTTGAGAAAAATATGGCGGAGAGGAAGGGATTCGAACCCTTGCGGCTGTTACACCCTAACGCTTTAGCAAAGCGCCCCCTTCGGCCTCTTGGGTACCTCCCCATATGTGGCTCCCCGAACAGGACTCGAACCTGTGACAACTCGATTAACAGTCGAGTGCTCTACCAACTGAGCTATCAGGGAATACTTTGTTTTTCTCAGTGTTGCCTGTGAACCGCGGCGACAAGTAATAATTTATCATGTATCTGAATTTAAGTCAAGCGTTTTTAAAAATAATTTTCCGCGACATTTTCCACACGCATATTTAGCGGGATTTATCCGCCTTTTTCGCATGTATTCCATTCCGCATTCCTTGCATACCAGCTTGTACCGAAACGGCTCAACACGGCGCTCCGGCAGCGATTGGCAGAACCTCGATCCACCCACCTGAGCAAGCAGCCGCTTAAAATCCTCATCGCGGTGCCGATAGCCTCGTTTCAATATATGCAGATGATAATGGCACAGCTCGTGCTTAATTATTTTTTCTGTTTCCTCCAATCCGAACGTTGAAAGCTGATAAGGACTAATTTCAATATTATGCGACTTCATAAAATATCGCCCGCCTGTCGCCTTCAATCGGCCGTTAAATGTTGCTAGATGCTTGAATGGCCGTCCAAAGCTTTCCAAGGACACCCGCTCCACCCATTGCTGGAGCTCCTCGTCTTTCATCGTCTGCACCATAAATCATGATTCTCCCTTGTTCATTTGTTCTCTTACACTCTCAGACTATCCGCTTTCAGACATGAGATTGGCCTCCGATCAGCTTCATGCTAGCCCATCTTCTTTTACTCTATGGGTTCTTCCAAAACCTTGTATTTGTCTCCATGAATCTTTTCCAGGTGATCCTCTCCCCAATAGCATAAAAGGTCTAGCGCAGGCTTTAATCCCCAGCCATAGGAGGTTAGCTCATACTCCACTCTAGGTGGAATCTCTTTAAAAACCTTTCGAGCAACAATCTCGTCCTTTTCCAAGCCTCTTAGTTGAGTGGTCAGCATTTTTTGCGTAATGCCGGGTATTGACCTTCGAAGCTCTGACGTCCGTTTCCGTCCTGTCATCAAATGATAGATGACCAAAGGCTTCCATTTCCCCCCCATTACTTCTAATGCCGCCTCCACTCCAACGTTATACTTCTTTTGAACGCTATTTTCCCTGTTTTCAGTCATCACTTATTCCCCCGTTAAAAGGCTTTTTTTGCCAAGAACTTTTGACCGTTATTCAAGTCAATTTTAGGGCATCAATCTAGGGTACCTTCATGTTCCCATGGTACCTGTAGCATCCTATAGAACTTGAAAGTACGTACTTCCAGATTATTTTTGTACTGTTTATAATAGCACCAGCCATTGATCATGGCTACAAGTTATCTGATGAGGAAGGTAGTGAAGATACAAGTATGAAAGTATTAAGCATTGTTTCACACCCGAGAAAAGATTCCCTGACCTTTAAGGTTGCCGAGCGTTTCTTACAAGGTCTTGCTGAGGCTGGTCACGATTATGAAATGCTGGATTTACACGAGCTTGGCTTTGATCCTGTTTTAAAAGGAGTAGATGAGCCTGATTTGTCAGCTGCAGGACAGTCCTTTTCCCCTGAGGTAGAAGCGGAAATAAGGCGAATGAAGGAGTATGATGCCTTGGCATTGATTTTTCCAATTTGGTGGTGGCATTTACCAGCCATGCTCAAAGGTTATATTGACCGTGTATGGAACAATGGATTTGCTTACGGCTCGAACAAGCTTCATCATCAGCATGTCTTATGGATTGGTTTGGCTGGCGTTTCCAAAGAACAGATGAAAAAACGCAACTATGAAGAAATGATTACTCATCTGCTGAATGTGGGCATTGCAGATTATTGCGGTATTTCCAATTCCAAGGTTGAATTTTTATTCGAGACTTTGGATTCCAATTCCAAGCATTATGAGATGCTGCTTAACCAGGCTTATTACTTAGGTTTGAATTATGCCAAGGATTATTAAGCTTTAAGTAGTTTCATAAAATACGTTAGGGGAATGATTAATTATGGGACAAAACTGGAGAATTTTTATACTTGCCGTAGTCTGCTTTCTGGTCGGGACATCCGAATACATGATTGCGGGCATTTTAGATAAAGTTGCCGCAGATATCGGTGTGACACTACCCCAGGCTGGACAGTTAATGACCGTCTTCGCGCTAGCCTACGCCATAGGAACCCCCATCCTGATGGGGGTCACGGCCCGGCTTGACCGTAGGGACTTGTTGCTTTACTCGCTTGGTTTAATTATCGTGAGTAATGCACTCATCGTGATTTTACCGGGATACGGATTAATGCTGCTGGCAAGGGTAATTATGGCGCTCGGAACTGGCGTATTTGTCGTGACATCACTTACCTTAGCCGCTAAATTAGCCCCTCCGAACAAGCAGGGGAGTGCAATTGCGATCGTGCTCATGGGTATTAGCGCTTCACTTATTTTTGGCGTACCAATTGGCCGAGTGATTGCCGCCTCTTATGATTGGAAGCTGATTTTCGGCGGCATTGGCCTTCTTGCTATTGTCGGTCTGCCCGTCTTGGCAAGCTCGATTCCGCGGTTGAAAGGCGATGCGCCGGTCTCCTTAACTAAACAACTGGCTTTGGTGAAGAGACCTCGAATCGCGCTAGCCCTTGGAATTAATTTTTTCTTGATCATGGGTTATGGCATCGCATTCACGTACTTGTCGCCTTATCTGCTTGAAGTTGTCGGGATGAGCGAGCGATGGGTAAGCGCAGCCCTTTTCGCATACGGAATCGCCAGTCTAATCGGCTCAAAGGCAGGCGGGTTCGGCACCGATCGCTGGGGTGTAGCCAGAACGTTAACCGGAGGGACGATATTAAATATGGTGTTGCTGATCTTGTTGTCGGCAGCCGTTGGTACGTCAACATTCCTTGTTTTTACACTGCTGGTGCTCTGGTCGTTCTTCTCCTGGTCGTCCGCTCCAACCCAGCAATATTATCTTCTTACATTGTCTCCAGAGGCATCGGGTGTCATGCTTGGCCTCAACACATCCGTGCTGCAGCTAGCTATAGCGGTGGGGGCTGGAATCGGCGGCCTCGTCATCGACTATATGTCGCTGCAAGCGATCACTTGGATCGCAGCTGCCTCTATTGCAGTAGCAGCTGTTGCTACTGCTGCGATGTTTGGCAGAATAAGTTATCAGTCGCGCCAAGCAAGCCAGGGAGCAGAAGTATCATCAGCTTCAGCTGCGGAATAACAGGTTGAAATAAAACAACGATAGTACATGCTTACGAAGCAGCTTTCCGACGGAAGCTGCTCTCTCCATTTCCAACCTTCTCCTCCACTGCTCCCTGCCTCTTCGCTTTTTATCATTCAACTTATATAGTTCCCAAATAAAATAACAACCGTAAAGAGGCCGGAAAAAGTGTGGCGAAATCCACTTCGTTTTTCTGGCATTTTTGCTGCCCATACGCTACACTGTCAAGTAGTGATGCACTTTTATGGCACGGCAGCAATAAACGGCTGCATGATGCAGCGAATGTTTTGAGGGGAGAATCCAATCATCTTATGCCAACGATGCGTTTTGTACTAATGAAAAACAATGATCAGGTCTTCTTTGTAGAAATGCCTGATACGCATGCCTATCAATTAAGCGCCCTTAACCTGCGCCTGCACAAGGAGCTGGACAAGCTTACTGCTGAGCAGGTGCCTGCGCTTCCATATGCGATTGCTGAATGTGACCGCGTAGAGCTGCACGACAGCTCGATTCGCATTGCTTCGGGCTTAGACTACATTAACGAGCTGGAACGCGAATTTGCGGCTGTTAAAGAGTCTGCCTACCCGCTTATTGCCCTGCTTACGGAAATTCGTGCGCTGCAAGCTCAGCTTGAGCAGTGGTACGAAGATGAAATCGGCTAAATAGGACCTGCACGGACATTCGCCCTTCCCCATATGGTAGTAATACATCAGGGATGACCGGGAGGAGGGCGATCCGCAATGCCGCAGTGGCTGTGCAATCAAATGATGCGTGCGTTTCATAAGAAAGATCGCAGGCAAATTAAGCTGCTTAATGAATGCTGGTATTTTTATCGCAGCAAGCAAAGCACCAAGGATACGGATAACAACAACGAACTTACGATTCGCCATTGAGCGTCGTAGTACAGCAATGAAGCCTCCGGCTCCCACTCATTGAAGTGGATGCCAGAGGCTTCTTCGTTTGCTGCTATAAATTACATTTTGTTAAAAAACGTAATATCGTTGATCGGCAGACGCGTGCTCGGATGGCCGGTTTGGGAAGCTTTGCCGATTGGCAGCAAAATGTTCAAGGCATAACGCTCTGGAATGTTCAGCAGCGCTCTTACTTTATCGCGATCGTAGCCGCCCATAGGTACGGTATCGTATCCTTTTGCTTTGGCCACTTGCATAATTTGCATCGATACGAGGCCTGCATCAAATACAGTCACTTCATGCAGACGCTCTTTCGGAATGGAAGTGTAAAGCTTCTGTGAGTTTGCAGCGAATGATTCGCTCATCTCTTTAGTCATAAGTCCAGCTTCTGCCATTGATCCGTAAATGGTCTCAGCATTCTTATACATTTCCTGGTCGCCTAAAACGACGATAACAGCTGCTGCGTCCACAACCTGCTGCTGGTTGTTCGAGATTGGCAGCAATTGCTGCTTAATAGCCTCGTCTGTTACAACCAGAAAACGCCAAGGCTGCATGTTCGACGATGATGGTGCTTTTGCGGCAATTTCCAAAATTTCTATAATTTCCGCTTCTGTCATTTTTGCGGTATTGTCATAATGGCGCACCGAGCGGCGATCGCTTAATACTTGATAAAAAGCTTGGCTTTGTTGTGTTTGTACAGTCATGATAATTCCCTCCAAAGTATCGTTTATATAAATGCAATTCTTACTGTGCAAAATATAACACAGTTGATTTCAAAAAAACGTCTGCTTCACAAGCAATAGTATAGTACTCCATCCACTCACTTGTCAATCGTATATTTCTAACTATTTTATAGTTGGTTATCTATTCCCTTTTTTAAGATCGCATACCCGTCTCGTCAGCTGTTCAATTGTCCCTTGACCCAGCATAGCGAGCGCGCTATTTTTTACTCCCTCAGAAATTTCGCCAAAGGCTTGGCGCATTTCCTGTCCAAATTCATGCTCTCCTGTCGTCTGCTCCAAGCCTTTGCATAATGGCTCCCCTAGTTGAAGCGCCAAATACACATCTGCCAGCGTAATTGCGCCTGCCGAGCGGCTTAGCTTGTAGCCCCCGTCCTTGCCTTCCTTCGTTTCCAACAGCCCCTCACGGGCAAGCTCCGCCATTACGCGACGCAGCAACGTCGGTTCAACCTGAAGCCGTTTTGCTATTTCAGCGCTTGTGCAGGGCTGATCCTTATGAGCAAGTACGACGAGCGCCTGAAGCGCTATGCCAAACCATTTATGATGGGGAAAAGTGCTGCATTTCTCGGCTTGCATAGATACTCATCCTCTCTGTTACTTTAAAGGGAAAATCATGATAATCCCTAATAAGTATGACGGACTTGCCGGCATTCGGCAAGTCCGTCTTTAAGCTTTTATTAACCTGGCTTGCGCATCGTAAGGCCAACGCGCCCTTTTTTCACATCTACAGTCAGTACCCAGACGGTAACGGTGTCCCCTACAGATACAACGTCCATCGGGTGCTTCACAAACTTATCGCTCAATTGGGAAATATGGACGAGCCCGTCATTTTTAAGCCCAATGTCGATAAATGCCCCGAAATCGATGACGTTGCGGACCGTGCCCTGCAGCTCCATGCCCGCGGTCAAATCCTCCAGATTCAGCACCTCGGTATGAAAAATAGGAGCGGGTAGCTCCTCCCGCGGATCGCGTCCTGGGCGCAGGAGGCTGCCAACAATATCGCGCAGCGTTGGAACGCCGACGCCTAGCTCGGAAGCGACAGCAGCCACATCCAGCTCCGTCAGCTTCTGTTTAAGCTCTTCTGTGCCGATCTGGTTCAGCTTAACGCCTAAATGGGCAAAAAGCTTGTCCACGACCGCATACGACTCGGTGTGAATTGGCGTAGCATCCAGCGGATTCGCCGCTTCAGGAATGCGCAGGAAGCCGATACACTGCTCGTAAGCTTTCGCGCCTAGCCGCGGTACCTTTTGCAGCTGCGCGCGCTTCACGAAACGGCCATTCTCCTCGCGGTATTTGACGATGTTGCGGGCCGTCGTAGCATTAATGCCCGCAACATAGGAAAGCAACGACGCTGAAGCCGTATTAACGTCTACGCCTACATGGTTTACCGCCGACTCTACGACAGCACCCAAGCTTTCATCCAGGCGCTTCTGGCTGACGTCATGCTGGTATTGGCCGACGCCGATTGCCTTTGGCTCAATCTTGACGAGCTCAGCCAGCGGGTCCTGCAGCCTGCGTGCAATGGACACGGCGCTGCGCTCAGCAACGTCAAGAGACGGGAATTCCTCGGCTGCAAGCTTGGAAGCCGAATATACGCTCGCCCCTGCCTCGCTGACAATAATATATTTCAGCTCAAGACCAGGCGCGGCTTGGCGGGCTTTAATCAGGTTCGCAATAAACTGCTCCGTTTCCCGTGAAGCCGTCCCATTGCCAATGACAATCAGCTCTACTTTATATTTATCAATCAGGCCATTAATTAGTCGCTCTGCTTCCACTACTTTATGATGAGGTGCAGTTGGATAGGATACGGCTACTTCCAGCAGCTTGCCTGTATCGTCGATGACCGCCAGCTTGCAGCCTGTCCGGAACGCGGGATCGACGCCAAGCACGACATTGCCGCGAACGGGCGGCTGCAGCAGCAGATTGCGCAGATTTTCCGAAAAAATCGAAATCGCATGCTCCTCCGCTTTATCCGTCAGCTCACCGCGTACCTCGCGCTCAATAGACGGTGCTAACAAGCGCTTATACGAATCCTCAATGACGGAAACAAGCACCCTTCTTACTGATTCGGCCGTATGATTCCGTAAAATTTTACGGCCAACATGCTCATGAATCCGCTCAGTGGACAACTCGAACGCCACCTTCAGCACATCCTCGCGCTCGCCGCGATTAATCGCCAGCACGCGATGCGGAGGCAGCTTTCGCAGAGGCTCATTGTAGCTGTAATACATTTCGTATACGGACTCCGCTTTCGCATCTCGTGCTTCGGTACGAATAAGCGAATGATCAAACGTATGCTTTCGCACCCAAGAGCGAATCGAAGCATCATCTGCTATATTTTCAGCCAAAATATCCATGGCCCCTTGCAGCGCTTCCTGAGCGCCGGGAACACCCTTGGCCTCATCTATATATTTGGCAGCCTCGGCGAGAGGCTCGCCTTGGCGCGGCTGCGACCAGAGCCACTGCGCAAGCGGCTCTAAGCCCCGCTCTTTCGCCACGCTCGCCCGCGTCTTGCGCTTCTGGCGGTACGGCCGGTATAAATCTTCAATTTCCTGAAGCTTAACGGCGGCGTTGATCGCAAAGCTCAATTCCTCGGTCAGCTTGCCCTGCTCGTCGATAAGACGAATAACCTCGCGCTTGCGCTCTTCCAAATTCCGCAAATATTGCAGTTTTTCCTCAATGGCTCTAAGCTCTGTCTCATCCAGCTCGCCCGTCATTTCCTTGCGATATCTGGAAATAAAAGGTATCGTATTGCCTTCATCCAGCAAGGCGACAGCCGCTTTAACTTTCGTAACCGAGATAGCTAGCTGGGCGGCTACGCCTTTAATAATCCGTTCATTTTCCGCAGCTATTTGCTCTCCTGTCCGTTCCACCTTGCCAGTTGGTCCATCGAGCGCTTCACTCGTTATATTCGTCGTCGTATTTGCCAAGCGTTACGCACCGTCCTTTTTGCATTTTCATAGCCTGCTTATTTTGCCGCAGGCGGGCTTCTCCCTATTTTACCATTATGTTGGGCACGTGTTCAAAATCATTGCTCCTTATATGCTGCTTGAGCCTGCATACCTTCCTCAGGCAGCACAAAAACCGCCAGCCGCAAGCGGCTAATGCCACGCTGGCTGACGGTTATATTGCCTCTCTCATCGTTCTTGCTTAAACAATTAGCGCGTAAACGGGTTATTCGCCTTCTCAAAGCCAATCGACGTTCGCGGACCATGTCCCGGATAAACTTTGACCTCATCAGGCAGCTTGTAAAGCTTGCCCTGAATGGAATCGTATAAATCCCGCTCGCGACTGCCCGGCAGGTCGGTACGTCCTACGGAGAGCCTGAACAGCACGTCGCCGGAAAAAAGATCGCTGCCGCGCAGGAAGCTTACGCTGCCTGGCGAATGTCCTGGCGTATGCATGACGCGGAATTTCTCGCCCAGCAGCTCCAGCGTCATCCCTTCATCCAGCGCATATTCCGCTGGATCGGTCGTCAGCGGCGGCGTTACCTCCTGCCAGCGCAAAGAACCATTTTTCCCAGCATCCGTCAGCCAGTCGGCCTCCAGATCGTGGATATAAACCGGGCAGCCTGCCGCTTTGCGAACCTCGTCCACACCGCCCATATGATCGAAATGGGCATGGGTAAGCAAAATCGCCTCAATATGCGTATCCGCAATCCGCTTCAGCAGACCCTTAGGGTTCATGCCCGGGTCAATGATGAGGCCACGTTCCTTGCCTGTTTCCTCATCCTTTACCGTGAGCAGGTAGCAGTTCGTCTGGAGAGGCCCCAGCGCAAATGACTCAACTCGCATTTCACTCATCATCAATGCTCCTATTCTCCTATTTAGAACGACTCCAGCAGGTCGCGCAGTTCCTTCACAATAACCGAATGATAGCCTGTGCCTTCGCCATAACGGCGGCCCATTTCCTGGCGGACAAGTCCAAGCTTCTCTTGATAATCCGCTGCTTCACGGTCTGGATTTTCCAGCTTGAACGCTGTCATCGCTTCTTGAACATGCTTAGGACGCGGTCCCCATTGTCCAAGCACATGGCCGCCCGTATCTGCAATAATCACAATCGGCACGGCACGGCCGCCCATCGTCAAAAACTGCTCCATCGTATCGAGATGCTCCTCCATAATGAGCACCTCTGTTGGAACGCCGCTATTTTCAAGCGCACGGAATACAACTGGAATATTGCGAATGACATCTCCGCACCATTCCGCCATCAAAATCAAGACGCGCAAATCGTCACGGTTATTTAGTGATTCGAAATATTCACGATCGCTTTCATCCGTCCAAGCAAACTGGTTGTACCAGTCTTGAAAAGCCTCTTTATTTTTGTCCATGCCGTCGATGAATTGCTGCGGGCTGATGCCTTTGTTCAATTTTTCTGCTACGCTTTTGCTCATATTCATTTACCCTCTTTCTTCTGTTATATGTATTGTAAAGCCATGTGTGTCAGGCTGCATTAAACCGATTTTTTACGTGATTTTCTAATTTTATAAAGCGAATAAATAATGATCAACAATACGGCAAGAATAATAGCCGGAAGCACATAATCCTTTGATTGCTCATGAATATTTTCCCAATTTTCGCCAAGCGAGAAGCCCAAATAGACGAACAATAGCGCCCATGGCAGGGATGCTGCTGCGGTAAGAATAGTAAATAGCCAAAAATTCATTTTCGCCATGCCTGCGGGAATCGAGATGACCTGACGCATAACGGGAACGAAACGTGCTGTAAACACAATGCCGGAGCCATATTTTTTGAACCATTCTTCGGCAAGATCGACATGCTTCTTTTTAATCTTAATATACTTTCCGTATTTCTCCACCAGGGGACGTCCCCCGTATCTTCCGAATGCATACAAGATCCAATTTTGCCCAACCGCGCCAAGCGTCCCAAAAAAGACGGCGCCTGCGTAGGAAATTTCGCCTTTGTACACCAAGTAGCCGCCAAAACCGAGCACGATCTCACTTGGAATGACCTCCATCAGCAAACCGATCAAAATGCCAAAGTAGCCAAGGCTTTCAATCCATAAGAGCAGTGCATGCAAAATCTCCGAAATCCTATCCATCACGCTTGCCTCTCACATCCTCTCTAAACTACTGCTTCGTCTGTTATTCTACCACACGGAAGGAAGGCTCATCCAGTCGAAACGATGCAGGTGACGATCATACAGTCGGAAGCATACATATAGAGGATAGAGAGGAGCCGGTTAGCCATGAAGCCTACTGCCCAGAAGCATGATTCAAACCTTCCTACCGCTCGTAAAATAAGGCGTGCCTGCAGCAATGAGCTGTACCGTACGGCCAAACGTTTGAAACTGTGGGTGTCCAAAGAAAAGCATGATCAGGCGGAAAATTTATATTTTAAAAAGGTGGCTGTCCATCTGCTGTGGATTCACGAGCATAAAAGCAATCGCAAGCTGCTCGCCGATTGGTGGGATGAGAACGTCTCCGCAGAAATCGCCGAGCTATGGGAGACGGATCAAGCAAAGCTTAGCGAAGCGTTTCGTGAATCATTTGGCGGGTAAGGGCATACGAAAAGAAGCAGGGTATCATCTGCAGGCAATCAGCCTCTCCGAAATACCCTGCTCTTCACGCTTTTGTTAAGAACGCACAGCTTGCAGCCGCGGCTACTCTTCCCTTAGCCGTTCCAATGAAACGGTCTCCGTATTTAATGGATTGGAGCCAACCTGTACAGTCGCCATATTATTAGCTATATCCACATGCTCAATCCAGACGGATTTGCCATCGAGCTGTACGGCAATGGTTTGTGATGAATCATAAATTTGCTTGGCGCGCGAAGCGTCCATTAGGTTCCCTCCTTTTGCTTGATTGCTATCTTCCTTCTTCCTCCATCGTATCGGTCGTCGATTCATCAATAAGGCCATTATGAGGCGTTACATTGCCTCCTCCGAGCCCTTCGTTCACCATACGGTCGATATCCATAAAATAATCGGAGCGCCCTTCGTGCTCGGCATCAACGCCAGCATTCGCTACCGCATTCTGATCTTCGATTGTCGGCTGTTCATTTCCATCTGCCATCGTTTTCCCTCCTTCCATCATACGTTCTGCTAGCCTACTTGCAAAATATGCCCAGACCACAGCTGTTTCATTCATCAATAAAGAGCAGCTACAACAACGGGGACAGCATATGCGCCGCGGCTTCCGCCATCTTTTGCTTAGCAGGGCGTTTCGTAAACTCAGCCAAGCTCAGCTCATCGCTGTCTTGCTCATCCTGCCGAAAATCCCTCTTCAGCTGTGCAATCGAGCCGGGATCAAATAAAAGCGCATTTTGCTCATAATTGTTGTAGAAGCTGCGCATGTCCATATTCGCCGTTCCTACTGACGCCAGCATGCGATCAATGATGAGCACCTTGGCATGTATAAAGCCTTTTCGATAGCGAAAAACCTTAATTCCTGCCTTAAGCAGCGGCTCTACATAAGACAGCGTAGCCCACAATACAAGCTGTGAATCACCTTTGCCCGGAATAATGATTCGTACATCGACGCCGCTCAGCGCAGCTACCCGAAGCGCCATCAGCAGCCCTGGATCGGGTATAAAATAGGGCGTCGACAAGCAGATGCTTTCTTTCGCTGCCATTACCGAAGCGACGACTGATTCCAATATCGGCTCCCCGATTTGATCGGGGCCTCCGGGCGTAATGAGTACCGGATTATGGCCGTCGCAATGATGCCTAGGCATATAACGTTCATCGTCCAGCTCCTCATGTGCAGCGAAAGCCCAATCGCTCCTGAACAGCTGCTGCAAAAAATAAACCGCATCTCCCTCCAGCTGCAGATGGGTATCCCGCCAAAATCCAAGCTTCGGATTCCCCCCTAAATACTCATCGCCTATATTAATGCCTCCAACGAAGCCGATTATGCCGTCGATGACTGCGATTTTACTGTGATTGCGGTTGTTCAGCCTCCGCTCGTACCATGCATGGCGCGGCGGCAAAAAACAGCTTGTCTGAATGCCAGCAGCAGCAAGCTCGTGAATATAGGCTTGGCTTATATTCATACTGCCGATGCCGTCATACAGCACGCGAACCTCTACCCCCGCCTTTACCCGCTCGATTAAAGCTTGCTTGAAGCGCTGTCCGATTCCATCATCTCGTATCGTATAATAATCGAGATGAATATAGCTCTTAGCCCGGCTAATCGCCGCCAAAATCGCTTCGTAGGTATCCTGCCCATTTTGCAGCACATGGACTTTGTTGCGCAGCGTAATACAGTGCCCCTTCGAAGCCGTCAACAGCCGGAAAAGCTGTTCTTGCCCACCCAGCTCTGGACTTCCCAGCAAATCGGTAAAGTTTTGCGCATTAAACGTTAGCTCCCCCGCAAATAGCAGCTTCTCTTGAGCGAGCCGTTTATGTGTATGGCTGCTTTGGCGATTCACTGGCCGTGCGAGCAGCAGGTAAAGCACAATTCCCAAAATCGGCAGCAGCATCGTAATCGTCAGCCAGGCCGCTAAGCGTGCAGGCCTGCGATATTCCATGGCGAAGATAAATACAAATTGCAGTAAATAAAGCCCTAGAACGATGGTCAGGGCTATTATAATCAACCAAACGGACATGTTGGTCCCCCTTGCATCTGCCACATAACCTGCCTTTGTAAACTTGCTGTTTTAGTGTCGGCGGTTCAAGGTATCCTTATGCGTACATTTGCTCAAGTTAAACGGGGCAAACCATTGTAGTACATATAAAAAGCATGCCAGCCCGATTACCTTAACCGGGTGACATGCTTCGAATGATTTCATATCTTTAGTATTCTGAAAAAATAATGCCTGAAGCTAGCCCGTACGCTTCATAGTTGCCGAAGAATCGTTTACCCTGTGCATCCGATCCCATATCAGCTTATGCATACTGAAATGCCGGCACAAAAATAATGGAAGCCGCTTATGCTTAATCCCGAGCTTATAGCCAATAAGCTTCGCAGCCGATTCCGCAACAAGTACAGGAATCAAATGATAGCGCCGTTCTTTCAGCAAGCATTTGAGCTGGGTCTTTACAAGCTTGAAACCAGGTTTTCCCACCTTGCTGTAAGGTATAATCCATTCATTTCGGCACATGGACACCCCATTGTCAAAAAAACGCCTGAACTGCTGCAGCACCGTATAATCATGGGAGTGATATACGCCTGCTTCGGCAGCATAAGCAATATTATAGCCGTTCATGACACAGGTAGCAGCCATAAACATATCCTCATTAAAGATAACAGGCTCCGCAAAGCTGCCCATCTCATAAAAGGTTTCCCTCCGATACGCCGCACACACATTTGAGCAAATAAACGTCTGGATGCCCATTTGGTCAATATCCGCTTTAGATTTCAAACGCGACTCTTGTGGATAGTTCGATTCCCTTGCAAGCCGTTCTAGTATGCCTGCATGTGGATAAGGGATCTGTCTTGCATAAGAGCAGGCCGTTCTCTCGTCTGACAGCAGCGGCTGGATCAGCTTTTCGAGCACATAGTCATCATAAGGAAGCGCGTCCTGCGTCATAAATACGAAAAAATCACCTTTCGCTTGAGCTGCCGCCGAATTACGAGTTCCACCATGGTCAAACTCGCTGCGCTGAACGGACAGCACCCGCGTGCCCAGCTTGCGTGCCCGTTCCACTGTACCATCGTCTGAGGAAGAGTCCATTATTATAATTTCGTAGGGACGCAGCGTCTGTTTTTTCAGCCGCTCCACCTGATCAACCAATCCCGCCCCCGCATTTAACGTTGGTATGATAACTGATACTTTCACATCCGTACTGCGGTCAGTAAGCATTTTTATTGACAAACCCTCTCACAATCGTCATTACGATAATTTTCAAATCCAATATAAACGTCCAGTTCTCGATATAAAAAATATCATGGACGATGCGTTCTTCAATCGACGTATCGCCACGCAGACCATTCGTCTGTGCCCAGCCGGTTATACCAGGGCGAATCTGGTGCTTGATCATATACTTCGGAATTTCTTCTTTGAACTGGCTGACAAAATACGGACGCTCAGGCCGCGGCCCAACGACGCTCATATGCCCGAACAGCACATTGAAAAACTGCGGAAGCTCATCAAGGCTCGTGCGGCGCAGGAAGCTGCCAAATTTCGTACGGCGCGGATCATTTTCCACCGTCCACTGCGTATTGGAAACCTCACCAGTCGATACGCGCATCGAGCGGAATTTATACATGAAAAAGTTTTTGCGATCAAGTCCCATCCGCTCCTGCTTAAACAATACCGGACCAGGAGAGGTCAGCTTAATTCCAATAACCGTAGCTAACATAATAGGAGAAGTCAGAATAATTGCGATTAAGGAAAAAATAATATCAAATCCACGCTTCAGCACGCGATTGCTCAGCTCATCCAGCGGCACATCCCGCACATTAATGAGCGGAATACCAGCAAAATTATCAAAAAACGGCCTAGCCGGCAATAAATCGAAAAAGTCCGGTATAATCAGTGTCTTCACACCTGTTTTCTCGCATGTCTCAATAATTTGCGCATATTTCTTATGAGCTTCTAGCGGCAGTGCTATAATAACCTCATCAATCGTAAGCTCATTCAGCTTCGCCTCAAGATCATCTAGACAGCCGATAATCGGCTTCATGTTCTGAAATTCCTTCGTATGCTCCCCCTGATAATCATCTAGAAAGCCGACAGCTTCATATCCAAGCTCTGGACGCCTAATCAATTTCTCATAAAAATTCCGCCCCACCGACCCTGCACCAACAATAAGCACATAACGCTTGTTATAACCACGGCGACGGAAGGAGAACAGCATTGATTTCACAACATATCGATACAGCGCTATCGCTACAATATTCATAAGGAAAAAGATTAAAAGTAATTCCCGGGAAATATGTATCTCCCCTGTAAAGTAAAACAGACTGAGCAAAAACAGAAAACTAATCGTTTGAATTTGAATAATTTTCAGTATTTCATAAGAATAGTTTTTACGTCGTTTCGGTGAATAAAATTGCAAATAAAATCCGACCACAATTGCAGAAAAGGAATACACGGTACCCCATACCAAATAGGTGGAAAAAGGGATCGAATTCACATGAGTCAACCAATCGCTATAAAATTTAAGCCAATAGGCGGCAAGAAATACGATTAACGTACATAATAGATCCGCAAGCATATACAACTGGGTCAATATCCTCTGGTTTTGCCGGATCATAACAGCAATTTCACCCACATTCTATCAGTTTTCGACTCTAGTAGTATTGTATCAAAATAAGGAAGCAAAAAGAACCCCACATGTTTCCATGAAGGGCGATCTTCTACTTGTTTCCATAAACAGTCTGTCTGAGCCTATTTTCCTTAGCTTTACGCTCCACTTGCTTGCGCTTGTCCAGCATAACGGGCAGCTTTCCGAAAATAATTGGCCAAGAGCCCAGCAGGCCTGGTTCTCTTAGAATGATATAGACAAGCTTCGATGCTTCAACAAATGCGAGAAGCGGAAGCAGCCAAAGTAATTGCCAGCTGACGGGCTCATTTTTTATTAGCGTAAACCAGCGGTTCTGATAGGAATGTCTGCGGATGAATAATGGAATAGAACGCCTGCCGCCTTGCTTCCAGCCTCGATGATGCAAAGCGCTTGCCGATGGCACATAATAAGATTTCCAACCCAGCTTTTGCGCTCGCCAAGCCACATCTACATCCTCTTTATAGGCAAAATAGTCCTCATCAAAAAACTGTCCGTCAATTTGAATACCACGAATCATAGCTGTGCGGTACACAGCCGCAGCTCCTGAGACCCCGAACACCTCTCGTAGTTCGCTCCATTCCGCAGCAGGCTCCCCTGAAGCCAGATCATAGGCTTGACGTGTACGGCGCATACCAAGGCCTGCACTGTCCATAATGGAGTGGTCTGAGCCTAAAACCAGCTTGCCAGTCACACTGCCTGTCTCTGGATGTCTTTCCATATAAGAAACCGTCTCTGCCAAATAAGCTGGGTCCAGCGTCACATCTGGGTTGAGCACGAGTACATAATGCGAAGCCGTTTGCCGAATCGCTTGATTTTGACCACCTGCAAATCCGTTATTTACAGTATTAGCTGTAAAACAGATGATTGCCTCTAAGCCTTTATCTGCTGCGTAACGTTCCACAATCGCTTTTGTTCCGTCAGTAGATGCATTGTCAATAATAACAACGCGCTCTGGCTGAAGCGTTTGATGAAGAACGGCATGTAAGCATGCTTCAATATCGGCAGCGCTATTGTAGGTTACAATGCAGACGCTTGCTGTAGCCATTTTAGCCATCACTCACTGTCTTTTATTTATTGCATTTACTCCATATCAACTACGTAATATCGTTCACAAAATGACGAAGTGCATCTCTCCATGGACGCAGCTGCTGCAAACCGTTGCTCCGGATAGCTCCCTGATCCATCACAGAATACGCTGGCCGCGGAGCTGGCCGTGGAAACTCATTCGTTGTGCAAGGATCTACTTGCACCTTCGTGTTGCCAGCTTCCTCGAAAATCGCCTGTGCAAATTCATGCCATGAACATATACCGGTATTGGATGCATGATAAATGCCATAATAGTCGGTTTGAATAAGCTCCAGCAGAAAATGAGCCAAATCGTACGTATACGTTGGCGAGCCCAACTGATCAGCGACTACTTTCAGGCAGTCACGCTCGGCTCCCATTTTCAGCATCGTCTTTACAAAGTTGTTCCCATATTTTCCATATACCCATGAGGTTCTCACAATAAAAAAACGATCGTGCAGCGATTGAACGGCATATTCGCCAGCTAACTTCGACTTGCCGTATACCGTTTGCGGATTCGTATTGTCATATTCATTGTATGGAATGCTGCCTTTTCCATCAAAAACATAATCTGTGCTAATGTAGCATAGCTTAGCTCCTGTTTCTTTGGCAGCAACAGCCAGATTGCGCGTGCCTGCTCCATTCACACGAAAAGCCTCATCTGGATCAGATTCGGCTTGATCAACGGCCGTGTAGGCCCCGCAATGAATAATCGCATCAGGTCGATACTGCGCCATTACGGCACGGCATTGCTCCAAATTCACAACATCCAGCTCCGAGCGATTTAATGCAATGCTTTCGAAGTTTTTAGGGACAGGCAAGTTGGCCAGTTCAGCTCCGAGCTGACCTCCTGCGCCCGTAATTAGAAATCTCTGCTGTTTGTCAGCTTGCAGGCTATTCATGCCTGATCACCAAGTCGTTCCTTGTATTGCGTGTCATAATATTGCTGATAAGAGCCGGATACGACCTGCTCCATCCATTCTTTTTGATTTAAGTACCATTGAATTGTCGCTTTTATGCCGCTTTCATATGCGAACTTTGGCTTCCAGCCGAGTTCATTACGTATTTTGTCCGCATCAATCGCATAGCGTCGGTCATGACCAAGACGGTCTTGTACATAAGTAATAAGCGACTCTGGCTTATTTAGTTCCTGCAAAATCGTTTTTACAACGTGGAGATTATCCCGCTCATTGCTGCCGCCAACATTGTAAACTTCACCATTGCGTCCTTTATGCAGAACCAAATCAATGGCGCTGCAATGATCTTCGACATAAAGCCAGTCACGAACATTGAGTCCATCGCCGTATACAGGAAGCGGTTTATCCTGCAAAGCGTTTTGGATCATAAGCGGAATAAGCTTTTCTGGGAACTGATAGGGCCCATAGTTATTCGAGCAGCGCGTGATATTCACCGGAAGGCCAAACGTCTCATGATAGGCTCTAACGAGCATATCTGCACCGGCCTTGCTTGCCGAATAAGGACTATTCGGGGCAAGTGGTGTCTCTTCCGTAAAAAGACCTGTAGCTCCAAGCGTACCATATACCTCATCAGTCGAAACCTGAACAAATTTATTTACTTCGTACTTTTTCGACAAATCCAACAGTGTCTGGGTGCCGAGAATATTGGTCTGCACAAAAATTTCCGGATGCAAAATGCTGCGGTCCACATGCGACTCTGCTGCAAAGTTAAGCACTGCATCCACACCAGCAGCGAATAGCGGCTCTAGCGCAGACTTATCAGCAATATCAGCCTTGACGAACGTATAGTTAGGATGCTGCTCAATACTGCGCAGATTTTCTAAATTTCCAGCGTATGTGAGTGCATCAACATTAATGATGTGGTAATCAGGATATTTATTAAGCATATACAGTACAAAGTTGCTGCCAATAAAGCCGGCTCCGCCAGTAACTAATAGTTTCACGAGTTGAACTCACCCTTCATATACAAAGTTAATTTCCGCATCAGCCAGAACGGGGTGTTTGTTATCCTTGTCAGATAGGATCGGTGTTGAAGTCGGCCAATCAATACCCAAAGCAGCATCATTCCATGCTATGCCACGGTCATGCTCTGGGGAATAGAGCGCATCGACTTTATATTGCACCTCACTGCCCGGAACAATCGTGCAGAACCCATGAGCAAAGCCTTGCGGGACTAGCAGCTGCCGTTTATTAGCTGCACTAAGAATAAAGCCCTGCCAATGTCCAAATGTAGGCGAGCCATGGCGAATATCTACAACGACATCATAGATTGCCCCGGCTGTTACACGTACAAGCTTAGTCTGAGCCTTTGGGTTCAACTGATAGTGCAAACCACGCAGCACGCCTGCTTCAGCCGAAAGAGAGTGATTGTCTTGAATGAACTTGTGCATAATGCCGTTTGCATGAGCTGTATGCTCATTATAGCTTTCAGTGAAAAAACCTCGATGATCGCCGAACACCGTTGGTTCTATAAGTTTAACGCCAGATAATCCTGCTTCCAATACTTTCATAATTGGCACCCCTCTTTAAAGCTTCAGCTTGCCAAATTCTTCACAAAAAATTAGATCTTTAGCAAGTTCATTGGCTTTCGTTAACGAATGATGCGTACCTGCATCTGTCCACCAGCCTTGCAATATATCGTAGCTTAGTTCATTCGCTTCAATGTACGCATTGTTCACATCTGTTATTTCCAACTCGCCTCGTCCAGAAGGCTTTAACGTTTTTACGATCTCGAATACTTTGTTATCATACATATATATTCCTGTTACAGCGTAATTACTCTTAGGTTGCTGCGGTTTTTCCTCAATGGAAACAATTTTATTTTCATGAAGTTCGGGTACACCATAACGTTGAGGATCATGTACCTCTTGAATGAGAATCTTTGCCCCTTGATTCTGCTCATGAAATTTATCCACAAATTCAGCAATGCTATCCTCAAAAACGTTGTCTCCCAAAATAACGACCATTTTGTCCCCATTTACAAAATGCTCGGCTAGTCCCAGCGCTTGTGCAATACCGCCTGCCTCATCCTGTACCTTGTAAGTGAAAGAGACTCCGAATTCATTCCCACTTCCAAGCAAGTTTACTACATCACCCATATGCTCTTTGCCTGTGACAATTAGAATATCCTTTATATTTGCCGATTTCAGCTTGGCAATAGAATGATAAATCATAGGATACTTCCCTACAGGTAGCAAGTGCTTATTCGTTACTTTCGTAAGCGGAAATAGGCGTGAGCCGGTTCCCCCCGCTAAAATTATCCCTTTCATTGAGAAGCCCCCTTTGTCAAAATCCTTCTATGTTTTATCAATTGCTACAAAAGTAACACCAACAATTATAATTAAAACGCCAATCCATTTCGTTACAGATACAGGTTCTTTAAATATTATCAAAGCTACAAGTAGGCCAAAAACGTAAGCTAAACTTTGTAAAGGGTAAGCAAGGCTTAATGGCATCCTTGTCAAAATTACAAACCATAACAACGTCGCTAGAGCGTATAATGTAATGCCAGAAATAATATACGCATTAAATAACGCTTTCCAAGCCGTCTGTAGCGTTACCCCTCCGATTTGATTTAAACCTAGTTTGAATAAAATTTGCCCCGTTACAAGCATTAGAATATTTATTAATAGATAGATATAATTCATTTTAGGAATGCTCCTTAATACAGGCTCTGGCCTCTTATTGCTTTTCCCGTTGCTGTTCATCCAAATAGTATCGTACTTTTTGCTCCAGCACTGCATTTTTCTGAACTAATTCTTTGAAACGATCGTTCATTATAGATATTTGTTGACTTTGTCTAAATAGCAAAAACAATATGAAAATAAAAGCTATTAAGAACAACAACGAAGGTGGATAGGCAATCCCAAGTACTCTAGAAATCACATCTATTGTTTTTGGAAAGATAGAAAGAACAAATAAAAAAAAAGCACCAATCATCCAAAAAAAGCTTTCTTTTTCTGAAAACAGATTTTTCTTCACTCGATTATAAACATATAACGTAAATAAAATCCCTATTAAAGCAAAAAACAAACTTGTTATCAATTAAATCTCTCCCAATTCAATCTTTACTTTTGAAAATCAACAGATCTTTTACCCTTCATAAATATCAATAGTATTGCATATATCATTTTCACCATATATTTCATCGGTTTGAAAATACCGCTATGCATACTCTCCCCAAATTCTCTGCTTCTCATATCCACTTGATATTCTGAAATTTTGTAATTATTTAATAACATTTCAATAATGAGATTGGCATCAGGATACTCTGGATAGCTATTCATTTTAGAATATTTCTCGAATATTTCTCTTTTAAGCACCTGGAAACCCGATGTTGGGTCTGTGATGTCTACTTTGCAAATTTTCCTTATTATATTTTTAAATAGTCCAGTACCTAATTTTCTAAACAAACTGTGGTTATAAGAAGACTTCATTTTAAATCTTGAGCCTATTACGATATCTGCATTCTCTTGCTCCATTACATGAATTAACTTGAGTGCTTCCGCTGCAATATGCTGCCCATCGCCATCAAACTGAATGACAATTTGATAGTCGTTTTCTACAGCGTACTTAAAGCCCGTCTGCAACGCACCAGCGTAACCGAGATTTACAGGTAATGATAAATAATTTATCCCTTTGCTACTTTTTAACACATCGAGTGTTTTATCAGTAGAGCAATCATTCACTACAAGAATATCTACAAAAGGTAGATCATGTTGTACTTCAGTTATAACCTTCCTTATATTAAGCTCCTCATTATATGCAGGAATAATTAATAAGACTTCACTCACTGCAAGTCACCCCTTTAGATTAAAATCCAATTCTTTTTGCATAGCCAATGTTTCTTTCAAGCCTCTTTCAAGCGAATACTTGGGTTCCCAATTTAGATGAAGAGCAATTTTTGAGTTGTCCAAATAACTTTTTCTAATATCTCCGTTTCTTTGTTCTTTGTATATGGGAGCTAATGAAGTTTCTGTTGCATTCGACATTATCTCATATAACTTATTAATTGTAATAGGGATACTTGAACTGACATTAAAAATTTCGTTATCTCCTTTTTCCAAAACAGATAAATTAGCGTTAGCAATATCTTTGACATAAATAAAATCTCGAACTTGCTCTCCATCACCGAAAATATGAGGATTTTCTCCATTTAAAATTCGGTTCATAAAAATCGAGATTACGCCGCCTTCTCCTTTTGGATCCTGCCGATATCCATATGCGTTTGAATATCTTAAGATCGTATATTTAATATTATATAATTCAGAAAATACCTTTATATAGTGTTCTGGGGTCAGTTTGGATATCCCATAAAAAGAAAGAGGTTCTTTAGCATGCTCCTCGTCTATAGGATAATAATTTGGGTTCCCATATATAGCTGCAGATGAAGCATAAACAATTTTTCTAACACCTGCATCCCTACAACATTCTAATACAGAAATTGCACCTAATATATTAGAAGTAGCATCAAACTTAGGATTTTTAAGTGAATGCTGAACATCAATTTGGGCCGCATGATGAATCACCACTTCAGGTTTGAATTGGATGAAAATCTGACTCATATTTTCATCCAATACATCCATTTGTACAAACTTTGCTTTAGGATTCAAATTATTTAATGAACCTGTTATCAAATTATCAATAACTAATACTTCATAATTCAGGTCTATTAATTCATCAACAATATGTGAACCAATAAACCCGCAACCTCCAGTAACTAAAATTCGCATACTAGTCTCCCTTTCAACTTGCCTCTCTAATAGAAGCATCTCTTACTTAATATACTTTATTAGTACTGCGCCTTCTACTTCATATACGGTTTCAAAATCATTTAAATTCACTTGTTCTTTGGTCAACCATTCATCATAATTGTTTAACAAAATAATATAAGGGTTCTTATCAGAATCTACTTTCCATTTACCATAGTCAAGAACTCTTTCCTCATAAATACCCCTCAACTCAGTGCTTCCATATTTAGGCCATATTTCTGTATAGGAATAAAACCATAGTTGTTGAAGTAAATTCCCGACGACTGGTATATAGTGGTGATCCCCTACAAAAACATCTCTGTTTGCTGCTATCTGCTCCATAAACTGTCGTTGCACTTTCGTATAGGAAAGTTCCATATTAGCAGGGATTTTTTTATTGAAATCCTGAACCTTTGTTAAATTACGTTCAATTTCTATATTAAATAGATTATTGTTCTTTTGAACTGGCTCATCAATAAAGAATGTATTTATAGCTAAAAACACTAAAACCAATATATATGAGTAATATAACATTTTAACATTACTCTTTTTCACATAGTACAACCCAAAACAAAATAATATTATAAGTAGATTTTCAATTAGATAATAGTTTTTATAAAAATAATAAGATGATGCTTCTCCTGCCATTCCAAATAAAAATACACAAACCGCAAATACATTGTAAATCATAACACTAATAAATACGGTAGGATTAATTCTATTTTTGAACCAAATAAATAAAGCAAGCACTGCGAAAAGTAAATAGGGCTTGTAATCCGAATATAATTCCCTATAAATAAACCCTTCTAATTTTATGGAACTGACATTACCATTTTCCTCAGACTTATTCAGTATGAAAAGATAAATGCCACCAAAAGTTATAGTAATCAAACTTATAAATATATTTTGTTTTCCAACTAAAGCTTTAAGCATAGCAGTCCACTTCATATTAGGAGTTTGAATTGAATTACTGATTAATAATGAAATAATTGCAGCAGGTATAAAATAATAGTACGCATAAAATAGTCCAATTAAATTAAGTGACATAAATATAATTTTCGCCCATGAGCTCCATTTCAAATCACATATAAGTATTAGAACTAAAGCAATAAATATGCCTGCCAACTGACTCGTAAAACCGAAAATGATACTATTTAGATTATACCCTATCGAAGCTGCTCCTATAAGAATTGTTGCTTGCATATAATCAACTTCATTAACGAGTTTCTTATATATACTGTATACAGCTAATATAATTAAGAAGAACAAAATAAAATTACTTATTAGATAAATCATAAATTTCGCTTCAATGGAGTCTGTCATCCCCATCCATATTCCAGTGTTGACATAAGCAAGGAACGGATAGCTTGACATGTGCAGGTAACCCATGAGTTCATTAAACGTAAGTAGCAGCTCTCCTGTTTCAGAAAAATATTTACTAAAAATAAAATGCACGGATGGATCGGTAGTCAAAAACTTTAAGTCTATCTTTGTGGAATACAAGTATATAAAAAAATAAGAACTAATACATAAAGTCAATATTATTGTATACCAGTCAATTTTATCGAAACTAACTCTACCTTTTTCATATCTTATCTGTTTTCTCCTTAATAACAGATACATGAGGCCTGCAAGTACAATATTGAAGATAGCAAGTGAAATTGGTGTAATTCTTAATGATACTAAGCTGAACAAAACACTTGCAACCGCATTATAGGATAAATATGTTGATACGATAATTATGAATACAAAGATACCTTTATTCACATATTGACTGATTAATATAAATATAGGGATCAATATAAGAATTGATGAAAAAAGATATAAAAACAAATCCATTATGATACTCCCTTTTAGATGCTGATATTTCTAGCTTGTTTTGCTTTTATCCCATATACTGAATTTCAGTTTTAATGCCTGCTTCTCCACTAAATGCCAGGACAAAAATGCTAGGACACTAGTTAGTATAAACGAGATAAAGAAGTTAATTATAGGACTCTCTTGATTGTGCATCAGCAGTTGTACAATTTGCTGTACAGGAAAAGCATAGATATAAAGCCCGTAAGAAAAATCTCCCCACTTTGAAAATCTATGAAGCTTAATATTGGGATGGTAGACAAAATAGAAAATTAAATAGGTCCCACAAAATAAAAAGGCTGTTTTAAACTGACCACTGAAAAAAGTAGTCGTCAATATACTAACACATATTAGAGCAATCGATCTTTTCAAAACAATGCTTTCCCTATAAGCATAAAAAATAACACCCATTAAAAAAAAGAGAATTAATTCAAGCAGGCTCCCTACAAGAAAACCTTTAATATTTATAACATGATATTTTCCGGGCAGAATCTGACTAAATATGAATATCATAATGAAGATTAATAAGACACTTTTTTTCTTCTTCAACAATCCGTAATATCCTATTATTGCCACTAAAATATACCCTAATATCTCATAAGGAATCGTCCAAATCGAGCCATTCACAGCGTTAGGATATAAATTCGTTTCAAACATACCAGGTAAAACATATTGTACCGAAAGCAATAAGCTATTATTCAAATAACTATAGGTTAAATTGTTACTAAAATACTCACTAATTTCTAAAGAAGTGAACAAAGGACCTAAAACAAATACAGATAATAAAACTGCCATAAATAGACCTGGAAAAATTCTCAAAAACCGATTCACTGTATACTGCAAAACAGTTGATCTTTCGAAACTATTACTTACCAAAAAACCGCTAATTACAAAAAAAATAGCAACCGCTACACCGCCAAAAGTCCATTGGCCTTTGGAAAGCAAAGCAAGCGGCTCAATGGACTTACCGGTAAGGGGATAACTATGTGAATAGATGACCAATACAGCTGCAAAATATCTTAACACATCAAAATTATTAATCCTTCCTGATAATCTATTTGATAGATGTAAATGATCCACAGCGTTATCCACCATTCTATGAATATTATTTTAGAACCTTCTTAGCATAATAAACCAATTTATTTCTCGTCTTAAACACAAAAGTCTTAAAAGTCATGCCTTTTATTTTATATATAATCGTTTGTGGGCGGCTCAGAATGTGATCGGCGTCTTCAAACCATGCTCCAATAGGAAGTGCAGTTTGCTGTTGCGCATACTTATCACGTACGATTTTGAGATATTTATCAAACATCTCCTGTCTGCTATGATGGTGGCTCACCTCGGCTGGTACTCGGTATACCGAAGTCACCTTCTCAACATATTGAAAATCATATTTCAAAGCATATTTAAGCCATAGATCCCAATCCTCTAATACTTCTAGCTCTAGATCTATACCACCTAACTCATCAAACATTTCTCTCGAAAACAATACACATTGGATTGGAAAATAATTATGATGCAATAATACAAGTCTATTAAATGGTTGACGATGCTGAACATTATGAAGGATTTCTTCATACACATAGGGATCTTTCGAGCTCACTTTAATCGGAGTTTCAAAAGCATGGGCATAGGCAGCCTTCTTATCCGGATTAATCGTCAACTGATAACTTAACACTTCAACATGATCGGCAAACAAAACGTCATCGTCATCTAGGAAATTAAAATATTGTCCGCTTGCCCTCTCCATAGCAAGATTCCCTACAACACATCTACCGACCTTTTCTTCAGTAGCAAAATAATTAATAGTTAAATCACCAAATTCAGCATTAATCATTTCCTTAGAGATCGCTGGCCCATCCTCAACGATAACTACCTCTATATTTTTATACGTCTGATTACGAACGCTCATTAATGCTTCTCTCAGCATCGCGGGCCTACCACAAGTTCTAATGAGAATAGATACAAGTGGATTTTGCTCAGGCAAAGTATTGATATAAAAGGCTCCATCCCGAATGATTTCATAATCCCATAACAGAAATGAAGGTTTGAACGAATGATTTTTATGCCTTCGCTTCCATGACCTAAATCGTTGTCCGTCGGAAAAGCTTTTCAGCATTTTTTTCAATACCGTACGACGATGCTTGGCAAACGGAACAGGATTAAAAAACAAGCTATAGTACAATAAATAACCTTTAACTATATCCTTTAACGTCCCGAACTTGTAGCGAAGCATTAAATTATTGTACGTACTATTGTAAAATTGATTAGGCTTAACCTGACCAGCACTTTCATAGGTGTAATGATGAATAATACTTTTAGGCACGTATCTCAATTTATAGCCATGAGCTCTAAAGCGCCAGCTTAAGTCTACATCCTCAGCATACATAAAAATTTTGTCATCAAACATTCCAACTTCATTAAAAAGATCGCGTCTTACCATACATGCTGCTCCGCTAGCCCATGTTATTTCCATTGTAACAGGGTTATACGTCTTTGGATGCTCGTAAGGAAATTGCCTGCATTCCCACAAGGCGACATCTTGAGAACTATTTTCTGCATCTTTTATAAGCTCTACTAGTGAATATTCTTCTACTTCAGTATCTACGTTAAGAAAAAGCACATACTTTTGCTTGGACTTGGATACGCCATAATTGTTCGCCGCTCCAAAACCAATATTTTCATCTAAATAATGAGCATTATAGCTGCCAAAATAATGAGACTTAGCAAACTGATCAATGATTTCCTTCGTTTTATCCTGGGACTTATTATCTACAAAGGTTAAATGAATGTTTTCTAAAGGGTACTTGCCGCTTATCATGCTTTCCAAGCAGCGCTCTATCCATTTTTCAGAATTATAAGTAACAATAACAATATCTAAATTATTCAATGTTTTCACTCTTTCATCATAAATTATCACAGTCCTAATCTTTGAAGAACCAACGACTTATGACTCTTAAAGGCTTGGTCAACCTCCATGTTTTTGATGTAACTAGCTTCTCTAGCTGCGATTGCACTTCATGCTCTCTTTTTATAGCTGCTTCTAATAAAGAATTTTGATGCTCCAGGGCTTTTTTTTGCACCGATAAGTTTTGTTCAAGTGCTAGGTTTTGCAGCTCAATAGCTGCTTTTTGTGCTTCTATATTTGTAATAATTTGCTGTTCTTCCTCCAGACGAACTTCGGCCTGCTCTAGTTGCAATTCTCTAGACCTGGAAAGCTGTTGCAAATTAATAATTTGCTGTCCATATATTTCTTTTAGAATTGTAATGACATGAGCACTCTCTCTTATGACACGCATTTCAATATGAAATTGATGTACATTCTCCAATAAGAGATGATTAAAATGAAGATGAATTTGCGGGTCATTATCCGTCACATAATATAGACATTGTTCAGGTTGCCCGACACTAACTATGTTATGTTCTAAATGGATAAGCTCAAATAAGTTTTCTCCCCTAAACTCATTAACGGTTTCAGCATGCTGATTCTTTAATGTTATAGTCGAAATTTGGATCAAAGCTTTAAAATTCGTCGGGTCTAGCCTAAGCTTTTTTCCGCGTGCTATATCAATTTTATCGAATGAGTAGCTCAAATACTCATCGTTGCTTGTGAGAATCGCCTTTTTCTGAGAAGCCCTTTCTGAAAACCCTTCATCTGTCTCGAAAAACAACTGGATAAAATCTGTGTATATGTAATCCGATTCTAAATGGAATGCTGTAGCCCCTTGCTCCCCGGGCTTTCCGGAGATGGTAATAAACTGGTAAACATGCGAGTCTTTTCTATGCTCTAGATATCGGCTTATTTCTATAGGAAGATCAGCATATTGTTTTTTTAATTCCGTATGCTCCGGGTGCAATAAAGTACGGTTCCACTCCTTCGCAACTAATCCTGCCCCTTCTATTAATCTCTCTACACTGGATCTTGTGAAAAAACGAATATGAGTGTGATCAAGCAAGCCTAAAGAACGATATTTAAACTCCCCTGACAGCAGTTCCATAATGACAGCTGAATGACTTATGTTTGGAATAGAGCTCAATATCGTACCATCTGCTTTTAAATAGGCGGCTGCTTCTCGCAAAACCTGCTCAGGATCACGCAAATGCTCCAATACATCAGCAAAAATAATATGATCAAACATGATATTTGGTGGCAGTTTATCCTTCCAAATCATTGTTTCAATATCACATATAATCATTTGCTCAGTGAAGCTTTGTGCTACTACTGCTGCTTCTGGATCAATCTCTACTCCATAAACCTTACACTTTAGCTCCTGCTGCATATAAGCTGTCATGTACCCTCTAGCTGGTCCAAACTCCAAAACGATAGAATTCGGTCTTATGTTACGCAATATCAACGATAATGAATTATCCGATGACATATCTATATTAAAGTCATATTTCATATTGACCAGCTACCTTTCAAGGCTCCATTCATGTTCAAAAAATGTAAGGCCCTCTGCAAAATATCGTTCTGAGCTAATTCTAAAAGAGTCATATCTTGCCTTGTAATCTAGTCTAACCAAGCCAGAGCTTTCAAAAAAACCTACATCAATAGAATAAGTTCCAGGCAACAATGCTATTTTGTCATATTTTAAAATTAATTTATAATTACCAGGAAGTTCAGATAATTTATACTTATCAAGCTTCGTATTCAAACCACATATATATGTACCTTGCTTATCAAATAAAGCTATGCCACCTACCAAATCCTGTTGGGATTTATGCAGTTGATAGTCCAATTCAATATATATATCTTCACCGAATTGAAAATGTTTTTTGTATTCACCTTGTCCATCACGAAATTCTACTTTATTTATCGTAAGAACCTGTGAGCTTCGTTCTTCATCATGTAATGCCGTTTCATCAGCTTCAATGGAGTCGAGTCCATGCTTCATAAAGTCTTCGTAGTCTTTCGTTACTGAATTAGCATCCCCACGCTGATGAATTTCGCCATCAATTAACCAGATCGCTTCATCGCAAAAATTGCGAATAGAATACCCATCATGACTTACAAATAATATCGTCTTCCCCTGTTCCTTAAACGCCTTCATCTTTTCAATACATTTTAGCTGAAACTGCATATCCCCTACAGCTAAAGCTTCATCTACAATCAGAATATCGGGATCAACATGAATAGCACAGGAAAAAGCTAAACGAACGTACATGCCTGACGAGTAGGTTTTAACCGGTTGATCCATAAAATCTCCTATATCCGCGAACGCCTCAATGGCTGCCATTCTTCCTTCAATTTGAGCGGAAGTAAAACCGTTAATCGCTCCATTCATAATTGCATTTTCCCGCCCCGTATATTCAGGGTTAAAGCCGCTACCGAGTTCGAGTAAAGCAGCAATTCTGCCGTAAATATTTATTTCCCCTTCGGTAGGAGTCAACGTTTGGGCAATAATTTGCAACAGCGTACTTTTGCCTGATCCATTTTTCCCGATGATGCCAACTGTCTGCCCTCTGTAAATATCCATGGAGATGTTTTTAAGCGGCCAGAACTCTTTATAGTTGTTTTTGCGCATAATGACTTGCTTTAAGCGATCTATTGGCTTTTCGTACATCTTAAAGGACTTGCTAATTTGCCGTAAGGAGATTATAGGATCATAAGACATCTGCAAATCCACCTTTCGTTTTGGAGAACCAATAATAACCTAGCCAGGTTGTAATTAAACCGATTGCAGTTCCTAGCAATAACCAAGACCAGCTTGGAAATTGTCCTAATATAATGACTTTCCTCATATCCTCTACTACATGACTAATAGGATTAATATAATAAATCCCTCTTAAATTTTCCGGAATGATAGAAATAGGATAAAATATAGGACTCAAAAACATTAATGCTTGAACAGCAACACCCAAAAACTGGCCAATATCTCTTATAAACACGCCAAGTGAAGCAAAAAACCAAGATAATCCCAGTGTCATTAGCGCGAGTGGCAGCATAACCAAAGGAACTAATATAATCGTCCAATTTATGATTCCCATTAGCACGATTAAAGCAACCAGCAGTATCCCAAAGCTGATTAAAAAATGAACGAAAGCCGCTCCTACTATCGTTACAGGCAAAATCTCCAGTGGAAAAACGACCTTTTTAACATAGTTAGGGTTGCTTACAATGATAGCCGGGGAGCGGGTTATAATATCAGAAAAGAAATTAAACGTAATAAGTCCACAAAACAAAATCAAAGCAAACTCTACCTGACTCTCATCTGCTCCTCCTCCCCATTTTGCTCTAAATACAACGCTGAAAAAGTAAGTATAAATGATTAGCATCATCAGAGGATTAATGAATGACCACACCATTCCCAAATATGAGCCTTTATAACGTCCTGACACTTCACGTTTAACAAATTGATTAATTAAATTTCTTTGCTTCCATAACGTTTGAACCATTATTAATGACCTCGCATTTCCTTTATACCGGGCTATTCCTGCCTCTGATTAGACGACAACATCATTTTGTTTCAAATATTGAATAATAACCTCTATACTATCTGTAATGGACTTATCTTCTGTTTCGATTGTAATTTCAGGGTTTATTGGCACCTCATAAGGAGAGTCTATTCCTGTAAAATTTTGAAT
Organism: Paenibacillus sp. FSL H8-0537; assembly: GCF_038051995.1. Classification (NCBI taxonomy): domain Bacteria; kingdom Bacillati; phylum Bacillota; class Bacilli; order Caryophanales; family Paenibacillaceae; genus Paenibacillus; species Paenibacillus sp. FSL H8-0537. Next base: position 1,610,781 of record NZ_CP150290.1, on the reverse strand, counting down.
ATCTCCATTACGGGCCTTTTTATACAACCCTTTAGTATCTCTTTTCTCACAAGTATCCAATGAGCATTTTACATAAACTTCTATAAATTCTCCTGGCGCAAAAAGCTCTCTGACTGCTTGCCTGTCTTCATTAAAGGGAGATATAAATGCAGCTAACGTAATTATACCAGCGTCTGTGAACAGCTTTGCTACTTCCCCAATACGCCTAATATTTTCAGTACGGTCAGCAACAGAAAAACCAAGATTTTTATTTAATCCCATCCGAATGTTGTCCCCGTCGAGCACATAGGATTTAAGCTGGTTTTCAAAAAAATAAGCTTCCAAAGCATTTGCCAATGTCGATTTGCCTGAACCGGACAATCCAGTAAACCAAATAACACAGCTTTTATGATTATTTTGCTGCTGTCTCATTTCTTTTGTAACCGTATATAGTTGTAACATTAGCTGCTCATTTCGCTCCATTTATTCCCACCCTATTTTGCATTATTTATTAGTTGACTTAAACCGATTTTTCAGCCTTCCTATCTTCCTCATAAAGCGATAACTAATAGTAAGCTGAATCGCCTGCATTTCCTTTTCAAGCTCATTGTTTAGTTTGTTACTAGCTTCGAGCTTTTCTATTATATTTTGCACGTACAGCTCTTTGGCTTGATTCATCTCCAAGAGATTTTGAAGTTCCTTACTGTAGGCTATTTTGTTGTGCTGTAAAGTCGAGAGTGCATCATTTAATTTTTCAGTCAAATTTTCTTTCAAATTTTCTGTTTTGCGTTCTAATGCTGATAAAATACTTCTGTTGTCATCCAGCTCCTTTATCAGCCTATCCGAAATTAAATGCTGGCTAATAAAAGCGCCAAGCTCAGAAGGAAGATGTATGACCTTCAAAACCAACTTGATTACTGGATTTTCTATTGTAACAGGAGAAATTATAGTCAATTGTGGATCATATGTCTTCGATATGAAACAATACTGACTGCCTCTAGTTAATAGTTGAATATCATGGTATTCATTTAATCCATTAAAGCCATTATTATAATCCCAAATATGAAGAAGTGATTTCCCATCTCCTTGAAGCAATTGTAGGGATTCAATTTCCACATAGGCAGGAATGTCTACAGGATCAATTCTAAACTCTCCTTGATGCAGCTTCCCTTTAACTATTATATTCACTTCCTGCCTAGAACCATCAGCCTTAGATGATGCGCTTGAGACTAGCATTTCCGAATATCCCGATTCAGTAGGCAAATAAATTTTCGTCGTAAACGGGACAAAATCCATTTTACTGAACAGTTGTGAATACTCTTGATAAGACGAATAAAGCTGCCTTATAGTAGCGCTTTTATCATTAAATAATTCAGGCATCTTCTCAAAAAGCAAAAGCAATTGATAAGTCTCTTTAACTATTGTCGGCGCCATTTCAAGTTCACTATCATCAATATTGGAATGTCGCAACGCTGGCTTGATGTGCTGCTCAATCCGAGTTTGAACATTTCCCAATTCTTCTGGAGAAATCGCTAGCCAATGTAACGATGCAGACAGCTTTTCAATTGTTTTAGCTGGTTCCTTCAAGAAGCGATCAAAATGTATAAACCGAACATTTTCAGCTTCGCAAGACTTTAGCGCACTGAGAGTATTTAACGTCCACATTGCTAACGAAACATTTTCCTGATACCCATTGCGATTATATAAAGACGATGAAACCTCATAAGGGTGCCTAGTCATAAAAACTACACTCAATTCAATGTTCATCTCGCTAAGAACATTTTTCCACAAGGGAAGCAGCAAGCAGCTTCTCGGATCTTTCCATGCCCATAAAGGAACGTCTGAAAACTGTTCGCGTACCAATTCTTTCATGAGTTCTTTGTAGTAATTCATTTCTTCAGCGTTCCACCACTGATCATTCAAGGTTGCAAGCATATCCCATGACCCAGACAAAGATTCCAGGATTTGATCGTGCAAGCGGACAATTTTAGCATGCTCCCAAAACCCATCCGGATTATCAAAATTCGGCTTTATTAAGTCCTCCTCTTTGCCTAAATATGCCCCCATAATATTAATACCACGAGTAAGCACGGATGTTCCGCTTCTATGCATGCCTAATACACAAATTGCCTTTGATTGAAGGGATCCCACTGTTTTTTCGCTCCTTATCGCTCAAACACTTTACTCTCAACTTCAAAATCTACATATTCAGTAAATAAGGCTTCCTCATCCGCCCTAATTCTAAAAGCACTTATATCAATAACACGATGAATAAAGGTCTCTCCCTTATTCGAATCAGCCAGCACTCCACCATTCAGAAAATAAATTCCCGTATTAAGCCTCGGCACAAAACGAAATTCTACTTTAATTTCTGAGCCACTGTTTACTTGGTTTATTTGCTTGCCATACTTGGCAGAGGCTGCGCCTCCCAAACCAAATCCATTCATCGTTTTAATTAAAAAGCCAAATCGCACATTATGATGCTTCTTCTCAAATTTTACTTTATATTTAAATAAATAAGGTTGGCCAGATGCCAAAACATTTACCTGTGCACCTTCTTCATTATAAATGCCTGCTTCAAATATTTTTGCTCCATCCTCATCGTACTCAACAGGTCTAATATTATCCAGCAGCCCTGCATCAAAATAATCTTCCAGTTCTGAAGGAATGTTATCTTCGCTAGCTGACACCTGATCCTCTTGAATAAGGACTGTATCGATCACTTCTTCTTCCAACTCATTATCAAGTTCAGATACTTGACGAATAATATCATCACGCACCTGCTGTTTTCTCTCAGGAGAAGCATACAGAAGCTTATGATATAAACTGACTACGCTTTTGCTCTTTCCAATTATAATCTGCTCTCCAGAATCAAGAAGCATTGCTCTATCACATAATTCTATAACAGACGCACCCGAATGAGAAACGTATAAAATCGTTCCGCCGCTCTTTTTAAATTGTTCAATTTTCGCATAGCATTTGCGTTGAAACAATTCATCTCCAACTGCTAATGCCTCATCTACGATGAGAACATCTTTTGGTATAACAGCTTGAACGGCAAAAGCAAGCCTAACAATCATCCCTGAAGAGTAGGTAGATATTGGCTGATCCATAAAATCGCCTATTTCTGAAAAGTCTACAATCTCATCATAAAGCTTATCTATTTGTAATTCATTTAAGCCCCAAATAGCGCCATTAAGATATACATTTTCTTTTCCTGTGTACTGCATATTAAATCCGCTGCCTAACTCAAGAAGTGCGGCAACTTTCCCATTGACAGTCACTTTACCTGAAGTCGGCAAGAGGGTTCCGGCAATAATTTGTAAGAGTGTGCTCTTCCCAGAGCCATTTCTTCCTACAATACCTACTGTTTCGCCTTTATAAATATCCAAATTAATATCTCTTAAAGCCCAGAACTCTCGATAATATTGTTTATTTCCCCGGAAAATCATCTGTTTAAGCCGATCCTGTGAACTGCTATATATCTCAAAATGTTTACTAACATGGCTAACTGAAATAATTGGTTCTGTCATTTGGTTATAGAACCTCCGCATTTATCTTAAAAGTTTTCCGAACATTTGGTTTCATTATACCTCATTTTAATAGCCAATATGATAACTTGATGGCAACTTGGAAACATTTTTCACTAAATTATTACGAAATTCAACACAGGGCGTCATCATAAAACGCCATCCGAGGGCATCACTCCACTCCCCCATATAGTAATCCCCCCCATCATTTGTTAAAATAGTACTATGAAGAAATCTACTACGCATACAAGGAGTACATATTAATGAGTGCAAGGAAAAATGCAACACAAAACACAGCGGGATTAGCAAAAGAGCAGCCGCTGTTGCAAGGGTTACTGACGCTCGGCCTAGCCTTGTTCGTCCTTATTTTCCCATACGATCGCGGATTATTCAACGGCTACGAATATGCCTTCGAATCTCCCATTTACAACGCAGCCATCTACGGCTACGTTCTACTCGCCGCAACCGCCTTGTTCGCCTATCTCACGGGCTGGAAACTGAACAACCACCGCAGCGTGCTGTCGATTGCGATTTTGCTGCTGCCGGCCATCTATTGGCTCTCTTCTATGCAGGCCGTCTCCAGCTATTATGCCAAATTTATGACGTTTGTCTTTTTCCTGCTCGCTGCCCTGTTTCTGACCAGTCTCTATGCCGCTGGAAAAGTACAGATGCGCAAATGGCTGGAATACGGGGTTATGCTGTCTGCCTATTTAATCGTATTTTTCGGTCTGCTGAACTTGTTCGGTCAGCAATATTACAAAGACGCCATGTGGCTTGCCCATGACGGCTACCGGCTCAGCTCAGTCTTTCAATATTCCAATACTTACGCCGGCTTCCTGATTGCCATCTTTCTGATCGCCGCTTATTATGCGGCAACCTGTGAGCGCTGGTACATGCGTCTTGCTAATTCCATTATGCTCGTACCGATTTTAATTTCCTTTTTTCTCGCTTATTCGCGGGGCGCCATCGTTATCATACCGGTGATGCTTATTGTGATTCTGCCTTTCCTGAAGCTGGCTAGACAGTTTGCTTATGTCGTTTATGCTGGTCTATCCGCTTTGCTGACTCTCGTTATTTTGGGTAAAATTACGGCTAATACAGAAGCGATTTCCGCAATTGTTCAACCGACCGAAACGAAAGTTGCGACGACGATCTCGATGTTCGACAAGCTGCCGCTGCAAAGCTGGGCACTGCTTGCTGGCGCTGCTCTTGTTAATGCAGGGCTGATCATACTTATACACAAGAAGCTATTCCCTTGGATTGAAAATAAAAGTGAGCGCCTTGCGCAGCGCAAATGGGCATTTGCTGCTTTTCCCGCCGCGATTATCGTTATCGGACTATTAGCAGCCGTATTGCTTATTACAAGCGATGGCATACGTGATCTGCTGCCTGAGAAAATCGCTTCCCGCTTTGAAAACATCAACTTGCAGCAGCACAGCGTTCTCGAGCGCTGGACCTTCTACGAGGATGGTCTTAAGGTTGCCAAAGACTACCCGCTGCTCGGAGCAGGCGGAGGCGGCTGGCAGGCTCTTTATGAGCAATACCAGAACAATCCTTATTGGAGCAGACAAGCGCACAGCTTCTTCATTCAAACGCTGGTTGAGGTAGGCTGGATTGGATTTGCAGCGCTGATTGGGCTGCTTATATACACCTACTTCTTATATATCCGCTCATATATTCGTCACCCAGAGCGCCGGGGCAGCCACTTGATCTTTTTTATTTTGGCAACGACGCTGCTGCTGCATAGCGCCATCGATTTTGATATGAGTTATGTCTATTTGAGCGCTTTGCTGTTCATCAGCTTGGGTGCTATGATTGCACCGTATGGCAAATCGCTAGCGTTTAAACAAAGAGAAGAAAATGTACAGGGCCGCACCGTAAAATGGATCTATCCAACTGCAATCGGTGTGCTGGCAATTGTCCTGCTAGTCGGCTCCGCACGCGAGAACAGCGCAAACCACACGTTCCAAGAAACGTACAATACGGCTTCTGCCGGACAGGCTCAGCTTAACCAACTGCTGCCTTCGCTTGACAAAGCCATCAAGACGTCACCTGATCATTCCGTGTTCAGCTTGACGAAATATCAATGGCTCATGCAGGCCTATGAGCAGACGCAAAATGCTACAATGAAAGAACAGGCGCTGCAGACGCTTGCAGCAGGCAAAGCGAATGATCCTTATAATCGCACCTTTATTTTGGCCCAGTACGAAAATTTCAAAAAGGACGGCAACATAACGGAAATGCTTAAAGTGCTGGAAGAAGGCATCAGCAAATTCCGATGGGATATTGTTTTATATGATCATGCGATTGTAGAATACGCGGCTGCTATGAGCAGCGATGCTGGCAACGCGGATACTTACCGCACGCGGGCGCTGGAAATTAAAGCAGAAGTCGAGCGGCGCATTGCCCAGCTCGCAACGCTGCCTCCTGAGCAATCACAGGGTCGTGATTTCAACTTCACCCCTGCCATGCAGCAGGCACTGGCTGCAATCGAAAGTAAATAATTTGCCTACAGACAAGCGGCTCCCGGGTCGCGTCTTCAAACGGTTAAATCTAGCATGTTTTAACGCATGCCCCCGTTTAAAGACGCTTCCTAGGAGGCGCTTTTCCTATTTTTCTGACATGTTTCCCGCCGCCGCAGAATAAATTGCATTAGAACGTTCTAAATTCTCATACCGGCCGGAAGGAGAAACCTCTATTGAATCGATCGTCCAATTCAAAGTGGTCGTTTGTAATCATGCGCGGCGCCGACAAAACCGTCAAGCAGTTCCATGTCTCAAAGCGATCCGTCATTGCGGCTCCCGCCGCAGCCGCACTAGCCGTGTCGGGCTGCTTTGCCGCGCTGCAGCTCAAATCCGTCTTTGAGCTGCATGAGCTCGAGGCGCAGCTTGTGGAGCAGGCAACGCAGCAGGATAAACAGACGCAGCAGTATCATCATACCGTCGCCAATAAGGATGAGACGATCCTCGCCCTACAGCAGCAGCTGGCAAGCCTTGCCCAGCAAACCGAGGACATGCAGACGCGTGTAGATGAGCTCCTCGCACTGGAAAACAAGCTTAAAGCGTTCATTGACAAATATGGCAGCTCTGATTCTGGGATAGACACAAGCAGCCACAAGCCTCAGCAGCAATCTGAACAGCTGTACAAGCGCGAGCAGGCTTTGGCACAGCAAGCCGATTATGATGCCAGCGGTTCCCTGCAAACGAGCGGGATGTCCTTTCGAGCTTTGGCTTCTTCTACCTCATTTGACGTTCAATCGTTGAGCGAAATGGTCGATTCTTTGGAGGAGACGATGGCGCAGACGCTTCGGCAAGCTCAAACAAGAAGGCAGCAGGTCGACTCCTATCCATCGGGCTGGCCTACCTATTCGAAGAAGCTGACCTCCAGCTTCGGCTACCGCAAGGACCCTTTTTCAGGGAAAGCTGTCTTTCATGCCGGTATAGATATTGGCGGCAAAGCAGGCGACCCTGTTTTCAGCGCAGCGGAAGGAACGATTAAGGAGGTTGGTACTGGAGGCTCAGAGGGCAACTATATTGTTGTCGACCATCATAACGGACTGAACAGCGTCTATATGCATTTGCAAAGCATGGAGGCCAAGGAGGGAGAACAGGTTGTACGGGGCGAGAAAATCGGCCTGCTAGGCTCTACCGGCAGAAGTACGGGCCCTCATCTTCATTTTCAAATTATGCAGGGCGATGAGGCCGTCAATCCTTTGCCCTACTTGCTTCAACCATCCTAAGCTGCGAAACAAGGAGGTTTTTCCATGTCTATTTTCAAGGAAAACAAACGAATATCTCCCACAGATACACTGATTGGGCAGGGTACCCATGTGGAAGGCAAGCTGATCTGTGAAGCAGGCCTGCGCATTGAAGGTGAATACCGTGGAGACATTGAATGTGCAGGAGATGTCATTATTGGCGAATCTGGGATAGCGCGTTCTAACATAACTGCGAAGGATTTGACTGTAGCGGGCAAGCTATTCGGCGATATTACGACGAAGGGGCGGCTCACCATAACCGCAACTGGGCAAATTACAGGGAACATTAACGCCCATTCCTTAATCATTCAAGATGGCGGAAGCTTCAATGGCAGCAGCCATATGGAACGGGGGCAGGCACCGCTCACACGCCCGCTCTCCGAAACAGACGGTACAGGCAAAGAAACGGCTGCTAAGGACGGCAGCAATCGGGATAAAGCCCGTCAGGCAGTCTAGCAAGCGGCTAACGTATTTCAATGAACGGCACGTAAGAAGCAGCTTGAAGCACACAGCTGAAAAACACATAGAACAGGCTATCCGGATTGGATTAAGAGAAGCAGCCTGCAAGCATCATTAGAGAACATACGAAAGCAGGGCAGGCGATAATTCGCCTGCCCTGTACGATTTCACTCCCGCTTGCTCTCTTATTCAGGAGCCAGGCTGGCAAGCCCTCTTTTTCAGCGGACTAAAGCCCCGCCAAGCTTCCCTCATGCTTGTACGTCCTCTCTAAGCGCCAACGTCACGCTTCTCGAACACGAACCAGGTGAGCGCTGCAAATAGCGCATAATAGACGGCAAGCACGCTAATCGCGAAGCCGAGCGTCCGACCGCCTACGTCTCCAACCAAATAAGGCACCAAATCCAATTGGACAAAAAACAAGTAGTCCACCCATTCATAATTGATTAGCCCGATAAAAGGACCAACAGAAATGGAGGAAAATACGAGAAAAATCGATAATCCAATGGCAAGTCCGCCGCTTCGAAATACCGTTGACAGCATAAACGCTATCATTGATGTCACAAGCAATGCAATAAAGCGCATCGCATAATATTTCATATTATATACCGCTGCCGACCCTTCATATTGTCCCTCGTCCATGAAAAAGCCGTGAATCTCTCCAGCCGTTACATTCGTAGAATCAAAAAACAAAAAATTGAACGCAATAGTAAATGCATATAACAGCACGACCTGGAACAGCGCGAACAACACGACCGAAATGTATTTGGACAATAAAATTTTCCATCTCATCCATGGGCGAATAAGCAGCAGCTTAATCGTTCCACTCGTGAACTCCTCAGCAACACTCCCAGCCGCAACGACGGCTGTGAACATCGCAATAAGCAAATAACCTACAGCTGATTCATATTTTACAAGTGTCCACATCGATGTCGCACTGTCTTTGGACATAAAATAAACAGGTACGGTCATAAATACAACCAACGCCAGCAGCAGACCCGTCATAATCCAGGTTCTTGTGCGGAGATAGATTTTCATATTTTCATTCAATAGCAGCTTGCTGAAGTTATACAATATGACCACCCCCCGTCTTCTCGAGGAACCGATCCTCTAAAGATTGATACTGTGCCTGAATGGCATATACTTTAATGCCTGCCGCTACAAGCTTTGCATTAAAGATTGCGACCGCTTCTTTATCCGCCCCAATAGCGATGGCTTGGCCAGCCCTTTCCCCTGTTATCCCCTCAGCTGCTGCAACAGCAAGCGCCGCCTCTAAATCGTCTACTTCAAAAACAACCCGCTGCATTGCCGTTTGTTCTGACTCCCTGTTTTTCTCAACCTTGACAACCTCCACAAGCTTGCCCTGCTGGATTATGGCCACCCGGTCGCACATTAGCTCCATCTCGGCTAGCAAATGGCTGGAGACGAATATCGCCAGTCCCTCTTGCTTGGCCAGCCTTTGCAAATAATCTCGCAGCTCACGAATGCCCATGGGATCAAGTCCATTCGTCGGCTCATCCAAAATAAGCAGCTTTGGACGATGCAAAATCGCCTGTGCTACGCCCAGCCGCTGCCGCATCCCCAGCGAATAGGTATTAACTTTATCATGAATGCGCGAGCCAAGCCCGACAAGCTCCGTCACCTCCTGAATACGTGAATGCTCAACACCAGGAACCATCCGGGCAAAATGAACCAAATTTTGATAACCGGTCATATATTTGTACATCTCGGGATTTTCGACAATGGCGCCGACATGGCGAATCGCTTTCTCAAAATGCTTTGAGATGCTGTGGCCATCGATTTTGATTTCGCCTTCCGTTATTGAAATGAGGCCGACCATCATTCGGATCATGGTTGTCTTTCCTGCTCCATTCGGACCAAGGAAGCCGAATACTTCACCAGCCGGCAAGTCAAGGCTAAGATGATCAATGATCGTCCGTTTGCCGATGCGCTTCGTTACATTTAGCATTTGTACGATTGGCTGCTCCAATTTCTATTTCCTCCTTCTCCAGTGGACCGCATGTCCTCTCACATTTCTAATAGCGATCTAATACTGATCTAACATTAATCTGACTGCATATAACCCTACCTAGTATAATCGAATAAGGAAACAATTGGAACATGCACGCGAATAGCAGCAATGAAATAGAAAAAACCTCCTGCTACACAACTTCTGTAGTCAGGAGGTTTTGGCTTGCCGGATAGAAGCTCGTTTGATAGGGATCATAATCAGATTTGGCAGTTAACGGGATGACTTCACCTGTTACGCTTTGCAATTGTGCCTCCAACTTATTAGCATGGCCAGCTTGTGCCTGAGCACAAGCTCTACAACACCCTAGCCGATTTACTACACGGAAAAATCCAGTTCGGAATAACACATTCGCTAGCCCTGTAGGTATCATGTTTTGGCATCCGACGCAATAGAACTGCTCCTGAAGCTGAATCACCTGATCACTCCTTGTATACTTATTGTATCACTTTTATGTAAAATGTTACGTAATGTATCTGTTTGTTTATATTTTATGGTATTTAGCGAATAATGTCAACAAAAAAACTCAAATTTTGTCGTCTTACAGAAGCATCGAACCCTGACAACATTTTGTCAGGGCCCTTATCATTTTTTTATAAGAACAGAGGGCTTTAAACCTCATCCATCTATATGCTCATTTGTTTTTTAAGAAGCTCGTGAATTCGATTGCGTTCCTGATCGCCGACGATATAATACCAAACCTTATCAATCATCGTCCCGCTGCCGCCTATTTCAACGCTATCCAGCTTTTCGATCCCTGTCCCATATTCCTTAAAAAAGGTTTTCATCTCATCAAAGGTTATATTCGTCCTCACATTGTCGCCCATCTCCGCAAGCAGATTGCTTAATTGTGCAGCGCCATATAAGGTAAACACATTGGAAATGAGCTGCTTTAGGACAGCGCGCTGACGGTCATTTCTTCCCCTGTCCCCTTTCGGGTCCTCATATCTCATGCGAGAAAAAAGCAGCGCCTGTTCACCATTTAACTGAATTGGTCCTTGCTCAAACGTATAACCGCTGAAATCAAAAGCATATGGATTGTTGACGGTTACTCCGCCAAGCTTGTCGATGATTTTCGAGAAACCTTCCATATTGACCCGAATATAATAATCAATCGGATAATCAAGAAAATGCTCCACCGTCTGCTTTGACATTTCCACCCCGCCAAAAGCGTAAGCATGGTTTATTTTGTCCGTCGTGCCATGTCCAATAATTTCCGTTCTCGTATCACGCGGAATGTTGAACATAAAGACCGAATGCTTGAGCGGATTCACTCCCATGACGATCATGGTGTCTGTTCGTCCGCGATCATTTGTCCTCTCATCTACTCCCATTACTAATACGGTGAAGGGCTTCTGCCCGATTATTGCTTCTTCTATGCCGGATACCTGCAGCTCCGAGTCTGAGCTTACGTACGGAGTAGAAATGATGGGCTCAAACATATCAGCAGCCGTTTTTTCAAACCTTCCATAAAGATACCAGCTGTATAAAGCCGTTCCCAAGCCTGCCACCAGGCATACGGTACTGACGACGATAAGCGAGCGTTTCACCCAACGTTTCACCCGAAAATCCTCCTCATTTGACAAAAGTGCTTCTTGCGTTCAAACTGCGGTATAATTGATGGATTTTCTGCTGCTGCGGATGTTGGGCGAGTAATTCTTCATTCAATAGGCGGGTAATAATGGATTTGATAAGCAGTGGGGGCTCAAAATGCATACCGTACTCGAAAACATTATCCGTTCGTTTACGCCAAACCACATTTCCCTGAAGCCGGATGTTTTTGCCGGAAAGCTTCATGCGAATTTCTACCATATACAGTCGATGTACGGGGAGCCTTAAAGAAGACCAGAAGCATAAACCCTCCTGGCTTAAATTCAGCACCAGTACCGTTCCAGTAGATGGACTTATTAAAATGCCATGCCGATTGAGCAGCCTCAGCCCTGCCTTAATGCCTGGCTTTAGCTTTAAACGGACCTTGCTGCGCGAATTTTCCTCTTTAGCATCCATTTATTTCTCCTTATAGGTATAAAGTGATAGAGCCTTGGAAATAATTCGATACATTATGTATCAATCTTTTCCTTCACTTTAAGATACAATATGTATCATGTCAAGCAAAAAAAACGTCTAACAATATTTTTTGCGACATTTCGTTGCAACAAATGCAAATCTAACGTTTCCGTATTAATATAGGTGTAGCAGTAATAATCCAATATGTGTGTATACAAACTAGGTTTTGCATAGCAAAACCTGCCGTTTATATGTTGTAAGTACATTTATGCTTACGAAGTCAGTTTGCTACGCAAACCTTTAGGAGGGGTCATATGAATATAGGCAGCAGAATTGCTCAATTGAGAGATGACAGACATTGGACACAAGAGCAAACCGCAGCAAAGCTTGGCATTTCACGTGCTGCTTTATCTCATTACGAGAAAAATCGCCGGGAACCGGATTCCGAGACATTGAAAAAATTTGCTGATCTATACCAAGTGTCCGTAGATTTTCTAGTTGGACGCACCCTTCATCCGCAAACGGTGCTTAGCGACGACGTTCGCAATTTTACCGAGCATTTGGAGTTAGCCGATGATGAGATATTGGAGAAGTTTAATTTGAGTATTGATGGGCGTAAGTTGACAGTGGAAGAAACGAAACGGTTTATAGCTTTTGTACGAGCGGAGAGAATGATGAATTAGACTATTTATTTGGATGGTGGATTCGCTAGCGGCGGCCATTTCTCTGGAGGAATTCCCATTTGGATAAGAATATCCTTAATATCTAATTCAATACGGCCTGAATTTTTCTCTGCCATCTTCGTATCCGACTCCTGCCTTATGTATAGTTTGAACAATACTGTTATTATACCCAATACCTTACTGGGAATTTGTCGTAAGGTGGGAGCACGATTGTTCTTTTTTTGTTGTTTTTTTGTCGAATTACGTAGATTTAAGGTAAATATTATGTGATTTTTGAAATACTTTTCATTTTTCCTAAATAAGTGAACACTGCTTGTTCGGAAAAGAAAACGGTAAAATCTGCCGACATAAGCAAATGCTAGTTATGGTTTGGCACAAGGTGAAACGGCTGTCGCCGCCCTTTGGCGGCAAAGCTAATGTTTTGCGTAGAATTATAGTGAAAGGATGGAACAATCATATCCTTTCCTATATTTAAAAAAAAGCAATGAAAAACGGCTCTCCTTATCGGAGAGCCGTTTTTCATTTATCTATTGGGCCACATGGATCAGCCGCCTGTGCGGGCAAGCTCTTTCATGCTGGCTTCAAATGCTGACAGCAGCGCTGCGTCTTCCGTCAAACCGGAATCTTCAGCTTTGCGGATATACTCAAGCATTTTCTTATAATCTTTCGGAATGACTTTTACGAAATTCGCAAGCGATAGATCCCAGTCATTCAGCACACGACCGCCAATAGCGCTATCCGTATAGGCAACATGGCGTTCAATCATGCCGCGTAATTCAGCAATGTCGACTTCCTCTTCAAGACGCTCCAGCAATACCATTTCGATATTGCAATGCTTGTAGAAGTCGCCTTGCTCGTCATAGATGTAAGCAACACCGCCGGACATCCCAGCTGCAAAGTTGCGTCCAGTCTGGCCAAGAATGACGACTCTGCCGCCCGTCATATATTCACAGCCATGGTCGCCCACGCCCTCAACAACAACGTTCACGCCGCTGTTGCGAACCGCGAAACGCTCGCCGGCAATACCGCGAATATAGGCTTCGCCGCTTGTTGCTCCGTAGAGTGCCGTGTTGCCGATAATGACATTTTCTTCAGCGACAAAGGTTGCTTTCGATGAAGGAGCCACAATGACCTTGCCTCCGGAAAGTCCTTTACCTACATAGTCATTCGAATCGCCTTCCAGCGATAGCGTAATACCTTGAGGAACGAAAGCACCAAAGCTTTGGCCTGCCGAACCAACGAAGTGGAAGGAAATCGTATCCTCTGGCAAGCCCTTCGCGCCATAACGACGAGTCACTTCGCTGCCAAGCACCGTTCCAACAACACGGTTCGTATTCAAAATTGGGAATGTACCACGTACTTGCTCCCCATTTTCCAGAGCGGCTTTCGCTGCTGGTACCAGTTCCTGAACGTCAAGGGACAAATCCAAACCATGGTTTTGCTCTTGCGCACAGTAACGAATAGCATCCTGAGATACTTCCGGTTGATACAATAGCGGCGACAGGTCAAGACCTTTCGCTTTGTAATGATCAGCCAGATGCTTCGCTTCAAGAATATCTACGCGTCCAACCATCTCCTGAATCGTACGGAAACCAAGCTCAGCCATAATTTCGCGCAGCTCTTCACCAACAAAACGCAGGTAGTTGACCACATGGCTTGGATCACCCATAAATTTCGCGCGCAGCTCCGGATTTTGCGTTGCTACACCGACCGGACATGTGTCTAGTTGGCAAACGCGCATCATTACACAGCCAAGCACAACAAGTGGTGCTGTCGAGAAGCCATATTCTTCAGCGCCGAGCAAAACAGCGATCGCAACGTCGCGTCCGTTCATCATTTTGCCGTCTGTTTCAAGCGTAACGCGATCACGCAGGTTGTTGATCATCAGCGTCTGGTGAGTTTCAGCCAGACCAAGCTCCCACGGCAAGCCCGCATGACGAATCGAGTTCATAGGAGATGCGCCCGTTCCTCCATCATAACCGCTGACCATAATAATGTCGGCGCGGCCTTTGGCAACACCTGCTGCAATCGTACCAACGCCAACCTCGGATACGAGTTTAACGTTAATGCGCGCGCGCGGGTTCGCATTTTTCAAATCATGAACTAGCTCAGCCAAATCCTCGATGGAATAAATATCATGATGCGGCGGAGGCGAGATCAAGCCTACACCTGGCGTGGAGCCACGAACCTCGGCAACCCAAGGGTAAACTTTGCGTCCTGGCAGCTGTCCGCCTTCTCCTGGCTTCGCGCCTTGCGCCATCTTGATTTGAATCTCATCCGCATTGACCAAATAGTTGCTCGTTACGCCGAAGCGTCCCGATGCCACCTGCTTGATTGCACTGCGGCGGGAATCGCCGTTCTCATCCGGAATGAAGCGCGCTGGGTCCTCGCCGCCTTCTCCTGTATTCGAACGTCCGCCAAGGCGGTTCATCGCAATCGCTAGGCTTTCATGCGCTTCCTTGCTGATCGAGCCGAAGGACATCGCGCCTGTCTTAAAGCGTTTCATAATCGATTCCAGCGGTTCAACCTCTTCGATCGGAATCGCTGTTCTGCCATCCTTAAATCTCAGCAATGAACGAAGCATCATATGCTTCTTGTCCTCGCCTTGAACAAGATGGGAGAATTTTTTGTAAAGCTTATAATCATTGGAGCGAGCCGCCATCTGCAGGGTGTGGATCGTCTGCGGACTAAACAGGTGGTCCTCGCCATCTTTACGCCATTGGTATTCGCCGCCGGATTCCAGCTCCGTTACACGGCCTTCCTGTTCAGCGTAAGCCAAGTTGTGATATTTCAGCGTTTCTTCTGCAATAACATCAAGTCCAATACCGCCGATACGCGAAGGCGTCCAAGTGAAATATTCATTAATGAGCTCCTCTTTCAAGCCAAGCGCCTCGAAAATTTGAGCGCCACGGTACGATTGAATCGTGGAAATACCCATTTTGGACAATACTTTAGTTACGCCTTTAGTAGCTGCTTTAATGAAGTTTTTGACCGCTTTCTCATGCGAAATATTTCTCAGCAAGCCTTGGCGGATCATATCGTCAAGCGTCTCAAATGCCAGATAAGGGTTAACGGCGCTCACGCCATAGCCGAGCAGCAGCGCAAAGTGATGAACCTCGCGCGGATCGCCGGATTCAAGCAAAATCGCTACTTTAGTCCGCGTACCTTGGCGAATCAAATGGTGATGCAAAGCGGATACGGCAAGCAATGCCGGGATCGCCGCATTTTCTTTGTCGATACCGCGGTCGGACAAAATAAGAATATTATGCCCTTTGTCGATAACGCGGTCTGCTGCTTCGCACATTTGCTTCAGTGCTGCGCGCAGCCCCTCTTCTCCCTCACTAGCCGTGAAGAAGATCGGCAGCGTAATCGACTTGAAGCCCGGACGACGAACATGGCGAAGCTTCGCAAACTGCTCATTGGAAAGGAGCGGCGTCTCCAGCTTAATGTGGCGCGCACTTTCCGGCTCCGGCTTCAATAGGTTGCGCTCAGGTCCGATTGTTGTACCTACTGCAGTAATGATCTCCTCACGAATCGAATCGATTGGCGGGTTCGTTACTTGCGCAAACAGCTGTTTGAAATAGTTGTACAAACGCTGAGGACGGTCTGACAATACAGCAAGCGGAGCATCGTAGCCCATCGAAGCAATCGGCTCCATGCCGCTGCTTGCCATAGGCTCAAGCACTTTGCGCAAATCTTCAAAGGTATAGCCGAAAGATTGCTGGCGCTGCTGTACCGTCGCATGGTCAAGCTCCGGCAATTCCGGCGCATCCGGCAAATCTTCCAAATCGATCAAATGCTCGTTCAACCACTCGCGGTACGGCTGCTCCGTCGCGATTTGCTTCTTCACTTCCTCATCGGAGATGATGCGGCCTTCCTTCGTATCGATGAGCAGCATCATACCCGGACGCAGGCGATCTTTATACAAAATATCCTCTGGCGGAATAACAACGGTCCCCGCCTCGGAGCCAAGAATAATATGATCGTCCTTCGTTACGTAATAACGAGCTGGACGCAAGCCATTGCGGTCAAGGAAAGCACCGATCTGCACGCCATCTGTAAAGGCCATTGCAGCCGGTCCATCCCAAGGCTCCATTAGAGTGCTGTGGTATTCATAGAAAGCTTTCTTATCATCATCCATGCCTTCGTGGTTAGACCATGGTTCTGGAACCATCATCATTGCCGCATGCGGCAATGAGCGACCGGACAAGTACAAAAATTCCAGCGTATTGTCAAACATCGCTGTATCCGAACCATCAGGATTAATAATCGGTTTAATTTTGTCCATGTCGCTGCCGAACAATTCGGTTTCAAACAGCGTCTGGCGAGCATGCATCCAGTTCACATTGCCGCGGAGCGTATTAATCTCCCCGTTGTGAATCAAATAATGGAACGGATGGGCACGTTCCCAGCTCGGGAAAGTGTTTGTACTAAAACGAGAGTGGACAAGCGCCATCGCTGTGACGACCGACTCATCATTCAGCTCCACATAGAAGGAGCCAACCTGCTCCGTCGTAAGCATGCCTTTATAAACGATTTTCTTCGTGGACAAGCTCGGGAAATAAAACATTTCTCCGCCTTCTTTGCCCGAGAAGCGAATGGCGATTTCCGCCCGTTTGCGAATGACATACAGCTTGCGCTCGAATGCCAAGACGTCCTTCAAGCTCTCGTTCTTACCAATAAATACTTGGCGGACAAAAGGCTTAACCGACTTAGCAGATTGACCGAGCTTTGCATCATTCGTCGGCACGGTACGCCAAGCAATGAGCGACTGGCCTTCTTCACGAATAATAGCTTCAAGATCGCTCTCCAGCGAACGGCGAACGTTCTCATCCTGCGGCAGAAACACCATACCTACGGCATATTCTCCTTCGCTTGGCAGTTCCACTTCCATTCGCTTCAGCTCATTTGCAAAAAACGCATGGGGGATTTGAAGCATAATTCCTGCTCCATCTCCAGTGTTTGGTTCGCTGCCTTGACCGCCGCGATGCTCCATATTCTCCAGCAACGTCAGCGCCTGGCGAATAATCTTGTGCGACTTTCTTCCTTTGATGTTCGCCACGAATCCCATGCCGCATGCATCTTTCTCAAATTGAGGATCATACAGACCTTGTTTCGGCGGTAATCCAAAAATTTTCTCTTTCATTGTGTGCAACCTTTCTATCAGAAGATTTTTGGGGCATGCATAACGGAACCAAGCCGATCGCTGTGAGAACAAGCAGTTATGCTTCATCAAACAGGCTTGTAGCTTGACAAGCGTAAACGGCTGAAGCCGTCCTTTGGTGGCAAAGCTGCCGTTTCGCGATGATATATAAGCCCATTTATAAGTGTGAAACTTATAAATACTTATATTTTAGTAAAGCGGACAATAGAGACTATCCGCCAGCCTATCACTTTGCATAATTACTCATACGTCTGTATCCGACAGCGCGCCGAATAGATGTACACAAACTTTTTAGCTGCACTCGCAGGAAAACGTTCGTGTTATGTTGAATAAAATTAAGCAGCGCTGCGGGGATCGTTTGAGGTTGACCATATTCCGGGCTCTATTCCGCCACTTGCGATTATTACAGTATTTTAACATCAGGCCAAAACGGAATCAATTTAATATTTTCATAATTGTGATCAGAACGGCAATGTTCGTGTTCTTTCTGCAAACTTTATACACAATTATGCAAATGAATGAAAACCCGCTGCTACTATTTTATCAAAAGGAAGTGTCCATGTTGTCTGGAAAGTGGAGGAAAGTGTCGTTTCTATTTATTATTATCGGTTTATTGGTGGCTTCACCCGGCTTGAAAACAGCTGCCGCCGCAGAAAAAGAAGCTGAGTCCTATCAGATCGTCGCACTTGGAGATTCACTAACTGCCGGCTATGAGTATGGCTTTGATGCAAAATCTGTACCATACGGCTACGTGGAGCACGTATATGAGCAGGCATTGTTCCAAGGGCTACGCGCAGAATATGTCAATTACGGTATTCTTGGCCTGACGACAAATGGCTTTAGCCAATTGCTTGGAGCGGTGACAGAAGGTAAAACCGTCACGGTCAGCGATGTTCAGCCTGGACTGAAGGATCCTCGCGCGGCAGCTATCATTAGCGGAACTGCACAAATGCAAGGCAGCATTCGCGGCGCCGATCTGATCGTTATGACGATAGGAGGAAATGATTTGATCGGTATAGCCGCACAAATCACATCCACTACTACGAATGAGGAGAAAGCACAGCTGCTGCAAACGGCGCTGACCCAATTTGAAACAGGGCTGAGCACTGGGCTGCAGGTGGTTACCGCACTCGCGCCAAAAGCAAAGTTCGTAATCGCCGATCAATACATGCCGATTCCGGCTACGATTACAGTCGGCGGTCTAAGCTTTCCCTTACCCGAAGATGCAGCACGCCTGCGTGAGTTTGAGTTACAAGCGCTGAGCCAGCTTAACGATAAGCTTAAAACGATTGTAGCCGCTACAAAAGCGGAAGGATTCGATATTTCCATTACTGAAGTCAGCAAACCTTTTGTCGGCAAAGAGCTGGAATATACGTCGATTGCAAACAGTGACTTCCACCCGACCCGCCTTGGGTACGCGGCTATGGGTCAGACTTATTCTACCACAATATGGAATAAGTTTTTGAGTGTTCGCACTCGCCCAGCGAATGTGCCCGTCTCTGTAGTCGTACGCGGCAAGGAGCTCGCAGCTTCATCCCCTGCCACCATGAAAAGCAACCGCACCTTCGTGCCGATGCGCGACATTACAGATGCCATTGGAGCAAAGCTTGTTTGGAACAAAACGTACCAAACGGCAACCGTTTCCTACAATAATCATACGGTAGCATTTACAATTGGATCTTCTACTATCCTTGTTGATGGCGTGAAGAAAAAACTGAACAGCCCCGCTGCTTATTTGCAAAAGAGTGGCAAAGAACAAAAAACCTATTTGCCGCTAGCGGTCCTCTCCGAGGAGCTTGGCTTGCAGGTTACCTATCGCAGTACGCTTCAAGCTGTCTTCATCAACTAGCTTTAAGCTAAGGCAGCGAGCAAATGTAAGACTAGTCATAAATTAAACAAACGGCAGTCGTCCTAAGCGAACGACTGCCGTTTGTTTTACCCGAATAGCGCAGCACAATATATGAGCTGTATAAAAGGCTACTTATATTGCTTTCCAAGCTGCTCAAGCAAAGCAAGACCTTGCTTCGACCAGCGCTTCAACCGGTCAAGCGTAGCCACTTCGGCCTCCAAAGCAGCACGCAGAGATTCGCGGTAATCCGGCACATCGCCGCTAAAGGTCTGCAGCTGGCGCAGCGGAATCATCGTCTTCTCTGTATAGGCCAGCGCCGGCCGCTCATGAAACAGCGGCACATCCGGCTCATACGGATGATGCAAATCACCTTGCTGTGGATGCTTAAGGACAGCCAGCACCTTGAACAATGCACGGGGTCCATGCAATTCCATTACTTCTCCGACATATAGGCCCGATCTTACTTCTGCTCTCACAATGGCTCCGACTTCAAATGTGCTCCTTGCTTCTTCCATTAATTATGCCTCCTACTTAAGTGCCGTATGCAGCTTCTTTAAATAGCCGCAACACCAGCTTTATTTTAAATGAAACGATCAGGATGTATAATCTGCTTCCGGTTGATGCCATTCTAATCATAAAGGACAATGCCGCAGGCAGGCAAGCTCAGAGCAAGGCAGCTTGTGACAGGTTGCTGCACTGGCATGTGGAGCAGGCCACTATGCGGACGCAACAGGCATGGCCGCTTACATTTTAATAACCTGGAATGACTTGTGTTCCCAACCTCGGCGACGTATTATGGAATTAGAAAAGTAGGTGACATTATGCGTAAGAAAAGAGTGCTGCTACTCTCCGAGGGTTTCGGCTCGGGACATACGCAAGCCGCATATGCTCTAGCGGCGGGATTGCGCCAAATCAACCCCGAGATTCAAACCCGCGTTATTGAGCTGGGCAAATTTCTTAATCCGGTAGTCGGGCCATGGATTATGTCTGCTTATCGCAAAACCGTAAGCAAACAGCCAAAAATGGTCGGCCTGATGTATCGCAGCAATTACAAGAAATCGCTAAACCGCTTTACGCAGCTTGCTCTTCATCGCATGTTCTATACACAAACATCACAGGTCATTTCCCAGTTGAAGCCGGATCTTATCGTATGTACGCATCCCGTTCCCAATGCAGTCGTAGGCAGGCTAAAGCGTCTTGGACTACATATTCCGCTGTACACGCTTATTACCGATTACGATGCCCATGGCGCATGGGTCAATCCGGAGGTCAGCAAATACCTGGTGTCTTCCCCGCTTGTGAGAAACAAGCTGATGGAGCGCGGCGTAATCCCCATGAATATTGAAGTGACCGGCATTCCGGTACACCCGAACTTCTGGACAACCTACGACAAGCAGGAGCTGCTGCAGAAATTCAACTTAAAGCCTATGCCTACCGTGCTTATTATGGGTGGCGGCTGGGGATTGATGTATGAAGACAATCTCCTAGAATATATGACCAAGTGGCGCGAAAGCATACAGTTGATTTTCTGCGTCGGCAGCAATGAGAAGGTAAGGGAGAAAATGCTTTCGAGCACCATGTTCCAGCATCCGAACATTCAAGTGCTCGGGTTCACTAACGAGATCAGCAAGCTGATGGACATTGCCGATCTGCTCGTGACGAAGCCGGGCGGGATGACCTGTACCGAAGGCATGAGTAAAGGAATGCCGATGCTCTTCTATGAGCCGATTCCGGGACAGGAAGAAGAAAACTGCGAATATTTTATTCGCAATGGCTTTGGTGAAATGCTTGATTCTGCTGCAATGGTAGATAAGTGGTTTGCCATGATTCAGGAACCGTATACCTCAGGCCAATTCCGAGAAAGCTTGCTAACGAAGCGCAACCAACAATACGATCCGAAGAGCTGCCCGAATGCCGTCCTGCGTTTAATGCAGTGACGGCGTTTTTGTCAGACTCCTCGGCCAATCGATAAGGAGTGGAAAGCGAATGAAGGAACGCAGCATGGATGGTAAAACGATTATTTTACGGGTGGAAATCGATATTCAGCAAGCACAGTTCGGCAAGGCCGCGACGGCTATTGAGACCGCTGGCGGCGATATTATAGCGATTGATGTCATTCATACCGATAAAACGACGACCGTACGGGATTTGACCGTGAAAATGACCGAGGCTGGCACAGCCGATCGCATTTCCGCGGCTCTTGGCACGCTGCCCGGCATCCGCCTTCAGCACATTTCCGATCGCACCTTTCTGCTCCATCTCGGTGGCAAAATTACCGTTCAGCCAAAAACGCCGATTCAGAACCGCGACGATCTCTCGCGCGTTTACACGCCGGACGTCGCAAGAGTATGCCAAGCAATTGAACAGGATCCATCCAAGGCTTTTACGCTAACCATCAAGCGCAATACCGTCGCTGTCGTCTCTGACGGAAGTGCCGTACTCGGGCTTGGCAATATCGGACCCTATGCCGCAATGCCTGTCATGGAAGGCAAAGCGATGCTGTTCAAGCAATTCGCAGACGTTGATGCGTTTCCCATTTGCCTCGATACCCAGGATACGGAACAGATTATACAAGCCGTCAAACAATTAGCGCCGGGTTTCGGCGGCATTAATCTAGAAGATATTTCCGCTCCGCGCTGCTTTGAGATCGAACGCCGGTTGCGTGAAGAGCTTGATATCCCTGTGTTTCACGATGATCAGCATGGCACGGCCGTCGTCCTGTTCGCCGCTATGCTGAACGCGCTCAAGCTGACGGGTCGAAACATTTCGGGTACCCGCTTCGTTATATGTGGTATTGGAGCGGCAGGTACGGCTTGCACTAAGATGCTGCTTGCCGGCGGCGCAAAACATATTATTGGAGTCGACCGTGAAGGGATTTTAACCGCAGACCGCCATTATGACAATAGCATGTGGCAGTGGTACGCCGAGCACACAAATGCCGAGAAGAAGACGGGCCATTTGGCCGAAGCGCTTGCTGGTGCAGATGTTTTTATTGGCGTATCGGCAGGCGGGATTTTGTCCAGAGCGCATGTTGAGTCGATGAATGCAGAGCCTATCGTATTTGCTATGGCGAATCCCGAGCCTGAAATTCGACCGGAGCTGGTCGAGGATATCGTTGCCGTGTTTGCAACAGGGCGATCCGACTATCCGAATCAAATTAACAACGTGCTTTGCTTCCCGGGGATTTTCCGCGGGGCACTCGATAGCCGAGCAACTACCGTTAATGAAGAAATGAAGCTGGCTGCCGCTGAAGCGATTGCTGCTGTCATTAGTGATGACGAGCTCAGTCCGATGTATATTATCCCCAGCGTTTTCAATGCCAAAGTCGTAGAAGAGGTACGCAAACGCGTCATCCATGCTGCTATCGAGAGCGGTGTAGCTCGCAGACATCCGCGCGAATAGCCTCACAGAAAGGAAGAAATGCTCCATGTCTACAGCATCTTTGCAGCGGCGGGAAGCGATTCCCGAGCTGCAGATTGTTCGTGCAATGGCCATCCTAGGCGTATTATCGGTCCACTCGACCTCCTACGCTACGCTGAAAATGGTCAATTCCGGCTACTATTTCTTGTATAACTTTTTTAATATATTTATGAAGTTCGGCACGCCGACCTTTATTTTTCTAAGCAGCTTCGTCCTATTTTACAATTATTATACGAGGCCGCTGGATGCCAAGCTAATTGGCTCTTTTTATAAACGCAGAGCGCTTTATATCATTATTCCTTATTTGGTGTTTTCCATTATCTATTTCACTCTGCTGCATTACAACTACTATCCGAACAGGCCGCTCGATGAAACGTTAAGCAGGTTCTGGGATAAGGTGCTGACGGGTAACGCCTATACGCATTTGTATTTTGTATTTATCAGCATTCAGTTTTATTTGCTTCTCCCTTTGTTTCTATGGCTGCTGAAAAAGTTTCCGGCATTGGTCAAATGGGCGATACCGGCCGGCTTTGCCATTCAATGGGCTTTCGTTCTCATTAATAAATACGCACTGACGACGCCGATTCCGAATAAGGGCAGCTACTCGCTATCCTACTTCTCCTACTATTTGATGGGGGCAGCAATCGGTATCTATTTTCCGAAAATCAAGCATTGGATCATTATGAACAAACAAAATGCAACCAAATCGCGTGTTATTGCCTGGATTGCCCTTTGGTGTCTTTGGGTTGGAGCCGGCCTATGGCATGTAAGCATTTGGTATGATACGAGACTTAAAATCGAAAGCTATCACTCGCTGCTGTATGAGTTTTTATGGAATATGCATACCTTCTTCTCGGCGCTTGTGCTGCTGCAGCTCGGATTTCTGCTTTACCGCAGAGCAGCGCCTTGGTTAGTCTCACTGCTCTCAAAGCTTGGCGCTTTATCGTTCGGCATTTATTTGGTTCATCCGTTCATCCTGTTCTACTACCGCGAATATCCGCCTGTGACTGGAAATTCCTTGCTGCTGCACAGCTGGTATTTAGGCGGCTATGCAGCTGCGCTCGTCGGTTCTTGGATTATCGTTTCATTAGCTGCACGGTTTTTGCCTTTCTCCTGGGTGTTGTTTGGCAATTTGCCAAAGCCGGGAAAACGGCCGCAAACGCCAAGTGCGCCGCAAAAAAACTTTACAGCTTAACGTTGGTTTTTCTCAATAAACAGCCTCCGGCATCCATCGCTGCTTTGCAATGGTTGACGGAGGTTGTTTTAATAATAGGCTTTGTAAAAATAGTGTTACCCCTTGCTAACCCTACAGCGCGCTGCCTCCATACAGGAAACGATATTCCCAATGCGTGCCTGCTATGCTGCTAATCGTTACGCCGCCCGCCTCATTGGAATATGTATGCAAAATTTTGCCGTCTCCCAAATAAATACCGTCATGCGTAATGGTGGCTGACGATTTATTCGTACCCGCATAGGCAGAAGCTTTACTTCCCTTATAAGACATGAAAAACATAATATCGCCACGCTTAAGCTGACGCCAGTCCGTAACAGCTTTCCCTCGCTGCGCTACATACTCCCCTTGCCCCCTCGAATCAGCGGGCAGCTTAATGCCTACTCCATCTAGAAAAGCCTGCCTTACAAAATCCGAACAATCAAATGTTGCCGTCGTGCTGCGGCTTGAGCCATATTCATAGGGGGTGCCTAAATATTTAAGCCCCGCCGCAATGACGCTTTCCACAGACCCGGTCGACGGTGCTGTAGTGCCAGGCGATCCGCCTGAGCTGCCTGAGATGCTAATATATTGGGATTGAGAGCTGACATAGCCAGCTTGTCCAGAAGAATCTTTAATCTCATACCAGCTGCCGTTTGGCTGCGATACAATTACTACCTGTTCACCAGCCTGCAAAAAGCGGATACGGCTAGCCGAAAGCGAAGCTCCTGTCCGGAAGGATACCGATTTTTGAATGGTACCTGTTGTCGCGTTCGGAGTCGATACGGAGGACACTGAGAAATAGGAAGGCGAAGCATAGCCCGTCCGGCCAGAGGAATCCTGAAGCTTGTACCAATACGTGTTAGACGCATCTAGAATCGTGACCTGTTCTCCTTTTTTAAGCATACGAATAACGGGAGCTGAGGCCGATGGTGCGCTGCGGAAGTTCACGCCTGCATCTACGGTCGCGCTCTGAGCAGCCAACACTGTGGGAATTGAAGCCGAGACAGAACCCAGTAATAGAGATGCGGTAAAAGCTGCGGTGAGCATCCTTTTTTTCATGGTGTGTTTCAAGCTGTACGCCTCCTTGGTTGTTTGTACATAAATAAATGGTGCTTCAACCATTGTAGAGGCGCCCTCTTGCTGCCAGCATCAACCTTTTTTCCTATTTGCCAATTTACCAAATTGGTAAATTGGAAGCATTAATATTTCGCAATAAAAAACGAAGAGGCCTTCGCAATAGCGATTGGCCTCTTCGTTAAAAGCTCTGTAACTACTGCTGTTACTCACTTTAATGCTTTATTTACCCGTCCAAGAAAGCGTGACTATAGTCGCGATAATGAATTGAGACTAAAGTATCATATAGATTGGTTTATTTTACCTTGGGAACAATTACATCCCTTTTATTCGACATGTTTTTCGTCATTTGGCTCAAATTTAGCATTCTCCAGCTCATGGGGCTCTACATGGACATGCACACTCATAATATTATGCTTGCGCTCCATGCGATGCTCAATTTCATCACAAATGACATGGCTTTCGATCAGTGTGAGCTCGGGATCAACCTGTACAATAACGTCAACCAGCACGTTGCTGCCATGAACGCGGGCTTTAATATCCTTAATGGATTTAACCCCTTTCGTACGTTCAATCGTCGCCCTGAGCGTCGTCAGCTCATTCTCATCAAAGCCGTCCGTCAGCGCATGGGTCGAGCTGTAGAAAATTTCCCAAGCCGTCTTGCAAATAATAATACCAACCGCAATTGCCGCTACTGGATCAAGCCAAGGCAGGCCGAACTGGGCGCCGATAATGCCAATCGCAGCTCCTGTACTGACGAGCGCATCGGATAAATTATCCTTTGCCGCCGCCATAAGCGCCTGATTGTTAATTCGCTTCGCCAGCCGCCGATTGTAATAATAAACGCTCAGCATGACGACAGCAGAAAAGATGGCGATCCAAGCCGAGTTAAGGGATGGCGCCGCTTCTTTACCCGACCAAAGCGAACCGACAGCTGTAATCAATACTTGAATGCCGACCGTTGCCATAATAAAGGACGCAATCAGCGCGGCAATCGTCTCTGCCCGAAAATGTCCATAAGGATGATCTTTATCCGGCGGCTTCTGTGATATTCGCAAACCGATAAGTACCGCCAGCGAGGCCACAATATCCGTTAAATTGTTAAAGCCATCCGCAACGAGCGCTCCAGAAGCAAAATAGTAGCCGCCTCCTAGCTTTAGTGCGGTCAGCGTCAAATACGTCACAATGCTGAGCCAAGCACCCTTCTCGCCCTGCTTGATTTTTTCATACTGATCCAAAGCGACTTTACCTCATTTCCTAATGATCTCCAAGTAAAGGTATCATACCCGACTAAACCAGAGTGGGTCTAGAGAAACAGTGTTGACCTTATGCGTACTTTTATGCAGCAGGGCAACACTTCACCTTGGAAATCGCATAGCAGCAGGGGCTGAGGCAGATCGCTTCAAAACGCTATTTCAGAAAAAAAACTTCACGGAGCGGCTTAATAATCGCTTTTCCGAATAAATTTTCGCGTCTGCTAGACCGGAAATGGGTAAATATGAGAGGATATAAGGATACAAATATTGGTCAGCCCATGGGCTTGGAAGGGTAGCTTTCTCCGTTCAAGCTCAACTGCTGTTATTCACACAAGGGGATTAACAACACCGTTGTCCGCCTCAATTAAGGAGAGAAGAGTTTGCTTTTTTATCTGCTAGTGTTTATTGCTATCTTTCTTTTCCCGGTCAGTTCCATCGTATTAATGGTTCGCAGCTGGATCGTAGATGAGCGTACAACCGCTAAAAAGGTGCATGTAATAATAATGGAGGTGCTGTGCTTCGTCGCAATGGCGGGGTTTCTATCGTTAGGCTTTCTGCTGAACCATTACGGTCTAGCGGGAGGATTGCCACTCAGGCAAAGTGATCTGACTGGGAACTTTCTCGATGGCTACGCTACTCTTTCCAATGATTATGCAGTGACTGTTATTTGCAGCTTTATTTTGAGCTGCTTCGCCTATTGGGGCTTGAAAATCGTCAGGGGAGCATTATCGCCTATTCTTTACACAGCTTCCTCTGTCCTCTTAATTGCCAATGTCATATTTGCCATCGTATATTTTTCGCACACTGGCTTTGGTCATTACGGCGATGATTCCGCTGGAGCCACCCCTATTATTTTGCTGCATTTGGGCTTCGCTTGCTTAATCGGACTGTATGTAGCTGAGCTTAAGCATTCCGCCAATGCGTTTATGCACCGCGCCCAGCAGGAAGAAATCGTGTACAGCAGCAAATGGCTGCGGTTCATGGACTATTTTCGCCAAAAATATTCCCGGCTGCCGCTGCTCTGGTCGATTGCATTTTTCCCGGTCATGCTAATCGTCCAGCTGTTGCTTGTGCTGTTCGGGCAGCGTCCAGACAGCTTTATCCGTGTATTTCTGGATACGAGCAGCTTTCATTACTCGCAATTGCCTGTCCCTCCGCCGGTTATCGTACCGGGAGACGGTCATTATTTATGCACCGTTTCGGTGAGAGGGCACCGCAAAATCGTTAGGCCGCTGCGTGCTGGGCTTCGACACGGCTCCCGAATCGTCGTCAACCGCCAACTGCTGGTTGCCAATGCTTTTGAAAATATTATCGAAGAGTACGCGCCGCAAGCGCACAAAATCATCCGCCGCTGCTACGATAAATACGGCTATCCACTAAGCAAGCATATTAATCAGCCGTGGTCCGCCGATGTCGTTTACCTGCTGATGAAGCCGCTGGAATGGTTGTTCCTCGCCGTATTATATACGGTTGATCGGAACCCCGAAAACCGCATTCATCGGCAGTATAGCGAGCTCCGAAAATAGCTCTCCCGGCAATGAAAAAGAGAGATTAGCTTTGCTTGAAGAAGCAGGCTGATCTCTCTTTTTTCAACGAATAGGTGGGGATCCAATGGACATAGGCTGTCATTATGTTTGATATGGCATACTACCGATAAATTTCAACTGTGCAGATATGTCCTGATGGCTCCCCTGCTTGCCTTCATACTTGAAGTTGTAGAGAATAATGACGGTATTACATTCATCAAAAGTCATGCCCTTTAGCAAATCGGCAAACTTCGGAATCAAACCCTCCTCAAAGGAGAATCCTGCTAGCAAATTCGCTGCATCGCCACCTCGACGTTCCTCCACGAAAAATTCAGCTTCTCTAAAATCATCGTCATACCACTCGATGCCAAAATACCCTGCAAAAGCGGAAGGAACCGAATCTCCATCATCTGTATACTCAATTTCAAGCAGTTCATCAAGCTGCTGCTCCGAGTCCAGCTTCCCCAGCCATAATGAAGCATAACCTTCTTTTCCCATGACATTCCCTCCTGGAGGTTAATATTATTGTTACAGCAAAAATTTAAATTCTGCCCTAACATCCGCATGGAGACGAATGGCGATAAAAGACAATCGCTCAAGCTGCTGTTCGAAATTGATGCTCTTTTTATCGTAAAAAACAGAACAATCCGATGCACCACAATACAATTTCCCCATCCAAAAAGGGCTCTAACTAAAAACAGGAATAAATTGTTTTTCAACCAGTCTCTTAGTTCCATCAAAATTTCGCGCTGGCAAGGATACAGCTTTTTGTTGAGTTTGTAAGGAGGCATTTTTCATCGCTTCTCTAATATGTTCTTCTGTAACTTGCATTCCAGGTTTCCAAGAAAGCCCACCCAGCCCCGGAATCTCACAATTATGAACCCAAATCCCCAGATTCGACACAAAATAAGAATTAGAATCCTCAGCCTCAAAGTTATAAACGGTTGCTTCGCGCGACTCTTTTTCGATCTGTCTATCGCCAGTTTAGTGCCGTCACTCGAAACAAGCAAGTCGCTGACTTCCAGGTCTTTAACAAACGTCCATCCCTTGCCATCAAGCCAGAATGGATGCTCGCCTGTAACCTCGATGATTTCATCCCAGATGTGGACGTAATAGATTTCATCAGCCTGTTGTAAATGTCGATTTTGGAAACGACGTCAATGCCCGCTGTCGGCTCTTCAATTATGAAAATACGGGCATTGCTGAACAGCCATTTGGCTAAAATGACCTTCTTCTGTTTGCCGCCGCTGAGATGCATCGGCTGCTCCGTCTCTTCGCCTGTAATTTCCAGGCGGTCCATCAAATCTCTCGCATAAGCGGCTTCTTATCCGCTGCGTATAAATCCGGCTCGCGAAACGTGCGGGAGATTCGTCAGTGTAATATTTTCCGCAATCGGCGCATTTAAGAGTAGCCCTTCCTCCGCATGCAGCCCCGTCACATAACTTAAAATTTGTTTGATTTTTTGATTCTTTCTATCGCAAAAATAAGATATGCTCCACTTTCTATGAAAGATTCTTATGGTGCGATTACAGCATATTTCTGTTTGTTTGTGATTGGCCCTCTGCTCTCCCTAATAACGCTTACTATTTTTGCCGATACATATAGGTAGTGAGACTTACGGACTATTGCTGCAAAAGATGCCAGGGAGGCTGCTTTCATTGATGAATAGCTTGTTTATGCGTATTTTTATGTTTTTCTCTATTATTTTGCTTATTATTGGTTCGGTGCTTGGAATTACCTTGTATCGTGCCTCCGCCCATTTGGTGGAAAATTCGATGGGTATGCAAGCGCAATCCGTTGCTGAGCGTGCAGCCAGTCTTGTTGATACGCAGCAATTCGATAAGCTCAGCAAAGGCATGGAGCAGAGCGATTATTACAATGAGCTTCGTACGCAGCTTAACGATATGCGGGAAGCGAACGGTTTAAAATACTTGTATACGCTCGGCATGAGAGAAGAAGGCGGACAGCCGGTTTATTTTTATGTCGTGGATGGCGCCCCCCAGGACGTAGCAGAGGATGATTTCTCCCCCTTCGGTTCGGTTGAAGAGAATCCCTACGCGGGTATGATTACAACCTTCCAAGAGATGAAGCCCAGCATTGGCGAGCTGACTCAGGATGAATATGGGTCAACTTTATCCGCTTATGTGCCGATTATGTCTGCCGATGGCAAGCTGCTTGGCCTCGTCGGCGCTGATCTCGATGCCACGAAGGTTTACGAGCTGATGGAGCAAAATCGCAATACGATGATTTGGATGGCGCTGGGGATTTTTGCGCTCAGTCTGCTGCTCGTTTATTTGCTGGCCCGTTATTTGACAGGGCCGCTCGTCCAGCTCAAAAAGCTGATTGCCCGTGTCGGCAGCGGCGACTTGACGGTCGCTATTGATCTAGACCGCAAGGATGAGGTCGGGCAGCTGGCAGCCGCCTTCAAGGCATTAGTAGAAGATACACGTACGGTCATTAGCGGCATACGCAGCAGCTCAGATCGGCTGCTAACCGCCGCCGAAGCCGTTTCTTCCCATTCCCTTGCGACGAAGGAAGCAGGCGTTACGATTACGGACAGCATTCAGCAAACGTCGGAGGGTGCTGCCGCACAGGTTGTACGCGCTGGGGAAGTTACGCATGCGATGGAGGCGATAACCTCCAGCATGCAGCATATTGCCCATTCCGCTGCCATCGTCTCATCCGTATCGGAAGCAACGACCAGCAGCGCTAAAAATGGCGAGGAAGCGATCTCCGCAGTCATTCAGCGGATGGACACCATTCATGCCGCCACTTCCAAAATGAGCGAAACGTCTGCACAGCTGGAGCAGCATTCCGGCAAAATTGTCGAAATTATTTCGATTATGAAAGGGATTGCCGCACAGACCAATTTGCTTGCCCTTAATGCCGGAATCGAGGCTGCCCGTGCGGGCGAGGAAGGACGCGGCTTCGCCGTCGTCGCCTCCGAGGTGAGAAAGCTCGCTACCCAATCACAGGAATCCTCCGAGCATGTGGCGACGCTCATCGCAGAAATTGTCCGCCATACTTCTGATTTGTCTGGGCAGATGGAGGCGAGCAACACGGAAGTACTCGCAGGTCTAAGCGTTGTCCAGGAGGCAGGAGCATCGTTCGCCTCTATCCATTCCGGCATTGGCACAATTAATGAGCGCCTGCATGAAGTATCTGCCGCCTCCGAGCAGCTGTCCGCCGGATCGCAGGAGGTCGCTGCCTCCATCGAGGATATGGAGAGCATTTCCCGCGGGTCGGCCTCGCGCTTTGAACAGGTCGCTGACGCTTCTGGGCTGCAGCTTGCCTCGATGAATGAAATCAGCCTCTCAGCGGAATCGCTGCGCCAGCTCTCTAAAGAGCTGAATGCACTCATTGGCCGCTTCAAAACCGAGCAATTGTAAATGAACGATGCCTTCTTTTGCAGGCGGCACCCGTTTTGCAGAGAAATAGAAGCAAAAAATCCAGTTATTCCAAGGGCCTTCATTTCCCCGAAGGCCCTCCTTGTTATATAATTAAGGTTGGCCCATAAGCCCTGCCACTCCGGCATGGAAGCCTGGTTTATAGATAGGAGAGTAGATATGGACATTATACAAATGGATATTAATCTGATTGATGAAGATACGGACCAGCCCCGCTACCAATTCGACGAGCAGTCGCTGCAGGAGCTCATAACTAGCATCGAGGAGCTTGGCCTGCTGTCGCCTATTAAAGTCAGAAAAACAGATAACGGACGCTACAAAATTATATATGGCAACCGCCGATACAAAGCTTGCATCGCGCTTGGGAAGCGGACGATTCCTTGCATCGTCTCGACGATGACCAATGAAATGGATATTTATTTGGAGCAAATTGCCGAAAATTTGACGCGCGAGGGCTTCTCGCCGATTGAAGAGGCGGAGGCGTTTCACAAGCTGCTGAACAACGAGAAGTTTAGCAGCTCCGTTAAATTTCTTGCGAGCAAGCTCAGCAAGCCGGAATCGTATATTAAAAATAAATGCGAGCTGCTCAAATTCAGCAGCGCGGTCAAGAAGCGGATCGTCAGCGGCACAGCGATCCGCAAGGATGTGCTGACGGAAGATCAGCTGCTTCCGATTAAAGACTTGCCGATGGAGCTGCGCGACCCGCTCGCGCTTATTTTCGCGCGTGACGAGATGCCCGTCAGCGATGTCAAGAAAATCGCTAAGCTATTCAAGGACCCAGATATTTCAGCAAGCACGAAAGAGAAGCTGCTGTTCAAGAACGGTCCCGGACTGCTCGAAACATGGTCCGTTCGCCAGAACAATAAAGCCGAGCGGGCCAAGCCGGCAGAAGCTAAAAAGAAAGCTGCTTCGTTACAAGCCGAGCAGCCATCTGTAGAGCAGCAAGATCAGCCGCTGGGTGGCGTAATGGACAATCTGCCTAATCATAGCGCTTCGCTTGCTGCTAATACGGCTTCTGTTGATAGCGCTGCTGTTTCGGCCGCCCAACCGGCAGCTGCTAATGTGCCTGTAGCAGCTCCGCCTGTTACCGCCGTAGCGACACTCGCAACTGCCGAAGCAGAAGCGGGCCTTGATGGGATGCCACCTGTTCTAGCTCAGCTTCAGCAGTTAATGACGACGCTGGAAGCTGCGGGCGCACCGCCGCTGGCGAAAGCACTTGAAAGCATGGAAACGGAAGCCAGAGACACTTTTCTACAAGATGTCGACAAGCTAATTGTCCATTTGCAGCATCAGCTGCTGGAATGGAATCAGCATAAAGAATAGTCTAATGCCGAGCTTTATACATTCTCCGAAAGTCTAAATACTATAAAAGCTGCTGCATCAAACACAAAAAAAGGCTGCCCTATCGTCCATACAGACGAGGGCAGCCTTTCTCTATTTCAAGCTGAATGCAGCTCTATTATTCGGCGTACATTTTTTCCCGAAGCGCTTTAACCTCATCGCTTTCAAGGTACTCATCATACGTCATCATGCGGTCGATCAGTCCATTAGGCGTAATCTCCATAATACGGTTCGCAATCGTTTGAACGAACTGATGGTCATGCGAAGTGAACAGAATCGTGCTATCCGTATCGATCAGGCCGTTATTGAGCGCTGTAATGGATTCGAGATCCAAGTGATTCGTTGGCTCATCCATTAGGAATACGTTCGAGCCGCTGAGCATGATTTTGGACAGCATGCAGCGGACTTTCTCTCCACCGGACAATACGCTTGCTTTCTTAATCGCATCGTCGCCGGAGAACAGCATCCGTCCGAGGAAGCCGCGGATGAACGTCTCATCCGGATCTTTGGAATACTGGCGCAGCCACTCGACCAAGTTCAGATCAACACCGTCGAAATAAGACGAGTTGTCTTTCGGGAAGTAGCCCTGCGTTGTTGTAACGCCCCACTGGTACGTACCCGCGTCCGCTTCAACCTCGCCCATCAGCACTTGGAACAACAACGTCTTCGGCTGTTCGTTCGGGCCAACAAAAGCGATTTTATCACCTTTATTAACGGCAATCGTCAGGTTATCCAGCACCTTCACGCCATCCACCGACTTCGTCAAGCCTTCTACGAGCAACAGCGATTTGCCTGCTTCGCGCTCACCCTTGAAGTTGATAAACGGATATTTCCGGTTCGAAGGACGAATGTCATCGAGGGAAATTTTATCAAGCAGCTTCTTACGGGAAGTCGCCTGCTTGGATTTCGATTTATTCGCGCTGAAACGCTGAATGAACGCCTGCAGCTCTTTAATTTTGTCTTCCTTCTTCTTGTTCTCGCCGCGCATCAAGGAAAGCGCCAGCTGGCTGGACTCGTACCAGAAGTCGTAGTTGCCGACATACATCTGGATTTTACCGAAATCGATATCGGCGATATGCGTACATACCGTATTCAGGAAGTGACGGTCATGGCTGACCACGACGACGGTTCCTTCATATTTTGCAAGGAAATCTTCTAACCAGCGAATCGACTCAATGTCCAAATGGTTGGTAGGCTCATCGAGCAGCAAAATATTCGGTTCGCCGAACAACGCTTGCGCGAGCAATACACGTACCTTCTCGTTACCGCTCAGCTCAGACATCGTCTTGTCATGCAGATCAGGCGTAATGCCCAGGCCGTTCAGCATTTCTGCTGCTTGTGACTCAGCTTCCCAGCCGTTCATATCGGCGAATTCAGCTTCCAGCTCGCCTGCGCGCATGCCGTCTTCATCAGTAAAGTCAGCTTTGGCATACAGCGCGTCCTTCTCTTTCATTACATCATAAAGCTTCTTGTGGCCCATCATTACCGTTTCAATAACGGCAAACTCGTCATATTCAAAATGGTTCTGTCTCAATACAGCAAGACGCTCGCCCGGTGTAATATGAACCTCACCGCTCGATTGCTCTACTTCTCCGGACATAATTTTCAAAAACGTTGATTTACCTGCGCCGTTCGCGCCAATAAGGCCGTAGCAGTTGCCCGGCGTAAACTTAATGCTAACATCTTCAAAAAGCGCCCGCTTCCCAAATCGAAGCGTTATGCCAGTAGTACTAATCATGGTTCGCAATCCCGTCCTTCACATTCATTCTCATTATCTTGCATTATTATAGCACAGTATGCCCGCAAACGAACCTCGAATTGTCAATTCACTGCATTTTTCCGCGCGAACAGGCCCCGGTGAAGCCGCCTTTTCAAACAGCGGCCTTTCGGGACCTTGCTTCATCTGCGCCCTGCGCCAGCAAGTCCACATCAGGGCTTGAGCGCTGCTACTCCTGCACAAGGGCTTAGTCCCAGTGCAGCTTCACTTCATTTCCTGTACGGGACGATTCATAAATCGCATCCAAAATCCGGCTGTTCGTATAACCGCTCAGCGCCGAAGCAATCGGCTGCTTGCCTTCGTTAATGCAGTCGATGAAATGCCTGCTCAGCAGCACGCGATCCTCTTCCCCATCAAATGGCGTGATTTCTGATTCCACAACTTTATCATCCTCATGGGTAACGTAGCAGCCATTGGTGCCAACAAGCGCTGCACCGCCCTCCGTGCCCATCAAATGGATGAACGGCTCCTCGCTAAGCGAAGCCGAATGCGCGGCCCAGCTGACGTCCAGCGACAACGTCGCGCCATTTTCAAACTTGATAAGCGCCGTTGCCAAGTCCTCTACATCATAATAGCCGTCCCAATTCGGTGTGCCCCAAGTGCCCATGCCGCGGCGCTTCGGACCAAACTCGGCATACGTCGAGCCATATACCGATACGGGGCGCGGGTTACCCATTAAATACAGCGACAGATCAAGCATATGCACGCCAATGTCGATCAGCGGACCACCGCCTGCCTGATCCTTGCGGGTAAACCATGAACCCCAGCCTGGAATGCCTTTTTTGCGGAACCATCCGGTTTTCACATTGTAGATCGAGCCGAGATCGCCATTTTCCACACGCGCTTTAATCGCACGGTTAATGCCGAGCCAGCGCATTTGATGCGCCATCATAAGCACCTTGCCCGCAGCCTGCGAAGCTTCATAGATGTTGCGGGCCGCTTCGGCATCAATAGCCATCGGCTTCTCCAGCAGCACATGCTTGCCCTGCTTCAATGCCTCAATCGCTAAAGGCGCGTGAAATTGGTTTGGTACGCCGATGATGACCGCATCCAGCTCCGGATCCTCGAGCAGCGCCTGCGGGCTTTCATGAATCGTCGTTATGCCAAATTCCGCTGCGCGCTGCTCGGCAAGCGGCAAGTATACGTCCGTTACCGCCGTTACGATTGCGGCTTCCGCTCCTACCTTTTGAAACGTTTCCATATGCACCTTGCCGATAGCTCCGGCCCCAATAATTCCTATACGAATCGGTTGACTCATTACATGCTCCTCCTAATAACGATGCGCTGTCATTTATTATTGCCGTTCATTCTGTTTGCCTACTTACTAAGTATACGCATGAAGCGGCCGGGAAGTCATTTCACAGTTTTGGCTTTCTCTTGTCCGCGTTTGGCATTTATAGTCCTGCAAGCCGCCAGGATTCCCCATGAGGCAGCACAACAATACGCTCTTCCTCAATGCATCGGCTCTCCCGGCAAGCTTCAAGGCGGTCCAGCGCTTCGCGCGGCGTATCATCGGCCAGCTTAAAGGCACCGTAATGCATGGGCACAAAAAACTTCGCCTCTACATCCTCGAATGCCTGCAACGACTCCTCTGGCGTCACATGCTGCGGTCCCATGAACCATTCCGGCTCATAGGCGCCTATTGGCATGAGGGCAACATCGATATGGAACTTGCGTCCGATATCCTTGAAGCCGGGAAAATATCCGCTGTCACCTGCAAAATAGACGGTAGGCGCAATTCCCGCTACAGGACGGGCAGCATGTCCCGGTCCATGGGAATGTCCAGGGCGCTCAACTCCTACTGATGCTTTTGCTGCCTCGGCAGCTTTTGCTTCTGGCGCTTCCACTGTCTGCTGCTCTCGCTCCGCCACACTGGCACTGCCGCCCATGCCGTGCAGTTGAACTTGCTCGTGCGAGTGGTCGCCGCTTCCGCTTGGCATCGTGGCATAAGGCTCCATCACCCAGCCGCCCCAATGCGAGCTGTTCGTATCCCACGGATTGCGCCTCGTCCAATGCTGGGATGGCACAAAGGTGAATTTAACGCCATGAATATGGACCGATTCCCACCAATGCAGCTCCTTGATGCGGCGGAAGCCTTTGAGCTTAAGCTTGCCTGCAAGCCCCGCGGGGACGAGAATTTGCTTCACGCCTCCCAGCTTGCGGAGCGAGTTAATGTTCAAATGGTCATAATGCGAATGGGAAATGAGCACAACGTCAACCGGGGGTACATCGCTGATGGGGATGCCCGGTGGCGCAAGCCTTTTTTCAAAGGCCATATTCCCTGACCAGACGGGGTCCGTCACAATATTAAGCCCCGCCATCTGGATCAGAAAAGTCGAATGCCCCACCCAGGTGACGGAAGGATGCTTGCGGTTGTGATGCAAATAATGCAGATCCGGCGCTACATTCGGCACGGTATATGAATAATCTTTGCTTTTAATCTTATTTGATCTTTCCGAGCGCCATCTTTGAAACTGTTTAAAGGAGTTATGCTGTTCAACCTGCTGCTGATTCTCAAATCTTCTGGGTTTCATCCTGGCTTCCTCCTACGCTTTATAAAAATAGAGTATATATAAGTTGAACAAAAATGTTATGGAGCAAGGGAGTAACGGAGAGAAAGATTGGAACTGGAGAGAGCCACAGCTTTCCGTAGGAAAGCCGCTTCGTAAGCATTAGCTTAGCGTCCGCCTTTGTTTTCTGATTTCCTCCTCAAAGAAGAATATTAATCGAGAAACCAGAAAACAACAGCGGCCGTAAGTCCAAACTTTCTCGTAGTGGCGACCGAAGCTCCATACAAAGCTTTTGTTCAACTTACTATAGCATTAAGATACCAACTACGAGCGATCGAAGCAACTTTCCCGCCGCTTCTTATGCACCTTGAATTCGCATCCTCCTGCAAATTCATGTAAACTAAACCCATAACCTTTGAATTGTATGAACGGAGGATGATAAATGTGAAGCTTTTATCCATTGAACCGACGCCCAGCCCGAACTCCATGAAACTGAATATGGATGAATCGCTGCCGCGCGGCGTAAGACAGACCTTTTCGAAAAAAGAAGCAGAAAACGCACCGGAGCCATTGAAAAGTCTCCTTGCTATAGAAGGGGTGCGCAGCATTTTCCGCACCGCTGATTTTATTGCCCTGGACCGCGTATCGAGCGCGGATTGGGCGCTCATTCTCGGCGAAGCAAGAACGCTGATGCATGGCGACGACAGCGGAGCTGGTCAAGCAGCCTTGACCGAGAACAGCTATGGCGAGGCGCATGTGCTCGTACAGATGTATCGGGGCATTCCGATGCAGGTACGCGTGAAAAACGGCGAGCGCGAAGCCCGATCCGCGCTGTCCGAGCTGTTCACGAACGCTGTCAGCGAAGCGGCCGGCTCTTCCATGATTCGCGAACGCAAGCTTGAGGAGTTCGGCGTCCGTTATGGCGAGCTCGAGGAGATCGCCGCCGATGTCGTCCTCGAGCTGGAAGCCGCCTATACGGCGGAGCGGCTGAATGAGCTGATCGCCGCCGCGAAGGCGCAAGGCGCAGCGGACGGCGATGCCGCAGCCACTCCGGCAAGGCCCGCGCAGCGAGCGGCGAACGAAATCGCCGAGCTGTTGGAATCGCCGGACTGGCGCATTCGCTATGCCGCGCTTGACCGCTTGACGCCAGAGCCCGAGCTGCTGCCGCTTCTCGCTAAGGCTCTGACCGACGACACGGTGTCGATCAGAAGGCTAGCCGTTGTCTATTTGGGCGACCTTCGCACAGCTGAAGCGATGCCTTATTTATTCCAGGCGCTCCGCGACAAATCGGTATCGGTGCGCAGAACGGCTGGCGACACGCTCTCCGATTGGGGCGATCCTGCCGCTACTGCACCGATGATTGAATCGCTTAGCGACACGAACAAGCTTGTGCGCTGGCGGGCCGCCCGTTTCCTTTATGAGGTTGGCGACGAATCGGCCATTCCTGCCCTGCGCATCGCAGCACAGGACAGCGAATTCGAAATTCAGCTGCAAGCCCAAATCGCCTTGGAGCGCATCGAGCGCGGCGAGGAAGCAGCTGGCTCCGTCTGGCAGCAAATGACGGCCGCCCGCCAGCAGGGCAAATAAAGCTAGAGCTGTATCTGCTGAACGCCCTTACTTTAAGATTACCTTTCCTTTTGCAGCTATAAACAAGCGTAAACGGCTGAAGCCGACCTCTGGCGGCAATGCTACCGTTTCGCGGTGAAATAAAAGCTGATTATAAGGGTGAAACTTATAAATGCTTATATTTCAAAAAAACCTCTTGGCTCACCTTCAGTAAGTTGAAGGGAGAGAAGAGGTTTTTGCTACTTAGCTCGTTTTTCTTACTTGGCGGCTCTTTTGCTGCCACGTTGTTTGCGCGGCTTGTATAGGGTTCAATCAATACGACAGCTGCAATTTCACCAGCTGCGAGCCATCATGCAAATAAGGCTCATAGCGTGCAGAGTAGCCAATCGGCACATTCAGCGCAGCTACGGCGCTTTTGAGATCGGCGGAAAATGTAGCGCCCTTCATATAGCGAAACTCAAGGCTGGCCGCTCCGCGCTTGACGCCAGCGCGAATTTTTTCGGTCAGCGCAGCCCGATCAGCGACGATGTTTTCCGGCTTCAGCCATTGGAAGCCAAGCTGCTGCCCAAGCTTTTTGTAAGAAGCTGCGGCAGAACCGCCTTTCTTCTCAAGCTTGTCTAGCTCTGCGGCATACGAAGTATTCGCAGCCGGATAGCTTTTTTTCCATTGATGGTCATGACGCATTTCCTTGTCCGTCTTCAAATAGTAGCTGTACTGGATCGTATCAGCTGGCGCCGCAGGATCAGTCGAGACCGGATCATCCCATGTCACATCAAGATGGTACCAATTCCCGCCGAGCTTAACCATATTCCACGCATGATCACCTGTATCAACTGTACCCTCGGCAATCTTCGTCGTTATGCCTGCTTCACTCAGCATTTTGTAGGCAAGCAGCGCGTAGCCCTGACATACGGCACTCCCAGTAGTAAGTGCTTCATAAGCGGTATATTGAGTCAGCGACTGGTCGTACCGCAGCTTGCCCACAATCCAGTCATGTATGGCCTTCACCTTCAAATGGTCATTCATGCCAGCAGTCACCAGCTTCTTAAGCTGCTGCGCAACCACACGGTCCACCTCAGCCGTCTGCACCTTTGATTCCCGGTAGCTCGCCTCCATCTTGATCGTTGAGCGAGTACCAAGACTGCGCGTCGTATACACATACGATTCCAAAATATACGCCGTATAATCATCCTTCGCCA
This sequence comes from Paenibacillus sp. FSL H8-0537, assembly GCF_038051995.1. Classification (NCBI taxonomy): domain Bacteria; kingdom Bacillati; phylum Bacillota; class Bacilli; order Caryophanales; family Paenibacillaceae; genus Paenibacillus; species Paenibacillus sp. FSL H8-0537. The sequence continues at coordinate 1,571,038 of NZ_CP150290.1, read as the reverse complement.
TCGCGCGGTCAATAATCGATTTAAGCTCTGCCGACAGCTTGCTGCTGTCCCCATTATATTGAAGCGTAAAATGCTCTTCTCTATTTTTAAAATGTGCGGCTATTTCCTGCTCCAATTGACTGATCGTTCCGCTGCCTTGGCCCTGCTGCTCCGATGCAGCGAATACAGGCAGCCACTCCGGCTTCATTGTAAAATAAAGCGTGCCTAACACCGCTGCTGCGATGACCGCCGGTTTCCAAATGGAAAAACGCATCATGCTCACCCACCTTTTTTGTAAGCGATTTCCTTCTTGTAATCTAACTGTAATATATCGCTCAGGTTATATTCATCTTATCCAATTATACTAGCTTTATGACCCCCCTTTATTATATATTCTCTCTTGCAGCCTGCGGCCGTTGTTGCCGCAGGCCCTTTTATTTATTACTCCCAGTAGATGATAGAAAACTATAATAGAGAATAAACTCTTTGGGCTAACCGCCCGCTAACCCATATTAAAGCTTGCTCACCGCATCAACGAACTGCCGCGCCCGCTCCGTAACTAGCTCGAGCTTGCCTTCGCGTACCCACTCTAGGTTAACGAGCTTGCCGCCCAGACCGACGGCATTCGCCCCAGCTCCAAAATATTCGCCGAGATTATGCAGATCCGCTCCACCTGTCGCCATAATAGGAATATGGTCCAACGGGCCGCGAATCTCCGCCAAATATTTAGTGCCAAGCGTCCCCATCGGGAACAGCTTGACCGCTTCCGCCCCAGCTTTCCAAGCTTTGACGATTTCGGTAGGCGTCATAACGCCAGGCCATACAGATACGCCATGCTCCGCGCCGTAAGCAATAACCTCCTCATCGAGATTCGGCGAAATGATAAACTGCGCCCCCGCAGCCACTGCCTCCTGCGCCATCTTAAGGTCCAGCACCGTACCTGCGCCGACAATCGCTTGATCGTCAAATTTGGTGCGCCAGCGATGAATCATCGTTGTAGCGCCCTGCGTATTCAGCGTAATTTCCATCAGGCGGATACCGCCGTCTATTAATGCCTGTCCTGCAGCATCAGCATGGCGATCCTCGATTCCTCTAAGAATCGCTACGATTTTGTGCTCAAGCAGCTGCTTCAACCTATCACTCATTCCAAAGCTCTCCCTTCGGTTTTACAAATCCTGATTCCAATAATCGCGTAAAATTTTCAAAAATAAATTCGGAAATGCCAGCTCATCCATATGCTCCGGCCCAATCCAGCGATACGGCTCGGGAAGCTCTTCCTGCTGCTTTAATTGCTCCCCCTGCTCAGTGTCCACCTGCTCTTCCAGCTGCTTTCCAGCAGCTGTATAGACAGCCGCAGCTTCAGCAGCCATTTGCGCCATTGGCACTTCTGCGCCCATCTTCATCGCACCTAGATCCGCCTTATAAACTCTCATTTTCCAATGGATATGGCTGAAAATATGATCGGCGTCCATCAGCTGGCGGTGAGGACGAATAAGCAAGCCCGTATCGCCTACGACCGCCTCGGTCAGCAGCCCGCCAAGCGGTGCTTGCTCCGTCAGTTGCTCCTCGCTGAAATGAAGCAGCAATTCCAGCTCCTTCGGCACAAGCAAATGCGGCAGCTCCCACATTTGCGCAAGCAGCCCGGTAGCCGGACGCTGCCGGACAAGCACCTTGCCCGCATGCGCGCCTGAGCCTTCAACAATGACGCCAATTCGAGCTTCTGGCCGTGGCGGCTTCGCCTTCGATTTAATAGGCAGCTCCGTCTCGCGTCCTTCGATTCGAGCTTCACAATGCTCCATCACCGGACATGGCAGGCAGCTAGGAGACTTTGGCGTACAGACGAGCGCACCCAGCTCCATTAGAGCTTGATTGAAGTCGCCTGCTGCGCCTTCAGGAATCAGCTCGGCGGCGAGCTTTTCGATTTTCACCCGCGTGGCCAGCTTTGCAATATCATCCTCCAGCGCAAAATAACGGGACAGCACGCGCATGACGTTGCCATCTACAGCTGGCTCAGGCCGATTAAAGGCGATGCTCATAATTGCACCGCTCGTATAAGGCCCCACGCCTTTCAAAGCAGCGACGGCTGTTTTATCATCCGGCACCTGTCCTTGATGCAGCTCCATTACTTGGCGCGCTCCCGCTTGCAAATTCCGCGCCCGCGAGTAATAGCCAAGCCCTTCCCAGCACTTAAGCACCTCGGGCTCGGGCGCTTCAGCAAGCGCCTGAACCGATGGAAATTTTGCCATAAACCGTTCGTAATAGGGAATAACCGTATCGACTCTCGTTTGCTGAAGCATAATTTCCGATACCCATATCCGGTAAGGGTCGCGGCTTTTACGCCATGGCAAATCGCGATTGCCTCTCTGGTACCAATGCAGCAGTTCTCTGCTAAAATGTTGTTTTGCTTCCGCTGTCATGTATTTCTGTACTCCTCTCGATCTGTTTGTCCGGCTTCCTGCCAGGCGCTGCTGCAAATAATTCGGCGGTATTCCGAAGGGGTAATGCCCGTCTGCTGCTTGAACAACCGCGACAAATAATGATTAAGCATGCCAACCTCCGCAGCAATAGCGGCAATCGGCAAGCTTGTCGTGCGCAGCAGCTTCTTGGCTGTCGCAATTCTCCGCTGCGTGATGTATTGAACGAGCGAGCAGCCGACTTTATTTTTAAACGCAGCATGAAAATCCACAGGCGATAGGTCTGCCAGCCTGGCCAGCACGCCAATTGGAATTTGATATTGCAAATTTGCCTCAATAAAATTAAGCACTTCATCATAGACAAGCACTTCATTCCAGTGTTCATGCTCCGACAGCTGCAGCAAGGTCGTGTTTTGCGTCCGACTGTTCTCCATGAACAGCGCAAGCAGCTCGAAAAGCACAGCCTTCGTCCGCAGTTCACCCGTAAGGTCGCTTTCTTCCTGCGCCGCCAGCATTTTCGTAAACAGCTGCTTGACAACCTGCGCGTCCTTCATTTCAACCTCCAGCGGCAAATGGGCTAAATGGGTATAGGATTCGGCAGCCATCTCCGCGCGGAAAAGACACCAATAATGAATAAAATGATTTTCACCCAGCGAGCCGTACCTTCTTGCCCAGCCTGGACGCAGCAAATACAGCCGCCCGGCGCTGACCTTATATTTGGACTCGTTTATTTCCAGCCAACCTTCACCTTTATCGACGTAGCATAAGCAGAAATAGTCAGGCTCCACCCGCCTCATTATCCAGCCTGCTGGACTTTTCGTATAGGATGCCACCATCACATCAACCTTTAACTGCTTAAACTGTTGGTTGAGCATATGTTCGCCAGTTATTTCCATATATCTTCCATGCCTACCGATCTCTTGTCGTATTTTCTTGTTAGTCTTTTCTATTATAGCGCCCCCCTTGGCAAAATCCTATGGAAGTTGCAGCAAGCAATCCGCTATACTATCTCTATGATTTCCTAATATGGATAAATGGGAGGAACCCAAATGTTACGTAATTCTCTATCTGTCTGGGTCAAAATGCTGCTGCTTGCAGCCCTGACTACAGCCCTGCTTGCTGCCTGCGGCGGCACGTCACAGCCGGGAACGAAAGCAACGCCGCATATGGATGCACCTGACGGCACAGCCTCTGTCTATAAATCCAACTGCATCAGCTGCCACGGCACGGACCTGCAAGGCCGCATGGGGACTCAGACCAATCTGCAGAAGGTTGGAGCCCGGATGAGCGAGGCAGACATAGTGAAGCAATTGGAAAATGGCGAAGGCTCCATGCCGTCGTTCAAGGATCGTCTCACAAGCGAAGAAATCGCTGGACTCGCCGCTTGGCTAGCTGGCAAGAAATAGACGAGCAGGCTTGTCCGCCGCCATCGATAGGCGGCGAGCAAGCCTGCTGCCAACACATGCTGTATATAGAACGTGCCGAATGATAGCGGCGGCTTCAATACCCTAAATTCAGTCTCCTTATCTTTATCGGCAAATAGCCCCCTGATAATGACAAAGTTGACATCAACATTACAATTCGTAGCATAATCTTGTATAACTAACTATTTTGCTACAATAAGCAGCGTAATTAGGCTAGCTGTTCGACGATGGCAACGGCAGATGCCAGCTCCCGGTCATGCGTAATCGTAATATGAACGCGCACTGCGGCAGCGGATAATCCAAGCCTCTGCCATGCCGCTTCTGACAATACACATTCTGGCTTTCCAGATTCTGAACGTAAAATATTAATATCGCCAAAGCCAATAATGCTTCCGATGCCACAGCCAAACGCCTTGACCACCGCTTCCTTCGCCGCAAAACGGCCCGATGCGAATTGAACCTTCCGTTTCCCTTCATAACTCTCAGCCAGCTTAAGCTCCTGCTCTGTCAAAATCCGCTGCAAAAATCTCCCCGCCGAGCTGCCGGTAAGTATCGTCTGCATTCTGCTCATGTCCGTTATATCATGACCAATTCCTACTATCATTGCCTCGCCTGCCTTCAATGATTACTTTCGTATATGTACTCTTCCCTACAACGTATTTGCTCCATAATAACAGAAGCTTGCCCGCTTTTGCAGCGGACAAGCTTCTAAATGATACGTTTTTAATTAAATGCCAGGAATAGGCGCGCGCTTGTGCTCGGTTTTCTGGTATTGCTTCTCCAGCTTTTCCTTTGCCTCAGCACCAATTTCCTTGCCTTCCAAATAATCGCTGTTGTCATCGTAGCTAATGCCAAGCTCATCCTCATCAGTCTGCCCTTCCCATAAACCAGCAGATGGCGCTTTGTCGAGAATGCTCTTCGGCACGCCAAGGTGCGAGGCAAGCTGGCGTACTTGACGTTTGTTCAGTGAGCTGAGCGGCGTAATATCAACGGCCCCGTCGCCCCATTTTGTATAAAAGCCTGTTATGGCTTCGGATGCATGATCCGTACCAACAACGAGCAAATTGAGGTCAAAGGCAAGCGCATATTGGACAACCATACGCGTTCTTGCCTTCACATTGCCTTTGCCGCCGCGGCTAATATGACGATGGATACCGATACTCTTCAAGCCGTGCTCCGTCTCTATGGCGATTTCGTCTACCGCTTCGCCAATGTTCGTTTCTACGGTTTTCGTAATACCGAATGCCTCAGATACCGCGTAGCTGTCGGAAATATCCGACTGCTCGCTGTAAGGCTGGTAAACGCCAAGCGTCATATAGTCGCGACCGGTTTCAGCTGTCAGCTCATCGGTCGCTTTTTTGCAAAGGCCCGCTGCTACTGCGCTGTCGATGCCGCCGCTAATGGCGATCAACAGGCCTGTCGTATGAGAGTCCAATACATATTTTTTGAGGAAATCAACGCGGGTGCGGATTTCCTGTTCTACATCAATGACTGGCTTAACGCCAAGTCTTTTTATAATATCTGCTTGTAAGCTCATAGTTCCTCCTGCCCTTAGCGGCAGAACCGATCGAACGCATCAGCCAGATCGGCTGCAATATCCGACGCGGAACGGTTCTCGATTTGATGACGCTCAATGAAATGAACAAGCTCTCCGTCCTTCATTAGCGCAATGGATGGAGAAGAAGGCGGGTACGGCGCAAAGTATTCGCGAGCTTTAGCCGTTGCTTCTTTATCCTGTCCAGCAAATACTGTAAACAAATGATCTGGTGTAATATCATGCTGCAGCGCTTCCGCTACACCTGGGCGGCACTGGCCTGCTGCACAGCCGCAAACGGAGTTTACGACTACAAGCGCTGTACCTTTGGATTCAGGAAGATTTTGCTCCACATCCTCGGGTGTGCGAAGCTCTTGAATGCCAAGACGCGTCAAATCATCACGCATCGGTTGAACCATATCGAGCATGTATCTCTCAAATGACATGGACACTGAAATACACTCCTTTTTGATAACATAAATTTAGTTACTATTATAACGCTGGTTAGGAAAATAAAGCAACAGCCGTCCATGTCACAGCTGCTGCTCTAAGATTCCGCACTCCTTCTGCTCCCAGCTGCCGGCGAGCAGCCTTCGCCGCTTGCCTCGTTAGACAGACGGGCGATTCGGGCCGTCCAGCTTCTTGTCGAAACCGGCTTCGGCCTGAGAAGTCCCTTTGCGCTTTTTGGCATTTTCAGCATCTTGCTGCTCCTGCTGCAGGGATTGTTCAGACTTCGCATGATTGCGCTCCATGTATTCTCCTCCTTCATCCGTCTTTTATGACTGACAGGCAAAGGTAGTATGTGCAGGTTTAGTTTCCATTATGTTATTAGAGCATTAGAACGCTAACTAAATATCCGTTTCTCCCAGCATAAAGGTTAAAAGGAACGTCGTTCCTTCCCCTTCCTCGGACTCCACCTCCAGCTTGCCATTATGCCTTTCAGCAATGCTGAGGCAAAGCGGCAGCCCAAGTCCCGTTCCTTTGGACTTCGTCGTATAAAAAGGCTTAAACAGCTGGCTCATCTGATCTGCTGGAATACCTACGCCATTATCACGAATCCGAAGCACCACTTTATTTTCCAGAGGGAGATAGCAAGTAAATATGTGCAGAACGCCCTTTTCCTCCATCGCCTCCATGCCGTTGCGCACTAGATTTATAAGCAGCTGCTTCATTTCCTTGTCAGACATAAGAAAGGCGGGCAAATCATCGGCAAGCTCCGTTTGCACAACCTGTCCTCTAAGATTGGCGTCCGCCTCAAGCAGCGGCAATATTTCCATGATTATCGTCTGCAAGGAATGCTTCTGCATCGGGACGGAACGATTTTGCGCCAATGATAAGAAGTCGCTAATGATCGTATTCGCCCGGTCCAGCTCCTCCATAACGATCTGGTAATACTGCTGCTCATTCAGCCGGCTCCGCTCCCGCATCAGCTGCATAAATCCCCGTATTACCGCCATCGGATTGCGGATCTCATGGGTAATGCTTGCAGCCATTTGTCCAATCAGACTAAGGCGCTCCATTCGTCCCAGCTCATCGCGCAGCAGCGTAAGCTCCGTTACATCTTGGACAATAAGGGCAGCTCCCACAATGGAATGATCCTCCTGCCTCCGGATGGCGAATGCTGTCTTGAGCAGCGTTTTGCCCTCTTCCGTGTGTGGTCCTTTACTGCTCTTGGCTCCAGCGAGCGCATCCTCAAGCAGCTTGATATAGGAACCGTCCTCTTTTGCAGCAAAAAAGGTGTCCATACGTACGTTTCCTGAAAATAAATCTCCGCTTGCCTCAAGCTGCCGCTGGAACAGCTCCTTGCCCTTCGCATTCAAATGCGTGATGACGCCACGCTCATCTGTGAATAAAATCGCCAGCAGCATTTCATCGATGAACTGCTGCTGTTTTTCTACTTCCAGCCGATAGCTGGACGAAACATTTTTGAGCTCCAGCTGCAGCTGTGAGTTTTCAACAAATTTCTCCACAATAAAAATAGACAACCAAATGGCAACGATTGAGCCAATTAACAATAAACCGAATACCGCAACAAGCTCAGTTGACCAGTAAAAGCCCTCATTCATCATAAACATGACAAATATTAAGGATATGTAGACGGAGATTGGCGCTATCGATTTAACGCCTATGAGCCGCTTTCGATGCAAGGGCTTCTTGCTGAATCGCTTGGCAAAGAACAATATAATAGGTACGTGAACAAACATGAAAAAGACAAAAACCATTTTTTCCGCATCGGTGTCAAGCGCTGGCACTCTAAGGATAATATAAAGCAGATCAAGAATAAGGGCACCATATACCCCTCCGTATAAAGAGCCCAAAATAAACGGAACGAAGCGGAAATTCAGCTCATATCCATTAAAATCCGTCGAAACCGCCATGCACGCAACCATTGCGATTGCACTTGCAGCCGTTATAAACACTCGAATATGGTTTTCCTTGCGCTGCTTATAATGCCAGAGCTGAAAGGAAAATACGGGAATAAGTGAGATTACGAATTGTAACAGCAATTCTTTCAACACGAACGACAGGTCTCCCCCCCTAATCGCTTACTATATAAGTTGAACTAGATATATTCAGTGAGTTGATCGTCTTCTAAACGAAGACAAAGACGATCAATAATCGTCTGAGTATCGAGAGCTATGTTTTGCATAAACGCAGCAACTTTTTTGCGGATCTCTGAGACGGTATGGAAAAACACGTTGTTAATAACATCCGATTTCAGCCATTTCCAAAGTCCCTCCACCAGGTTCAATTGCGGACTATACGGTGGTAAGAAAACCAATTCAAGACGCTCTTTGTGATCTTCCAGAAAGGGTTGAAGCAATTTCGCATGATGAATGCGAGCATTGTCCAGTACCATAACCATCTTTCCTTTGGGATACGCTTCGACCACCATTTGTAGAAACGATAGAAATGTCTCTGCGTTATACTGCTCATCTTCTTTCCAGAGAATTTGACCCGTCGTATAATCCAGTACAGCCAACAATTTGACGCCGCGATGTTTGCCTGTGGTCTGGATGTTGCGTTGCTTGCCTTTGAGAAACCATGTATGCTGAAGCGCTTGGTAATCCCGGATCATGGACTCGTCTTCGAAGAGTAAATGAGCAATGTCTTCGTTCATTAGTCTTTTTTCAAAGCAGGAAACGTCTCTTCTGTAAAGACCTGTTGCTTGGCTTCATCCGCAGCAGCTAACGTATACGTGGGTTTGGTGTAGCTGAGCCCAAGGCGGTGTGCCATTTTGGAAATGCCACGAAGCGAATAGGACGGACCGAACTCCCGCTTGATATATTGGCCAATAAGGTAGAGCGTCCAGCTGTATTTACTTTCAAAGCCTACTTCGTGTGGAACCGAGGAGACGATCGTCGCTTTCAGTTGCTCCTGTTGTTCTTTGGTCAGCCGCTCTGGCGCTCCTGTTGAATAGTGGATTTGCAGTCCAGTTACACCTGCTTCGCGGTACGCACGCATATATTTATAGACCGTTCGTTCCGTTCTGCCTATGATCTCTGCGATTTCTTTTGCATTCTTCCCTTTCAAATACAGAACAATAGCTTGATAACGCTCAAACATTCGTCGCTCTTTTTCTTTTTTCATTAAGGATTCAATTTCAGTTAACGCTTGTGTCATTTCCATGATTTCACCATCGCTTTTAAGTTATGTTTCTTATATTCGACAGTGTGGAAATGAATTCCTTTAGTTCAACTTATATAGATTAAATTGCGTGATCCTTATTTTCATCTGTATGCCTATCCAGCCAGTTCGTCACCACTTCAATAAAACGCTGTGCTTCCAAATCATTATGAAGTTCATGATAGCCGTCAGACCAAGAAACAAAAGTACATGCCTCGCCAAGCCGCTGCGCCACTTTCTCGCTTGCTTCATGTGAGGTGATCTTGTCAGCTGCGCCGTGTATGAGCAGCAGCGGCACTTGGAGCTGCCTGCAATTGGCTATTGCCCATTCACCTGAATCATGGAGATTCAGAAAGGTTTTAACCGTAATGCGGGAATGGCACAGCGGGTCTCCTTCCATATGCACGGCCTCCTCATAACCTCGGCGGTACAACTCCCCGCTCTTAAGTCCCGTCGATTGCGGCAGCCCTGGCCAAATGGCCGCGAGCCGCTTCCCCAGCCAAAGCTGGGCACGTGGTGGCGTAAAGGCCAGCCTTAGCCACGGACTGGACAGCACGAGCGCCTTCACTGCAGGCTGGAGCCGCAGTGCGCAATTCATCGCGATGTTGCCGCCCATGCTGTGCCCGTAAAGAAAGAGTGGCAGCCCTGGATGGCGCTCCGCAGCCTGCTCCACCAGCATGGCGGCGTAGGCTGCCGCATCATCTACAGAAGGCAAATGCCCCCTTGGCCCAGAAGAACGGCCATGGCCCTGCTGATCAAGAGCGATTACAGCATATTGAGCTGCTACGAGCCTCGCCGCATATGAACGATAACGTTCACCATGCTCTCCCATCCCATGTATGAGACATAAAACGCCCTTTGGACGCTCCTTTTCTGGCTTCCATTCTCTTACGTATAGTTCGGTATCCCCATAACCCTGAAACGTCCATTCCATACGAATCATCCAAGGCACCTCCAGCTGATGAATTATGTTCTATTATAACTCAATATTTCGTCCGAAGAATGGTACAATAAACAAGATTGCAGAAAGAAAGGCTGAGTGAATCATGTACGATATTATAATTGTTGGCGGAGGTCCCTCCGGTCTAATGGCAGCGGTAGCTGCAAGCGCGCACGGAGCCTCTGTTCTTCTCGTTGATAAAGGAGACAAGCTTGGGCGCAAGCTCGGCATTTCCGGAGGCGGACGCTGTAATGTGACGAATGCAAAAGAGATGGATCAGCTCATCCAACATATACCTGGAAACGGAAAGTTTTTATTCAGTGCGCTAAATGCGTTTGGCAATCGCGATATTATCGCTTTTTTCGAAGGGATGGGCATTGCCTTGAAGGAGGAAGACCGAGGCCGAATGTTTCCGGTTTCTGACAAAGCCAAAACGGTCGTCGATGCGCTCATCCGCAAAGTTCGGGAGCAAGGGGTGGACATTCGAACAAATACACCCGTGCGTGAGGTCCTTTACGCGGACGGTGCCGTACAAGGACTGTTGCTGCAAAATGGTGAAAAGCTCGCGGCGAAAGCCATCATCATCGCTACGGGCGGCAAATCCGTCCCCCATACCGGCTCCACTGGAGACGGCTATCCTTGGGCTATCAGCGGCGGGCATACCATTACTGAGCTGTATCCGACAGAAGTGCCTCTCACCTCCTCCGAGCCTTGGATACGCAGCAAAACGCTACAGGGCATTTCACTGCGCGAGGTAGAGCTAACGGTGTGGAATGCGAAAGGCAAAAAATTGATCACCCATGAGGGTGACATGATCTTCACCCACTTCGGCTTATCCGGCCCAACCGCCCTTAGATGCAGCCAATTCGTCGTCAAAGCGCTCAAACAGGCGGCAAGCAAAGAGCAGCGCGCTTCTGGCGCCGCTCAAGGCATCAGCGCAGCAAATGGCAGAATAGGGGGCACAGACGCTTTAGATGCGGCAGAGCACTTAGGAAGCGAAGCTAGGGAAGCTGCAACCGTACTTCTCACAATCGACCTGCTGCCGGGGCGCTCCGAAGCCGACGTTTATGAGGAAATGATGCAAATGGCGAAGCTGGAGTCTAAAAAAGCGATTAAAAATGTGCTTCGCGGCTATTTGCAGGAACGGCTGCTGGATTTTCTGCTTCAGCAAAATGGCATCAACGGCGATATTACGTACGACAATCTTCCCAAGGGGCCGTTTCTTGCGCTCGCCAAGCAAATCAAAGCTTTCCCCGTTAAGGTGAACGGGACGCTATCCATTGAGGAAGCTTTCGTCACCGGCGGCGGAGTCCATTTGAAGGAAATCGATCCGAAGACGATGGGCTCCAAGCAAAGCTCCGGCCTGTATTTTTGCGGCGAGGTGCTCGATATTCATGGCTACACAGGTGGCTACAACATTACTGCGGCCTTCTCAACAGGCTACAATGCAGGAAAAAACGCGGCAATGGCTGTCTCAGACAGCTAAAGCCGCGCTTTTCTTTTGCCAAAAATGCTGGCTACAGCTCCTCGTTCCAATCCTCATTAACAATATGCGCGGGAATGGTGATGCCGTCAAGCGAATAGGCAGTATCCGTGTAAGCGTTCGCATCAATGGCAGCTTCCTGAATAAGCCGGCCGCCATGCATCTGCATAATCTCAAGCGCAGAAATGAGATCGTTACCCTCCATATGAATATGCAGCCTTCCTCCTTCATGCAGAACTGGATCATAGCCAAGCTGCTCCAGCGTGTCAAAGGCCATCCCCGCGCTCGTCATATCTCCGAAATCAAACAATAATGCCGAATTCATCGGTTTTTTCTCCTTTCGGGCGTTGACTCTATCTTTAGTCTGCCCCAATTTGTTAACGAAGTATGACTAAAGGGTGTTGTCATTTCGAGTTTTTTTCTGCATAATTTAAAATACGAGATATGTCATATTTAATAACCCTTAATGTAATCTAACTTAACTCTAGATATACCACCGATTGAAGGAGGCATTATTAGCATGCATACGATCTTTTACCAGCTAGCCGACCCGATGATGATTGTGGAATATGATTTTAACCGCTGGTATATTCGCGATATTAACAAAGCCTTTACTGGGCTGTCCGGCTATCGAAAGCATGAGCTTCTAGAGGTCAACCCGGAGGATTTCGTAAAGGATTCGCAGCCTTTCGGGCAGCTGATGGCGAAGCTTATTGAGGATGATCAGCTGACGTTCGACTGTGAGCTGACGACGCGCTCTACGATGACGGCGACCGTTCGGCTGAGCTGCCGTAAATTTCAAATGGAGGAGCAAACGTATTATATGCTCGTCTGCAAGGATGTGTCTGCCGAGCGTTGGGGCGATGAATTCGCTGTCGATCATAAAATCATGATGGCCATCGGCATCTCGGAACAATTCCGCATTTTTTCGCTGAAGCGTTATTTCGCTCCGCTTGCCCAAGGCTCGGCCAGCTTTTTGAATCGCAGCATTTTTGATTTGGTTGCCGAGCAGCACCGCGCACCACTGCGCCGCATCATGGAAAGGGCCAAAAGCATCGGCAAAATTGAGCATTTGGAGCTGCATATGCAGATCGGAGATGGCAAGGATACCGCAAAAGCATTGATTAAGCCTTTTTATTCGGGCAACAAGGCGTTTCATAGCTATTTGATCATGCTCACAGAGCTAAACCAGCAAGCCCAAGAGGAGGACCCTTCCTACAAGCTGAGAATGCTGATGCTAAGCAAAAATATTTCCGCTACATCGCTTTCCCGCTCCACGCTCATTTCCTTGACGACCATTTCCAAAATTCGCAACGGCAAAATAAAAAAGCCCCAGCGACTCACAGCCGAGCTTATCGCCGGAGAGCTGGGAGTAAAGCCGGAGGCGATTTGGAGCAGCTTTAAGCAGTGATTGGGGCGATATGTTGGAGTTCAGAAATAAAATCGTATGAATGAAATCGATCGTACTATTTTGTTCATTTGCATATTTATTTAGTAATAATAGGAATTCCAGTCCTACTGCTAATTTTTTTAAATAGTAAGATGGCGAGAAGTAAAGCTATGCTGACAGCGGCAAAACCCAGCCAATTCAAATACAGGACAGATGTACGACTGATGACAAGCCCGCCTAATCCAGATCCCAGTGCAAAACCAAATTGGATGAAGGAAGTATTTACGCTTAAGGCAATGTCCGGATTTCGAGGTAACAGAGTAACCAGATACAGCTGCTGAGCAGGGGATATACTCCAAGTTGCTAACATAAAGATCATTAAAACCAAAATCAATACAAAGAGATTGACACCGGCTAGAGTGAATAAAAGAATAGTTGCTCCTTGTAACAGGAGTCCAAGACAAATTGTGAATTTCGATCCCTTTGCATCTGCCAATTGTCCGCCCACTTGTGATCCGACAAAGCTGCAAATTCCTGCTAGGAATAGAACACCGCTAATTTCGGTTATGGAAAGAGAGGATGTGGCTTGTAAGAAAGGCGTAATATAAGTGAATAAAGTAGAGTATCCGCCGATATAAAATAAAGTAATAACCAAGGCAGTTAGAATTTTTGTATCTTTTAAAATGGAGAGCTGCATCCTAAGGGTAACGGCTTCTTCTTCTTTAATTGAAGGAACCTTTTTATAGATGATAATCAATGGAAGAACGCTTAATAAGCCGATCGTAATGAATAAAACTCTCCATCCAAATATCTCACTAAAGAATGTGCCGATTGGAACACCAAGCACAAGTGAACTGCTGAGCCCCATCAAAATAGTACCGATGGCACTGCCCCTTTTTTCTTTTTCAACGAGTCGTGTCGCTACTGCCATGGCTACTACAGTAGCGATCCCTCCACTAGCACCTTGAATAATTCGTAACCATAGTACGGTTTCGTAAGATAGGTTTATAAACATTAGTCCATTGCTGGCAATAAACACACTGAGAGTAGCCATGAGCAGCTTCTTGCGCTCCATATTTATCGTTAAAGCAATCAGAATCGGAGCGATAATGGCCGCTGCGAGAGCAAATACAGTCACCAATAGCCCAGCTTCAGAAATAGATACTTTCAAGTCCACCGCCATCATTTCAATGACTCCAGTAATAATATATTCAATGGTTCCGATCAGAAAAACAGCAAGTGCCAGGACATAGATGATCCGTTTGTTTTTCAATTCTATCCGCTCCTCCTCCAGTTATCTATTTATAATTGGAATTTGTATTTCTATGAATTGTGCATCTTGTTTTGGAGATAAAGGTAAATATATTTCCCTGCCAGACTCGTTTTCCTTGATCTGATAGTTATTTTTCTCTATCCATCTAGCTAAATGAACACAGGCTGTACAAGCAAAGTTAGAATTCGAACGAAAAGCCATTGTGGCCATCATCGGCTCAGGAGGAAGAGTCCGTAGCTGGAAAGGGTCTGGAGATAATAGCAGCTCACAGGTTAAAAAATAACCGACTTCAAACTCAAACTCATCCTCTTTTCCGTCTATTTCTTTCCACAAAACAACCTGCGGACCTTGAGTCAATTGGCGAATCTCCTTTGATAATAACTGATTAAATTTACGAAACAACTCTGGAATGTCCTCTTCTCTCCCATATGCTGTCTGAAAAAGAAACTGCCTGGCACCTTCTGCTTTGATTCTGATTTCTTGCCCTGTTTCGACTTGCCCCTCTTTTTCTATAAGCTGCATACGCTCCTCAATCCTGACGAGTTTGGCTTGTTCCGTATCGAGGATTTGCTGGATTTCGCTTCTTTTCAGCTTAAACATCCCTTGAATATTCTCCAATGTAATATCCTCCTGAAGCAATTGTGTAATTTGTGGCAATGTGAAACCCAATTCCTTATAGAATAAGATTCGGTTGAGCTCAAGAAGCTGATCTGCGGAATAGTAACGGTAGCCAGTATCGCAATCCACCTTTCTCGGCTTTAGTATGCCAATCTGGTCATAATAGCGCAGTGTTTTTAGAGAGACCTTGCTGAGCCTGGAAAACGCACTGATTTTAAACAAAATATCGCCTCCAATCTATACATAATGGGATTATACAGTTTCCCCTGCAGGGGAAAGTCAAGGATGTGCATATTTCTCCTTTTTATAAATTTCTCTCATGCCGATTGTAGCACTAGCTATGGCTAAACTGTCCTTTGGATAACTAATTCATGTCTATTTCATTCCATAAAAAAAGCCGCTTCTCCTGAAAAACAGAAGAAGCGGCAGCCATATGTGTTCTTGCGGGTAACCTCGCTAACCGCGGTATGCGGCTAACGCTTCGTTCAAACTGCGCGTTTGCGTGTAAACCTGCTGATAGATACGGAACAGCCCTTTATACGCTTCAACAGCTTCAGGCTGCGGCAAATATTGCTCGGCATGCTTCACAAACTTCGCTGCACAAGCCTCCAGGCTTTCAAACCAGCCACTGCCGTATGCAGCAAGCATCGCTGCGCCGAGGCCAGGGCCCTGCTCGTTTTCGAGCGCTACTACCTTCGCGTCAAAAATGTCAGCCTGCATTTGCAGCCAAACCGGATTTTGCGCTCCCCCGCCAATCGATACAATCGTATCGACCGTTTTGCCAGCCGCACGGAACATATCGACCGATTCATGCAGTGAGAACGTAATGCCCTCCATCACGGCACGGGCAAAATGAACCCGCTCATGCGAGCCATCCACGCCGATAAAGCTGGCACGAATAAGGGAATCCGGATGCGGCGTACGCTCGCCTACGAGATAAGGCGTAAACAACAGACCGCCTGCTCCCGGCTTCACTTCCCCGATGCCTGCAAGCAGCTCATCAAAGGATTCACTCGGCGCGAACGTCTTCTTGAACCAGCTCAGGCTGTAGCCTGCCGCAAGCGTCACGCCCATTGCGTAGAAGGAATCTTCCTTGCCGTGATTGAAGAAATGTACTTTGCCGGCAAAATCCTTATTTTTGTCATTTTCATAGGACAAAATAACGCCGGATGTTCCTATGCTGCATAGCGTCAAGCCTTCGCTCAAAATGCCAGCGCCGATTGCGCCGCAAGCATTGTCGGCTCCGCCAGCGAACACCTTTACCGTAGCTGGCAGTCCTGTGCGCTGTGCCCATTCAGCAAGCAGCGTACCCGTCTGACCATGCGACTCAGCGAGTGGCGGGCAGAAGCTTGCCGGCAGCTCAAATGCAGCCAGCACCTCTTCGCTCCAGCGCTTCGCTGCTACATCCAGCAGCAGCGTGCCTGCTGCATCGGAGTAATCCATATGCTGCTCGCCTGTCAGGCGATAGCGTACATAATCCTTAGGCAGCAGGAACAGCTCTGCCTGTTCGAAAGCAGCAAGCTCATGCTCGCGCACCCATAGGATTTTCGGCAGCGTGAAACCTTCCAGCGCCGGATTGCGCGTAATGCCGAGCAGCTTGTCGCCAAGCGTACGCTCGATTTCGCGGCATTGCGCCGTTGTGCGAGTGTCATTCCAGAGAATGGCATTGCGCACCGGATTGCCTGCACCATTCAGCAGAACAAGACCGTGCATCTGGCCGGAGAAGCTGATGCCCTCGATTTGCGCGCTTGCTTCTGGCCCAATTGCAGCGGCAAGCTCGCCAAGCGCCTCGAGCGTTGCATCTACCCAATCATCAGGCTTCTGCTCGCTCCAGCCCGTGTGCTCATGATAAAGCGGGTAGCTGCGGGAAGCTTCGCCTGCAACCGTGCCTTCTTTATTAATGAGGAGCGCCTTGACGGCGCTCGTACCTAAATCTATTCCAATGACATAGCTCATAGCCGAAGTCCTCCCGACTTAAACGCTGAAAATAACTTCGCTCAGTTGCAGTCTAATGCGCTCTTGACGACCGGACTCTAGACGGATCGGATTGTTTTGCAGCGCGTATTGCTCAAGCGAAGCCAAAGTTGCTTTACCGGAAACGATGTCAGCGCCGATGCCTTCTTTGAACGTACGGTAACGGTTGTCTACGATGCCATCAAGAATTTTTTCTTCCGTCAGCTTCGCAGCAGCTTTCAGACCCCATGCAAAGCTGTCCATACCCGCAATGTGACCGAGGAACAGGTCATCCGCTTCGAATGATGCACGACGAACCTTCGCGTCAAAGTTAACGCCGCCACGGCCGATGCCGCCAGCTTTCAGCACTTCAAACATAGTCAATGTAGTGGAATAAAGGTCAGTCGGGAATTCATCTGTATCCCAGCCCAGCAGCAGATCGCCTTGGTTCGCATCAAGGGAACCGAGCATGCCGTTGATAGCTGCCGTGCGGATCTCGTGCTCGAACGTATGACCAGCAAGCGTTGCATGGTTCGCTTCAAGGTTCAGCTTGAAATCGTTGTGCAGGTTGTATTTGCGCAGGAACGAAATCGTTGTCGCTGCATCAAAGTCATATTGGTGCTTCGTTGGCTCTTTCGGTTTTGGCTCGATCAGGAATTGCGCGTCGAAGCCGATTTCTTTCGCATATGCAAGCGCCATTTCGTACAGGCGTGCCAGGTTATCCAGTTCGAGGCCCATATCGGTGTTAAGCAAGGTCTCGTAGCCTTCGCGGCCGCCCCAGAAAACATAGTTTTCAGCGCCAAGCTCTTTGCCGACTTCAAGGCCTTTTTTCAGCTGTGCACCAGCATAGGCATAAACGTCAGCGTTGCAAGTTGTGCCAGCGCCATGAACGAAGCGTGGGTGCGAGAACATGTTAACCGTGTTCCAAAGCAATTTTTTGCCGGAAGTTTTCATGTTTTCCTTCAATAGGCCTACGATTACATCAAGGTTTTTGTTCGTTTCTTGCAGCGTAGCGCCTTCTGGAGCGATGTCCACATCATGGAAGCAGTAGAACGGAATGTTCAGCTTATCCATGAATTCAAAGTTAGCTTCTACGCGTGCTTTCGCACGGTCAAGGCCGTCTAGCTTATCCCACTCGCGGAACATCGTTGCTGAACCGAAAGGATCTGTGCCGTTAGCGTTAAAAGTGTGCCAGTAAGCAACAGCGAAGCGCAGGTGCTCTTCCATCGTTTTGCCAAGAATGACTTGCTCCGGGTTATAGTGTTTGAATGCAAACGGATTGTCCGAACCTTTGCCCTCAAATTGAATTTTGCCAATGTTAGAAAAATAGCTCATTTTTATAAAACCTCCTGATAGGGTATGGGATAAATGCTTTGTTGCATATCTCATGATGTAAACGCTCCCCAACAGCATAACATGATCAAACTTAGTTTGTCTATTGACTAAACTAAGTTTTTTTGTGCTAAAATAGTCCTATTCATCTGTGATACAATACACTACATGGATTTTTAGATGGACGGAGGCAATCTAGTTGAAACTGAAGACGACCGGCGACTTGGCGCTTATCAAAAAAATGAATACCGCGATTGTGCTGGAGGCCGTTATTAAGCATGCCCCTCTCTCTCGCGCTCAAATATCTGAACGGACCGGACTTAATAAAGCGACCGTTTCCAGCCTTGTACAGGATCTGATCGACAATCATCTCGTTTTTGAAAATGGTCCCGGCGAATCGAGCGGCGGACGCAAGCCCGTCATGCTGCTGTTTAATGGACAAGCCGGACATGCCATCGGCATTGATCTTGGCGTCAACTATATGCGCGGCGTGTTAACCGACCTCCAAGGGACTGTCATTAGCGAGCGGCAGCTTACCTTCAAAAAGCGCGAGCAGGATTTTGCCCTGAACCAGCTCATCGCCTTTATTGAGGAGCTGGCGTCGCAAGCTCCGAGCAGCCATTATGGCCTAATCGGCATCGGCGTTGGAGCGCCAGGCATCGTCGATGACAAAGGCGCGATCCTGTTTGCGCCGAACCTTGAATGGCAGCAGGTTGAGCTTCAGCAAATGCTGGAGGAACGCTTCGGGCTGCCTGTGACCATCGACAATGAAGCCAACGCTGGAGCTCAGGGCGAGCAAAAATACGGCGCGGGCCGCGGTATCGCTAACCAGATATACGTCAGTGTCGGCATCGGCATCGGGACGGGCATTATTTTAAACAAGGAGCTGTACAAAGGGGCTTCCGGCTTTTCCGGCGAGCTGGGGCATTTGTCGATCGAATATGGCGGCAAGCCGTGCCGCTGCGGCAATCAGGGATGTTGGGAGCTTTACGCTTCGGAGAATGCGCTGCTGGAGCAAGCAGAGCCGCTTGGCTTTGAGACGCTGGAGGAGCTTATTGCTGCCGCAGAGGCAGGAAACAGCGAGGTACAGGCCTTATTTTATGCCATTGGCGAATATTTGGGCGTTGGCATTTCCAACATTGTTAATGTGTTTAATCCAAACGTCGTGATCATCGGAAACCGCATGAGCCGCGCACAAGCTTGGCTGGAGGATGCGATTCACGCCTCCATCGCCCGTCGCACACTCAGCTATCACCGCGAGAAGCTGCAAATTTTGTTTGCCGAATTGCAGGATCAGTCCGCCGTCCGCGGCGCCGCTTATTATGCGATTAGCGCTTTTTTCGCGAAGGTTAAGAGCGGGCAGCCGGTATAACGAAATAGGAAACAACTTACATCTATAGGCCATTACTCAGTTATAAACCTTATAGAAAGAAGCAACTATCCCCGAAAAAGGTCAACATAATCGATTCAAGCAGCATATTGCTTCTGTCGATTATGCTGACCTTTTTTTCAAACAGCCCCCTAAAAAGTTATGAGAGTTGTAACTTAGTCAATAAATAACTTTACTTTAGGCGAACTTATTGTTACAATCCTTTTAAAGAACCATGAACAAAATCAAAATAAAATCGTAAAGGGAGTGTTGTTTATAAATTCATCCGACTATGTCAAGTTCATTGCCAACCTAGAAACTTATGAACTAAATAAAGAACTAAATGAACTAAATAAAAGAATTGAATTAGTAAAATCTGTAATTTCTATCAAGCAAACTGAAGATGTAAAAATTGTTTCTGAACAATCGTTGACAAGTGAGGCTATTATTACAGAAAATGACTTGAAGTATGGCCTGTTGCGCTTTTCGAGCAATTCAAATATTGCTGAAGCTTTAATTAAAGGCAGTAAGTTAACGCTTGAGTACAAGGGATTGACTTTTGAATGTAGTGTGCCACAGCTCGAAAACTACCCAAACCAAAAAGGAAGAATTAACGGTCTAAAAAAAGTATATAGTCAATTCAATGATTTCGCAGAAAATAAAACAGTATTAGCTGATTTTAATCAATCTCTGAATAAAATTACGATTATTGAAGTCAAGTAAACATCAATTTTAAAACTCTACTTCGGCCCTTCTGTCTATAAAGATAATCAACTAAAAAATAAAACCCGACCACTAAGGTCGAGTTTTATTTTTCGTTACAACTATCATGCATTATTGCCATCAACTATAAAAATATAGCGATGCTTTACCATATCGAACTAAAGCTTCTCTCATCGTAATAATTAGGGTTTTCCCGAATTTATATATATTACACCCCGTCTTTATTAAATCGTTATACGGTTCACCTCTGTCTTACAATGAAGAACCGACACAAGCAGTCGGTTTTTGAAAGAACCTCGTTCTGCTACAACCAAACCATGACTCATGGAGGCGCTCCCTCCGTTAAATTCTTTACAACAACAATCCATGGTACTTCCTCTGCAAATGGGTGTAAAATATGAGTAATTATTGTTTGACATCGTACTCGCCGCGGAAGGAGCAAACTAACCCAAATGAAGGAACCCGACAGATTATATATGCTCATTGATGCTCAAAGCGTCAGTACAGTTCTGACTGAACCGGAACTTCACCAATCCGATCACCATACTCTTCTCATCATTACAAAAGGCAGCGGGGAAGGAAAATGGAACGGGCAATCGCTTATTCTTCCTCCTTCACATGCCCTTCTTCTCTCACCGGATATAAGCTGGACGTTAGGAGCTCGGGGCCACTCTCCACTTGAATATGAACGAATTTCGTTCGATGTCTATATAGAAGGATCAGATGGCGCACTTCACCGTCAGAAGGCTGAGCCAAACTTCCAGCAAGCTGTGTCATTATCAGAAGCGCCGCAGCTGGCTAGGGAAATAAGCACAGCATGGAAAGCAGGCAACAGATGGGATCGCATGGAAGCGAGCATTCGCTTTCAAGAGCTTCTGCTGGTAGTCCTTAGGCATGCTGAGACGGAGCCTGAGCTGCTTCATAACCATGTCCGTGAGCTGATGCAGCAGTCGAAAGTTTATATCGATACCTCTTTTCACCACAGCCTCACACGTGAAATGCTGGCAGCGATGGCAGGTATGAGCGTGGCGCATTACTCTAGGCTTTTCAAAAGGGAATTTGGCCGGGGGCCTATGGAATATTTAAATGAAGTCCGCATCGCACAAGCAGGCAACCTGCTGATTGGTTCTGAACATACCATTCGCGAGACGGCACATCGGGTCGGTTACCAGGATGAGTTTTATTTCAGCCGCAAATTTAAAGCGGCAACGGGTACTTCGCCAACCGTTTTCATCAAAAAATACCGCAACTCAGCGCGAGTCGCTTCTGTAGCGATCCCTTACACGGGCCATTTGCTGGCGCTTGGCATGCAGCCCTATGCCGCAATGGTCAACCCCTCGCAAGAACCCCTTGCCGAGCTGCGTGACACTCTGACAGTAGGAAATGCTCAGCCTGATCTAGACAAGCTTCTGCATGCCAGACCCGAGCTCATCATTGGATTTGAGCGCACAGATTATGAAGAACCAGACAAGGCCGATCTCTTTCGGCATATTGCCCCTACCTGCACGGTGCCCTTCCATGGGGAATGGCGCGACCATCTTCGCATAATTAGCCGGGCAGTGAATCGGACCGAGGCGGCTGATTTATGGCTGGAGCAGTATGAAACATCGGCTGAACGCTCGCGTAGCGCTATCCAACACCAAATCGAAGATCAGACTGTTGCCGTGGCCCAATTTGAAAATGGTCGTTTTCAACTGTTTGGAAGCCGTAATCTGGGTACGGTCCTGTATCGCGATTTAGGGTTTGCGATGCCGAGAGAACTGGCGAATGTCTCCCATTCTCAAATGCTTACGATTGAGGAGCTAGCAGCCTATAATATCGATCATTTGATTTTGTTCACCGGCGGGGATCATCGAAAAAGTGAGGCATTCAGACATTCGATCGAATCAAATGCAGCTTGGCGTGAACTTAAAGCGACGCGTAGCGGACATATTTATGATCTCGGAGCTTCCCGGAGCTATTCCTGCTACACCTCTCTATCCCATGCCTTGTTTCTACGCCGGACAACCGAATTATTCATGAGCCAAACGTCCATGCAGTGAGCAGGATCGTCCATGGCTTTAAAACATACGCCTGCCTATAATAAATAACGATAATGATTATCAAAATCATAAAGGAAGGCGTGTGGCAAGTTTTGTTTAAAATAAGTGTGTTCTCTCAAATGATGAAGCGAGGTACTCTTCTTCTCTCGCTCCTGCTTCTTATCGGCTTGTTAGCCGCCTGCGGCCAAAGCAGCAGCACCGGAAATGCAGCGGCAAGCGGATCACCCTCTGAGCAGGCGGAATCCTCAAGCACGGAGTCCCCTAGCGCCGAGTCTCCATCAGCTTCGCCAGCGGCATCCGAGGCTGAAACCCGGACTATTTCTACGGTTAAAGGCGATGTTGTCGTTCCTGCTCATCCGAAAAAGGTAGCTGGCATGCTGTATGTTTTTGCCGACCATCTGCTGGCACTCGGCATAGAGCCTCATGCAATGGTTACTTACAACGATCTTGGTTTTCCCGCGTACATGGCTGACCAAATGAAGGATACGATTGAGATCGGCTCAGGCGAAGCGCCAAATTACGAAGCACTGCTTGAAGCAGCGCCGGATCTTATTCTGGCGTCGAATACGCTCAGTGAAGCCAACTACGACCAGCTGTCCAAAATCGCTCCAACCATTCTTTTTGACAACGAGAATGAAGGAGACTGGGAAAGATTCCATGAAACCGCTGCTGTGTTCGGTTTGGAAGCTGAAGCAGAACGCATTCAGGCGGAATACGATAAGAAAGTGGCCGATGCGCATGACAAGCTGGCTGCCGAAGCACCGAATGAAACGGTTGCTTTTATGAGGGTTCAGGACAAGCAATTACAGCTGATTCAGCCTAACGATAACTTCATCATTTTTGGAGCATTAGGCTTAACACCAGCATCCGTAGAAGCTGTCGATTTTAAAGATTCATGGAATGTGCCGATTTCAGCAGAAGTTCTCCCTGAGCTGAACCCTGACCGCATGTTCATTATTCTTCGACCTGGTGACGTCAACAAGGTGGCGCTGGATACGATTATGAGTACCTCCATCTGGTCGAATTTAAACGCAGTTAAAAATAATCGCGTCTACATCGGAGATGCAAACTTGTGGTTTGCAGGCTACGGTCCAATCGGGCTTAGCAAAATTATCGACGAAATTACGAATGCTTTTGCATTGAATTCCTAATGGCTATTGAGGCATCAGAATGATGAATAATATTGCAGATATCATTCGAGAACGACGGACGATTCAGGATTTCAATGGTGTGCCAATTCCAAAAGAAGTGCTTCATACGATTCTGGAGGATGCTGTATGGGCGCCGTTCCATTCGAAGAAAGAGCCTTGGCGGTTCATTCTTTTCATCGGTGAGGGAAGGCGCAGATTTGCAGAGGCTGTGCTTCATACGAGGCCAGCGGAGTTTGTTGCGAAGTATGGTGAACAAATTTATGAGACCTATTGCAGCCAGACACCCGCTCATCTTATTGTCGTGATGAAGGCTGACTTGCCTCAGAAAGCTTGGGAAGAGGCTTTTGCAGCCACATCGGCGCTCATTCAAAACATTCAACTGCTGGCTTGGGAGAAGACAATCGGCTGCGTGTGGAAAACAAGTCCTTACAATGAGCATGCTGATTTTCTAGCAGCGGTTGGTGTCACGGCGGCGGAGAAAATCGTCGGTACTCTGCATCTGGGCTATTTTAACCCCGAGGCGCATCCTGCGCCGAAGCCTCGTACGCCTGTGGCGGAGCTTTTAACATGGATTGAGCATTAGATAGATAGCATTGGATAAGTGATATTCCCCTGCTCGCCCTATTCCATCAACATCATGAAAAACCCGACCAAATGCGGTCGGGTTTTTGCTATGTCGTTCAATGTTTTGCATGATGCTGCTTGACGTAAATTTGCGTCGTATTAAACTTCAAAATTTGGATAAGCTGCTCGCTCATGTAGTCTATAGAAAGCTCAAAGTCGCTGTCGATCCATTCCAAAATTAAGTGGCGTTAATCTGAACGGGCAGTTTTACGCTTGTCGTTCAGCAATTAAAGTATTTAATACACAAGCGAGCGGCGGCACGATCGTAAATGTAGCCTCCATCGCCGGTTATTTGGGCGCGCGCGGCGGCGCGGCATACACAATGTCTAAGCATGCGGTCATCGGCCTGACGAAAAACATCGCAGCTTTCTATGGCCGCGAAAACGGCAAAATCCGTGCGAACGTAATCGCACCAGGTTCCATCGCAACCGGCATGACGGCTAATCTGGGCACGCTTGATCCACTTGGCACTCTTACATTTGGCGACCTTGGCCCTTTCAATGGCGGCGAAGCAGACGATATCGCCAATACGGCTCTATTCCTCGCGTCAGACGAGTCGAAGTTCATCAACGGCGATGTCATTACAGTTGACGGCGCTTGGACGTCTCGATAAGATCGGCGAAGTGTGGTTTAGACAACCACACTTGCCTCAAACGTATTGAACACCATCCATCTGAGGATGGTGTTTTTGCTTTATATTTGAAGTAAATTTGCTATTATGTACATACGTTATAAAAGTTACTACAGTAATAAGGTATAACAAATTGTTCATAGATTATACTTATAGATGAGGAAAATTTTAATGAATGGTGTGGTCAAAGTGACAAATGAAAAATCAAATGTTACGCGTTATTCCCGCAAAATAGGGCGAATGGGCAATAGTCTTGGAGTAAGTCTGCCAAAAAGCTTGGCTGAAAAGTTAAATATCTCACAAGGCGATGAAATCGAATTTGTGGAAAATGATCGCGGTGAAGTTGTTTTGATAAAGGTTCGGCAAGCTCAACTCCCCGATAATGTAAGGCCAGAAGTTCTTGAAGCCTTCTTTGACGTATTTGAAGAAGATGAAGGTATTCTTGAAGACTTAAGGGACCGATGAAATGATAATATTCCTAACCAAAGAAGAGGTTATTTCAGCCCACTATTACATGATGCGAAAAATGAACGACGCAGACCAAGCAGGAGTGAAGAATCACGGCCTGCTGGAATCTGCGGTACATAGACCTGAGCAAAGTATCTTTGAAGAAGATGCTTATCCCCATTTATTTGACAAGGCCGCGGCCCTGCTAGAGTCTCTTGTGAAGAATCCTTGTTTCCACAATGGTAATAAACGGACAGCCTATTTGATTACCAAATCATTTCTTATGATTAATGGCAAACATTTAAGAATGGAACGTAAATACGCTGTGGAGTTTATTGTAGATATTGCAAAAGGCATTCATTCGTTGGAGTATACCGCACATATTTTAAAGGAACATTCTATAGATAAATAATTCAAAAACGTCTACTCAGGTGATATTAACTTTGCGACTATACCTATCAAGCAAACATAGCATGAACTTCGGACAGGGGTTCGACTCCCCTCGCCTCCACCATATAAATCCACTACAGCATGAGGCAGTGGATTTATATGGTGGAGGCGAGGTATCCTTTCTCAACATTTTGCGTAAGATAATAAAAAGTGTTTGTATACGTCTACAAATTTTTGTATATTATTTGTATACAACAAAGGTGGTGTATGTATGAATACCCAAGAGATTGTAGTTAAAAAGGTTAAAGCTTGGTTAGAAGCAGAAGGGAAAGCTTATCAATGGCTAGCTGATGAATTGGGATTAAGTAAAAGTATGGTAGGTCATTTATTATCAGGAACTCGCGTTTTGCAACCTCTTTATGTTGAGCGAATAGCGAAATTAATGGGTACCCAAGTAGTGGATCTCCTTAGGGAGGAATCGGGGGAAAAAGGATTGTTGACAGTTCGTTTGCGAGGAACGATTTCTAGCCGTCGGTCTAAAAGAGAACTTGATTCATTATTATATGCAATTGAAGATTATGTCGGTCTTAATGATCAGGTGAACTGATGAATCGCAGAGAAAAAGCTGAGAAAGTTGCTGAGGTATACGCAGCGAGTTTTTTGCAAGACGCAATAGGTCAGGATATATACATTGGTTCACATATTGAACGTTTACTTGCTGATAAAGTTAATTTGATTTATCAATATGTAGAAGACGAAAATTACTTTGGCGCAGCAATTCAACATCAGAATGGTAAACAGTTCGTTGTCTTGAATACTTTTCATTCCTTAAGAGCACGATATTTTACAGCTGCCCATGAGCTGTGGCATTTATCAGAAGGAAGTCTTATGCAGGATGAAGATTTTGACCACGAACGAGCAGCGGACCGATTTGCGGCAGCAATAATGTTACCTAAAGAACTCACTAAACAATTATGGAATAAGTTTAAAAAGCAAGATGACGAGATAGCTATTTTGAAAATTGCAGATCTTGCTGACGTTCCATATGTAGCGGTAGTACGGAGATTAAGGGAACTTGGTGAAAATGTACCATCTAAAAAAATTACCGAAATAGAATGGCTGAAAAAAAGATCTGTATTAGGTTTTCCAATCTCGGTTTCAGATGATTCAAGTAAGGAAACAAGATTTGTCGCGTATGAGCATGCAGTAAGAGAAAATGTAGAGAAAAACGGTTTAGATATTCTTACAGCAGCAAATAAACTGTCGAAGTTTGCCCCCAGGCTTGCAGAGCATTATCAATCGACTGCTCTTTCAAGGGGGCATGAAGTAGATGCGTAATGGAAAAGTGTTTGTTGATGCTAACATAATTATTCATGCCGCTACATTTAAATCTGCTGATGTCTTTTCATGGATTGATTCATTGTATGAGGATATCTATGTCCATCAAGTAGTATTAGATGAATTATTAATATCAGATGTTAGGAATAAAGTGCAGAGTTATATTGATCAAGGAAAGTGGAAGCTTTTTGATCCTGATGATGAACAGGCATTGACAGAAGATGATTACGCGATCTATGAAAGTTATTTAAAGGATATACGTCAAGCTTTTACAAAGTTAAATGAGAAGAAAATAAAAGAAGGGCGTCCCTTGAAAAATACTAATGATCTTGGAGAAATTCATAGTCTAGCAGCGGTACTTATACTAGGGGCGTCAATTATTTGTAGTAATGACTACGATATAAAGGAAGTAATTCAAGATACCCCAATTTATGCGACGAATGGCCAGGCTATTACGAACATGTTAATCGAACAAGATACACTGGTCGATCTTTGCTATCTTACGATTAGGGAAAGTATTGAGAAGCCAAAGGTTGTCCGCAGATTTTTGGGTGTGGTTGCTTCTGACAGATCAACGGAGTTAGAGGGACTTTTAACAGAAGTTGAAGTATAGCGTTCTTCTGGGTCGCCATAATACATATGTTATCGCTAAGATAAATTCAAAATAGTATACACATACTGTATTTCTAATTAATTGCTTTGCAGCGAATTGTGGTTTTACAAAGCCACCTCTCCTCCACCATATAAATCCACAACCATTTCGGTTGTGGTTTTTTTGCATTTCATGCAGCCACTGTCCCATCGCTGGGCTCAATTACAATTGTCATGTCAGTATCTGACGTCGTCACCTCCATCATGTAAAAGCTGATCCATACATATTCAGGTTCTACTTATCAAAAGAATTATTATTTTTTCAACTTTAATTAATATAATTTCTTAATAGTTAATGAGTTTTAAATTTACAATGCACTGTTATATTACTAGTTGGACAATCATCTTATTAAGGAGAGTAGGACAAGTAATGAAAATCAGAGTATTGCGCAAGGCAGTAGTAACCTTATCATTGATAACGTTGCTGGCAGGAGGATTAAATCCAGGCTTTGGGCAAAATAATCAAGTCTATGCAGCAGGTATGGTGGCCCCCTCCGTTATGGTTGAGGATTTTGAAGATGGCATCTCAGATGTGAAATTTAATCCTAAACGGATGTATGAGGCTACGCTGCACCTGGAGGATAACAAGAAGCACGTAAGGAATGGACAATATTCGGCTAGAATTGATTACGATATGATTGGGATAGTGGATAACCCTTCTCAAATCGAAGTAGGTTATAAAACAGGGAGCATCCCCGTAACAGGTTACCCTACTAAAGTAGGCATGTGGGTTTATGGGAACAATGAAGGACACTTGCTAACGACAAAATTTAGAGATCAAGGCGGCTCCTCTTTCCAAGCAGAGTTTTATGACGCAGGTCAAACGGGCATCAACTGGTCTGGTTGGAAATATATTGAGGCCGCTGTTCCACAGGGCAAATCAAGTCCGATAGTCCTTGAATTGTTTTTCCAATTGAAACAATCGAATATGAGCAAAAAAAATAAAGGCTCGATTTGGGTAGATGATATTACCTTTATCTATGAGGATTTGGATGAGGATAAAGACGTACCTAACATTAAACCTATAGCCCCTGTCGAGAATGACGTATTAAACGCTCCGCTTGATGAATTAAAGGTTGAGCTAACCGATAACGGAGCAGGTCTAGATTTAGATACGTTATCGGTTCTTTTGGATGGAACGGATATTACAGATAGAGCAAACTATTCTTCTGACACTGGTTTATTAACCTATCCAGGAGCATCTGTGGATGGCGGTTATCATGAGCTTGTTATTGACGTGTTGGATATGGTCGGCAACCCAGCAAGCAAAACATATGCTTTCACAATAAATGCAGGTGAACGTTTGTTCATGACTGCTGAAGAAGAAGCCGTCAGTAATGAAATCTACCCTGTTCAAGTTAGCCTCAAAGACTACTTGAATGCAGACTCGGTAAAATTCGCATTAAATTATGATGCAAACGCTCTTCAAGTTGAAAGCATTACTCAGGCGACTGGAGTTGCCCTAGACTCAAATATCGACAATGATCAAGGAATGGTTCAGGTAGCACTTGATAACGTAACAGCCGCAACCCATGATGTCGTTACGGTTAACTTTAGAGTAAGCCCTCATGCCGTGTTAAAGCGTGGTGAAAATTACAAAACCATAAGCATGAGTAATCCTAATCTTACAGCGGGCGGAGCTCAGACTAGTTCACCGCTAGCTTCCCCCATCCACTATACAATTGCATTTCCATATCAGCTGGAAATGACGGGAGTGAGTTTGGGCACATCGTCTACTTTTACCGTATTAGACCGTGAAGGTACACCGTATGAAGGTGCAGATATTGTTTTCACTGGTTTATTAAAGCAAAGCTCAGTCGTTACGGTTGAATCTGTAACGTCTAATGTTTATGGCGATGATGATATGTCTTCTGACGTGATAGTGGTTGCACAAGCTGGAGAACGCTTCTATGCTTCAGCTGAAGCTGATGATGGTTTATTCGAGGTTATTCTCCCAGATGGCCAAACAACAGGCTATATTTCTGAAGCTGATGTCAGCAGTAAGTTATTGAACAGCAGTCTTGGCCAAACAGATGCTAAAGGTCAATTAACGACAGATTTAACTACGTTGGCACTTGGAACCTATCAGGTTCAAGCTGTCATCGGTGATCAGAACAGTAAGGTTGTCCATTACGAAGTTGTGGAGCAGTACGGAACGGATGAACCGCAATATGTTCAGACCTATGTAACAGAGGATATGTCCTCACAAATGAGCGCTGCGTGGCAAACAAATCCGGAGCAAGCCTTTACTTCTATTCAATACCTCGAAGCTAGTGAATGGGGAACTGAAGAAAGCCCTGATTTCAACCATGTAAAGCAACAGCAAGCGGAAAGCGAGCTTCAGGTGCTGAGTATGAAGGAGAATGGATCGAAGGGTGAGATCCGCTTTCATAATGTCCTGATTGAAGGCTTGAAAGCAAATACTGCTTACAAATATCGTG
Source organism: Paenibacillus sp. FSL H8-0537 (assembly GCF_038051995.1). Lineage (NCBI taxonomy): Bacteria > Bacillati > Bacillota > Bacilli > Caryophanales > Paenibacillaceae > Paenibacillus > Paenibacillus sp. FSL H8-0537. Next base: position 1,541,264 of record NZ_CP150290.1, on the reverse strand, counting down.
TAGGCCATGAGGGCAATTGGTCGGAGTGGCATGAATATTCTACTATAGACCAGAACAAGTCGACACCAACCTCATTCCTGTTTATTACGGATTCGCATACGAATCAATTAAAAGGCATGCAAACTTATCAAGAACTAATGACTAGCGCTTTGACACAATATCCATCAACGCAGTTTATTATGCATGGCGGAGATATGGTTGACGTAGGAGGCGCATTTGAAGAATGGCAGAAGTTCTGGCAAGCTTCCTCGGTCTATGCAGCAACACTTCCAACAGCTCTAACCTTGGGTAATCATGATGTGAAGAGTGAAGGTAAGGAAGTATTTACTAAAGGGGCGAATTTTCCAAAGAATGGACCCGCATCCCAATTGCAATATGCTTATTCTTATGAGGTCGATGATACTCATTTCGTCGTATTGAACTCAGAAGGCACAGAGGAACAAATGATTGAACAAGCAGCATGGTTGAAAGAAGACTTGGATCAAAATGATAAAAAATGGACGGTCGCTATGTTCCATCGTCCTGCCTACCATACGGAAAATGGTCGCGAATCCCTTGTGGAGTATACCCAAACGTATTTTGCCCCTATTTTGGAAGAAAAGAAAGTTGATTTAGTTCTAGTGGGTCACGATCATGTGTATGCTCGCACCTATCCAATGCAGGAGGGCAAGCCGAATAAAGCCACAAATGAAGGTACTGTATACCTTGATGGCGGTGCTTCGGGCTGGAAATTCTATGATGGCACCCAGTATAATTATTTGAATTTTATCTTTGATGAAGACATTCCTGTTTATTCCGCTATTGAAATTACCGATGATAAGATTCATGTGGAAGCACGTACGAGTGCAGGTAATATCCTAGATGAGTTTTCCGTTGTGAAACCAACGAACAATGGGCCGTCGACACCTACACCTACACCTACACCAACGCCGACTCCAACACCAACACCAACACCGGCGCCGACGTCGCCATCTACATCGACACCAGTAACAACACCAGCGCCAACACCGACGTCGACACCTGTACCAACGCCAGCACAGACACCAACGCCTTCGACGCTGGTCTTTAACGACAAGGTAGATGTAGACGTAGTTAAGGCTATAGTAGAAAAAGGGCAAGCTGCTCCTACTGTAAGCTTTACGGACGTTCCAGCAGCTTTATGGAGTGCAACAGTAGTCGAGCGTGCCGCTAAGATGGGTATTGTAACAGGCTACAGTGATGGCTCTTATCATCCCAATGAAAAGGTAACTCGCGCGGAGTTCGCCACAATGCTTGCGAAAGCTTTTGGTCTTGGGAATGCTAGCGGCTCTTCCTTCACAGATACACAAGGGCATTGGGCCTCTGAAGCGATCGCAGCCTTACAAGGTAAAGGGATAATCACGGGTTACAGTGATGGCTCCTTCCATCCTAATCAAGAAATCTCGCGCGCTGAGATCGTTGCCATGCTTGCCCGGTTGACCAATTATGCTCCTAATACATCCAATCCATTCTCGGATGCAGCTGCCAATTGGGCCTCTGAACCAATCAGCGCTTTTGCAGCCGCGGGTATCGTAAGTGGCAAAGGCAACGGATTGTTCAAACCGAATGAATCTGCTTCCCGTGCGGAGTCCGTTGCAATGATCATTCGCTTGTTGGATAAATTGCTCGCAAAGTAAGTACAAAATGATTACTTTCAAGTAGCGGAATCCAAAACCATAGTCGTAACGAGGCTGTGGTTTTGGCGTTTCTGCTGTCCATCATAAGCTTGTCATCAAGCTGAATTTGCATAAATAAATAACTCCACACAGGGGAAGACTGACTTAAGTCCGTAAACGTTCCCAATCCAAAAAATACTCTAACATTAAAATTAACAAATTACTTATTGAAATTAACTAAAAAAAAGTTATAATGGATAAGTACCATTTAAACTCGAAGGGAAGTTATAATTATGTCAACTGTATTGTACATTACTGCACACCCGCATGATCACTCCACATCTTTCAGCCTTGCTGTAGGTGAAGAATTCGTTAACGCTTATCGTGAAGCTAATCCTTCTGATGAAATCGTTCATCTTGACCTGTTCAATCTTGATATCCCTGCTATCGATGCTGACGTATTCAGCGGTTGGGGCAAGCTTCAATCCGGCACTGCATTCGACCAGCTTTCTGCTGCTGAGCAAGCAAAAGTTGCACGCCTTGGCGAACTCGTAGATCAGTTCATTGCAGCTGATAAATATGTTTTCGTTTCCCCAATGTGGAACTTCTCGTTCCCTCCAGTTATGAAAGCATACATTGATGCGGTTTCCGTTGCTGGAAAAACGTTCAAATACACTGCTGAAGGTCCTGTAGGCCTTCTTACTGATAAAAAAGGCTTGCACATCCAAGCTAGCGGCGGCGTTTATTCCGAAGGCCCTGCAGCTGCAATGGAAAGCGGCTTTAGCTACCTGAAAAAAATCTCGCTGTTCTACGGAATTCCTTCCTTCGAGCCGCTGTTTGTTGAAGGTATGGCAGTATCGCAAGATCAAGGTCAAGCGATTAAAGCACAAGCGATCGTTAAAGCGAAAGAAATTGCAGCTAGCTTCTAATCTTTCACTGCGATTTTTTCACTGCTTTAACAACAAAAACGACCGAGATCCGATCTCGGCCGTTTTTTTGTCGTTGGTTGATGCTAGAATCAATGCTTTACCGCATACTTGTTCAATTTCCACGATTGTAAAACTCCAAGCTTACGCTAGCATTATTGGGCAATTCCGGATGGCGCCAAAAAGAAATGCTGTTGCCCACCCCATTTAATTAGCCCCTAGCTTCAATTGTCGTTTTGTCATGACTTGCCTCCCTTATTCCCCATGCTGCTCCCAGCAAAGTAATACCTGTTAATAAAAACACAAATGGGATACCGGCCCACCCGCCAATAAAACCGCCAAGCAGTGGGCCGACTACAATACCAAATTGACTGGCGGTTTGGCTCAGGCTAACTGCTCTCCCCCGAAAGTCCTTATCCGCATATTGGATAACGAGCGCATTCAGCGCTGGATACACTGCGGCGAAAAATAAACCATAGCCAAAGCGCAAAATCCCAAAGCCGACCAGATGCTGCATAGTCAACTGAAGCAAATTGCCAATGCCGCCACCAATCAGCCCAATAAGCAGCACCTTGCCATAACCAATTCGTCCGCCAAGCCTCCCCCAATAAGGGCCCATAATGACGGTTGCAACCCCTATCGCCGAAAATACAATACCCGAGCTAAGCTTAGCGTTGCTTATGCTGCCACCAATTTGCACAACATAGAGCGTAACCAGCGGCTCCAAAATCATGACCGAGGTGGACACCAGCAAAATCAGGCCATAGATGCGAATTAACTTGGAATTCCGGGCTGCCTGCTTCAAATCCTGAAGCACACTCGGCCGTGCCTCGGTGCGGCGCTCACGTACTTCTTTTACACCTAAAACGACGGCCGCAGAAATCAGCGTAATGATGCCTGACGCAATGAAGCATTCACGCAGTCCAATCCACTGGCTCAGCACGCCTCCGACAAGCGGACCTATAATGCCGCCAGCAGCGGTCGATGTGGAGATGACGCCGAGTGCGTATCCGACATGCTTTTCCGGTGTGTTCGTCCCGACCAAAGCGAGCGAGGCGGGCGTAAAACCTGCCATCAGCCCTTGAAAAATCCTCACAATGATAAACGTATATGGATCATGGACAAAATAGTTCGCCACATGCGCGGCCCCAAGGCCAACGCCTGAACGTACAAGCATCAGCTTGCTGCCATATTTATCAGCAAGCGAGCCCCAGAAGGGCGCACATAAACCGCTGATCAGAAAACTAATCGCAATGGAAACGCCAGACCAAGCCTCCAGCCCCTTGTCGACACCGAGATCATGCTGCAAAAACAATGGAAAAAAAGGCACCGAGAGCGTATATGCCATATGATTGAAAAACAGCCCAAACCATAAAATATAAAGATTACGCTTCCAGTGAAGCACTGTGCTGCTCCTCCATTCATTCCCGAACTTCACCTCTCGTTCAAATCCCGATAAAACTTATTAATTTAATTGGTTTTGTGATTAACACCACTCTATCACCTCCCTTCTCTTACCGTCAATTTACTTGCTAATAGAAATTGTCTATGGACCGATACAGTTTATCGATTGGGCGAGAACCCTGGCGGCGTGCAGCATGCTGCATAGGGGCAAGCTGAATAGCGGCAAGCGTACAAAAAAGGACCACCCGTCCCCTTCAGGCGGATAGTCCTGTTCTCTTGTTTTCATGCTGCTTTATGCCGCTTGAATTATGCTCGTTCTCTCAATCTGCCGCGACCTATTCCGGCTCGTTATAACAATCGGCGCCCTCGGCCAGCAGCTTCTCCAGCCACTTCTGTTCCAGCTCCTCGGCCGCTTTTTTATATTTGCGCATTTGCTCGGCCGATGTGCCTCCCTGCTCCGCCGGGTTTACATCCTTATAATCGAACTGCACCTTCTCTTCGAGCTTCATTTTTTCCAAAATATCAAATTCGAACTGCGCCGCTCCCTGCTCATTCCAGTCCATTTGCAGCTCATCATTTTTGTGCGTGCCAAAGTCCAGCTCAAACCGCACCCGGTTCAGCGCCCCATCCATATTCGAGGTCGAGCCAATAAACCTGCGTCCGCTTGCCGTATTCGTAATTTGATAGACGCCCATCACCCGTTCCTGCTCCATATACTGTGCCGTCAACTGCTTGCGCTCTTCTTTATTCATCGTTATTCCTCCTCAAATTCGTCTATTCACTTTCAGCCAGCAAGCTGCCCTTGCCGAGTCAGCCTTTAACCCAATATTCGCTGCAATCATCCGTACGGTCGAGAAAGCCATATTCGATCAAATAGCGGCGCAGCGTCACATAGTCGGCTTCCCAGTAACGTTTAAGCAGGTCATTTACTTCCTTCTCCGTATACTTACGCGAAGCTTCAAAGTCTGCTGAAATATGGCGCAAAATCGCCACCTTGCGCTTCTCCTTACGTGGGAACGAAGCAAGCGGACCATTCGGCCCATGCGGAAAATATTGCTGCATAATCGACTCGTATTCATCCTCCGTAATCGCATACCGTTCATCAACCTGCATCGCTGTGCGGTGAATCGGCATAAAACGCGGCGTATCTGCGGACACTCCGCTCTCCATCAGCTCAATGGCGGCCAGCAGGAGCTTCGCCTGCTTCGCTTTCTCCTTCAGCACAAACCGGTGGTTGCGAATGGTCGAGGCGCTGCCGCCTCCCGAGCTTTTGACGATTTCCACATCGGACATGCCCGAGGCAAACTGACGGATGAGCTGCTTTTGCAAATCGGTCAGACCGCTCGCCTTCTTATCCAGACCAAGCAAATAATCGAGCATCGAGCCATGGCTATGCTGAACATGATAGGCCGCATATTTGCGGGCATCATACCATTTATCGCGATCAGGAACACGGAATACTTCTCCATCCTCGAAGGCAGCCCCGCATACGAGACAGCTGTATCGCCCCTCGTCTTGAACGAACACAAAGCCTTTCTTCAAGTCGGTAAGCTCCGCTGACCAGAATAAATCATTTTGCGACAAAACAAACACCACCTATTCAAAACAATATATTTTATAGACATAATAACATTATGTTTGGTTATTCACAATATCCACTTTGAAAAATCAAATTATAAAAGGCAGGGAAAGCTCTCCCTGCCCTTACAATGATTTATGATAAATTCAGAATAAATCCCATTGAACTTCAGGTGACAGGAACACGCCTTTAAACTCTTGTTCCTGCCCATTAATCTTTTCCTGGGATGGAGGTTTTTTAATCCCGCCGATCCTTCGGCAGCAAGATGCCGAACAAGCCGAGCAGCGGCAGCACGCTAGAGGCATACATCACCTGCGCGATGCTGTAATGGTCAGCTGCTGTGCCGAGCACTATGGCTCCCAAGCCGCCCATACCGAAGGCGAGTCCGGTAATAAGCCCCGATGCCATGCCGACTTTACCTGGCATTAGCTCCTGCGCATAGACGACGCTGACCGAGAAGCTCGACTGAAGGATAAGGCCGAGCAATGTAATGACCGGATACACCCAGAAAATCGGCAAATGCGGCAAAATGACGGTCAGCGGCGCAGCCCCCGCAATCGAGAACAGCAGCATCCGCTTGCGCCCGAAGCGATCGGATAGCGTGCCGCCGAAGAAAGTTCCAGCAACACCTGCCGCCATGAACAGAAAGAGCGGCACCTGCGCCGCGCCAATCGACAGCCCATAATCCCGCTGCAAATAAAATTGATAAAAGCTTGTAATCCCAGCTGCATACCAAGAGCGGGCAAACACCATGACAAGCAGCAGTCCCAGCGCAATAGCTACCGCTTTCGTGCTAAGTGCATCCGCATTTGCTGCGGCTGTACCGCTCTGCTTCGCCTTGCGATCCGCAAGCCCTTTCGCGGCAAGCTCCGCTGCGTACCAAGGCACGATGCGCAGCAGCAGCATAATGCCTGCGAGCGCCAGCAGCGTCCCCCATACGGCACCGCGCTGCCCAAGCGGGACGAATATAAAAATCGTCATGAGCGGCGCTAGCGCTTGTCCAAAATTGCCGCCGACCTGATAGATCGACTGCGCGAGTCCGCGCCTGCCGCCCGCAGCAAAATAAACAACCCGTGAGCCTTCGGGATGGAATACCGCTGACCCAAAGCCGACGAACACAACCGCGAGCAGCAGCGTCCAGAAGTTCGGCGCAAAGCCAAGTCCCGCCATCCCTGCCATGCTGCAGCACATGCCGGCAATGAGCATCCATGGCGCAGGCTTTTTATCCGATAAAATGCCAATAACCGGCTGCAATACGGATGAGGTCATATACAAAGTGAACGTAATCCAGCCGATCTGGCCGAACGTTAGACCGAGCGATTGTTCAAAAATCGGGAAAAGGGCGGCGACGACCGACTGCATCGAATCATTCAGCAGATGGACGCCGCTTATAGCGAATAATATGCCAAATAACGCTTTATTTTTCGAATCAACTGTTTTAGTAGGCTTGCTTAATGGATGTGCCTTGGACATGCCGCGCGCCTTCTCTCACTGTTTCTGCTGTGCTTAACCGATCCAGACGAACACAGGGCTTGAAATTTGTAACAGCTCTCCTTCAGACGTCAGCAAGCCGCTGCCTGCATCGACCCGATAGCTCAAAAGATGATTGGTCTTCTGGTTCGCCACAAGCAGCCTGCTGCCATCCGGAGCAAGTGTAAAATTGCGCGGGCCTTCCCCGCCGCAGGAAATATGCTGCAAAAGCGTTAGGCTGCCGTCAGCCGCATTCACTGCGAATACCGCAAGGCTGTTATGGCCGCGATTGGAGCTGTACAAAAACTTGCCGGACGGTGCCAGCGCAATATGCGCCGCATCGTTGTACGCGTTAAACCCTTCAGGCAGCGCGCTAATGGTCTGCACCAGCTCCAAGGAGCCTGCATCCTCCGCATTCTTTTTCAGCACCGAAACCGTCGAATCCAGCTCATTCATCACATAGACGATGGGAAGCTGCTCATGCAGCGCCAAATGCCGCGGTCCTGCTCCTGCATGCAGCTGGTAGGAGGACACTTGCTGAAGCGGCTCCGCGCCCTCTGGATTCTGGCGATAAATAAGGATGGAATCCGTGCCGAGATCCGTTATGTAAACATAAGGCGACGGACCGCCGAGCGGCAAAATCGCATGGGCATGCGGCGCATCCTGACGGCTCGCATTTGGCCCAAGCTCTCCCTTGCTGCCGACAATTGCCGCCGCCGGCTTCAAGGACCCATCCTCTGCAAGCGGCAGTATCGCTGCATTCCCGCCTGTATAATTGGCTACGAATACCGACTTGCCATCCGAGCTGACATAGCATGGATGCTCGCCATGGGTAGACTGGCGGTTTAGCTCCCTCAGCTTGCCGGTAGCTGGGTCAATCGCATAAGCAGCAACCTCGCCGCCCCGCACACCATTTGCTTCCGCCGTTTCACTGACCGCATACAGCCGGTCCCTTGCTTCATTCACGTTCAGAAATGACGCGTTTTCGATACCCGTTACCTGCTGAATGACCGTTAGCGAACCGTTTTCGCTATCCTGCTTCGCCACGTAAATACACGGCTCCGCTGCGCTGCCGTAGCAGCCGATATAGACGATTCCTGCAAGCTTGTTTGCTTTCAATCGTATTCATCCTCTCATACTCTCATTATGTAAGCGTAATTTTTATATTATAGTGACCATAGCACAATGAAAATAAGCATGACAACCGTTTTTGAAAAAACGCTTTCCAATGTCTTCTGCCCGTGATATAATGTAAGCGCTAACAATTTTCCGTTTCCATTCTCATTTCTTGAAGGGGGCTTATGGAATGATGAATACTGTATTGAACGGTGAACGTAATATTTACGAGGATTTTGAAATCGAGTCGGACGTCCTTTTTTTCAAGGTCGGCATGCCCGAGCTCGTCAGCTTCCACGGCAGAAACTACAATATAAAGAAAAGAATGACCGGGGACCAAATTCGCAAGCTGATTGACGACAGCCATTTTTATCAAGTCACCTCCAATTGCTACATTAACATTCGCAAAGTGAAGGCGATCACGGATGGCATTGCTTATTTCGGCACCGATGCATCCGACTCCAAGAACATCCCTATTCCTAGACGAAAGCAAACCGTCATCAAGCAGCTCGTAGGGCAAGCGCAATGATCGGTTAACAGACACATACCGCACACAACTTCCCTACGTCCATATGCTCACACATTCACCGTCCATTCACACACAACCGCCGTATACCGTAATTCACGGAATACGGCGGTTGTGTGTTTACATTGATCCTGTTATTCTAATCTGGAGCATGAATCGCCAAATATTCGCCAAATTTAAGGAGGCTATTATGAGCAAGCAAGGACAAGCACTTGAGCAAGCATTTCATGGAGAACCAGCCGTTTGGTTAAAATGGGGAGCCTACGAGGCAGCGGTTCTGCCCGCAGTAGGTGCTAACCTGATTGCGTTCCGCGATATAGAGAAGGGCTATCATTTTCTGCATGAGCCAGCTGAGGGAGAGATGGCAGCATTTAAAGCAAGACCTGGTACTCACGGCATTCCCGTGCTGTTCCCTCCGAACCGTTATCAGGATGGCACATTTACTATGAACGGCAAGACGTATACGTTCCCAATTAATGAGCCAAACACAGGAAACCATTTGCATGGCTTCGTACATACGGCTGCATGGAAAGTGCTGGACTACGGCACACTGAAAACCGAAAGCTACGTGCTGCTTCAAATCGCAGTGGATGAGCAGCATCCGATTTATACGTATTTGCCGCATCGTTTTGCTATTACGCTGCGCTATTCATTGAATGACCAAGGACTATTCCAGCATATTTCCGTACATAACCGCGGGAATGACGCAATGCCATGCCTGATCGGCTTCCATACGGCGATCAATGCGCCTTTTGCCCCGCAAAGCACTTCGGGCGACTACAGCTTCACGCTGACAGCGGGCAAACGCTGGGAGCTAGATGAGCGCATGCTGCCGACAGGTCAATTTCAGCCGCTTAGCAGCAATGAAGAGAAGCTGAAAACGACGGGCGCTTCTCCTTATTTTGAGCCACTGGACAATCACTATACGGTGGAGACGCGCAATGGCCGCAATCAGATGGAGCTGACGGATGCGCGCGAGCAAGTGACTTTGGTCTATGATGCGGGAACAGCCTATAAACAGTGGATGGTGTGGAACAGCAACGCCTCCGGACAGTTTTTCTGCCCTGAGCCGCAGCTTAATCTCGTTAATGCACCGAATGTCAATCTGCCAGCAGACGAAATCGGCCTGGTCAGCCTAGAGCCAAACGGCATCTGGGAAGAGACGAGCCGCCTGTATGTGAAGCCGGCTGCCAAGTAACCTGCAGCATACCCAAGCGTAAACGGCTTTGCCGTCCTTTGGCGGCGCGGCGCGTTTCAGTCCGAGAAATAGAGAGATAGGATGGAAACATCATATTCTTTCCTCTATTTTAAAAAAAGCCGAAGCCCCGCATACGAGCGGGTGCTCCGGCTTTCTTTCATTTAGAGAAATGAGGGATTTCCGTGTTGTTCCTCTATTCCTCTACTTCAAAAATCGAATCCACAATGATCGGGAGATTGTTTCTTACCGATACAGCACCGAGGACGGAGCGGGCATGGCTTCCTTTTTCCCCGAACACGTCCATCAATAAGTCTGAGCAGCCATTCAGCACCTTGTGATGCTCTTCGAATTCAGCTGTCGCATTAACGAAGCCTTGAATTTTCACGACCCGCTTTACTTTATCAAGGGAGCCCAGTGCATCCTGCAGCACGGCCAGCACCTCAAGCCCCGCCTGCCGGGCAAATTCATAACCTTCCTCAGTCGTGAAGTCTTTGCCCAGCTTGCCCTTCGGACCTCCCGATGGCCCCTTGCCTGAAACAAACAGCAGTCCATTCACATTTACACAGTTTGCGTATTTTGCCGCAGGCTCGCTCACCTTAGGCAGCACAATACCAAGCGCAACAAGTCGTTTACTAATCGTAGATTCGGACAAGAGAACACCTCCTATCAATTTATGCAGCTACATTAAATCGCCGGCATAACGTTTCCGCCATTGACCGGCACATACGCACCCGTAATGAAGCTGGACAGCTCGGACGCCAGAAATGCGACTGTGTTGGCAATTTCCTGATCGCTTCCCCGCCGCTTCAGCGGTACATTTTTCTCATAGCCTTCATTGCGCTCGCTGCCTGCAGCACGGTCCCGTTCGCTGATCGTCCAGCCCGGCGCCACTTGGTTGACCGTAATGCCGCTCTCGCCAACCTCTTTGGCAAGCACGCGGTACACGCCGTCCATTCCTCTTTTGCCTGCTACGTAGGCCGATTGGCCGGGCGCATTTTGCATCGCACATTCCGTGTTGATGCCGATAAAACGACCGCCGCCGCGCTCCACCATTGCGGGAACGAATGCTTTTGCCAAATAGACGCTCTGCATGACGCAGGATTCGAACTGGCTTTCATAATCCTCCACCGACTGCTTCAGCACGCTTTCCCACTGGTACTGAATGACGGCATTCGCCACGACAATATCCACATGCCCAAGGCCCGCCGCCGCTTCCGCTTGAAGCCGGTCTACATCGCCTTGCTTCGTAATATCTGCCTGAACCGTAATCGCGCGTCTGCCCAAAGCTTCTACCGCCTGCTTCAGCTCAAGCGCCTTACCCTCATTGCTCCGATAATGGATGACGACATCCGCCCCGCAGTCTGCGAGCGTTCTAACCATCACGCGTCCTAAATCTCCGGTTGCTCCGGTTACAAGCGCGATCCTTCCAGTCAAGTCGAGTTGCAGCATTAACGTTCAGCTCCTTTGTTTATTCATCATTCGTCGTTCATCATTGGTAACGCTTCCCTCCTAGGCTACCATATCCTTGTACCGTGCGTATATTCAAAATTTCAATATTATGCTTATTTTGACGAAGGATGCTTAATGCTGTTCCTGTGTCCGAGGATGATGCGGCTTTATGCCGAAACGTCGGCCGTTCGCAGCTGGTAAATGGCAGCGGCGCTAAATGCAGCCGTATAGAGCAAATTCACAACAACGACCGTCAGCTGCTGCTGAACAGGCAAACTCTCCGGGCTCAGCACGCCCATGCCAATCGTCAACAGCGAATGCGGAAAAAACAGCCCCGACTTCGCTACATACATGCCCAGCCCCAGAAAGGTTGCCCCTAGCCCGATTCCTACAGGGACGGCAAAGCTGCGTATCCGCAAGGACAGCAGCAATTGAAAGCTGCAAATCGTAACAGCAGCCAGCCAGCCCCGCACGAGCCAGCCGAATAATTCTCCTGGCAATTCGGAGAGGCTTAATCCAACCATTGTTCCCCCTATCATATAGAGCAGGACAAACACCAATTGCACAAAGCCCGTCAGTATACTGGCCGTATAGAGCTTGGCCCAAAAAATGCTGGCAACCGGAATCGGAGCTGTCATCATCATATTCCAGTTTTTACCTGCATGCTCTAATCTGCAAAGATAGGCACAGCAAATAGCGATCAGCGTGGGAAAGAAAAACTCGCCATAAAACAGCCCGACTTGCGACCATAAGCTATACCAGCCATTTTGCAATACACCCTGATTCATATAAAAATTACCGCAGCCCATCAGGACGCTGACAATCGGCAGCGCAAGCAATACGATCCATAGATGCGAATGGCGCAGCTTCAGCCATTCAGCGGGAACTACCCTTTTCAGCATAAGCATACTCTACACCTCCTGTCTGGATACATGCCATCGGCCTGCCCCATAGATCAACAACCCCAGGAATAGCAGCAGTCCCAGCATGGGAAGCCCTGCTCCTAAATCCCGCGCTATAAATTCAAGCTGATTATCCGTATAGCTCTGGGCAACCGGACTAAGACCCGAGTAATACGACCAGATGAACAATGGCCTTATTGCACTCGGGAACAAATCAGCAGCCATGCCAATGAACCCGCCAAGCATGCCGAGACATAGCGCGAATGCCTGATTTTTAAGCGCCATGGATAACCACTGCTGCAGGGCAATGACGGCCAGATGGGCAGCCATCGTTCCAGCAAGCAAGCGTCCGAGCAGCATAATCGGCACCTCTTCCTCAAAACCGTTCATTTTGCCGAAGCCAATCAGCGCTAATATTTGCACAAAACAGGCAAACAGCAAAATAAGGGCCACACAGCCATATTTGGCAGCATATAAGCTCTCCCGCTTGACAGACATGGAAAGCAGCAGCTTCCACGTATTGCCCTTATGCTCCATATCACAAATACGCGATACGCAGATCGCTGCGAGAATAGGGGCAAACAGACCGTTCAAGGATGCCGTCATCGCAATAAGCGGCTCCCAGCTTGCCTGATCAGGATTACGGGCGATGGACATGCTTGTTGCCAGAAACGCCCACCCCATTTCTACCCCAATCATCAGCAGTACCGTCATCCCGACGTATCTTCGGCGCAGCTTGTAGCATTCCAGCCAAATCGAGCGGATCATAAGCTGCGCTCCTTCCCTGTCAATTCGAGAAACAGGCTCTCCAAGCTTTTTTTATGCTCTTCTATGCGCAGCACATCAATATCTGCTGCAAGCAGTTCCCTGTTGATTCGCGCTACCTGAGCATCTGTCAGATGGCTTAATCGCAGGAAGCCATCCTGTAAAATCGGTGTAAAGCCTTGGGCAGCGAGCAGCGAATGCGCCATCGGATTTTGGCTCGTCTTAAAGGCAATTGTCGGCCGGCTTTCATTTCGCAGCTGATCCAGCTTGCCTTGGAACAGCATTTTGCCTTGATGGATAATGCCTACTGAGGTGGCGATCTGTTCGATTTCCGACAATAGATGGCTGGATATTAGCACCGTCATTCCGAGGCGCTGCGGCAAAGATTTAATCAGCTCGCGAATTTCCCCGATACCTGCCGGATCAAGACCATTCGTCGGCTCATCCAGCACCAGCAGCTTAGGCGAGGCCAACAGCGCCATCGCTATCCCTAAACGCTGCTTCATGCCCAAGGAGTACTGCGATACCTTTTTATGCTGCTGCTCCTCCAGCCGGACAATTCTTAGCGCTTCCCGCACATGGCTGCCGGGCACATTCCGCAGCCTCTGCACGACGCGCATGTTCTCCAAGCCGCTCAGATGGCCGTAGTAGGAGGGCGATTCAATCAGAGAGCCCGTCTGGCTTAAAATAAGACGGCGGTGCTTGGCCAGCTCCTTGCCGAATACGGATACGCTGCCCTCCGTCGGCTGAGCGAGCCCTAGAATCATTTTTAAAGTCGTCGATTTCCCGGCTCCATTCGGTCCAAGAAAGCCATAAATCTCTCCCTCTTCCACCAATAAATCGAGCTTTTCGACCGAATAGCTGCTGCCGTATCGTTTGGACAGGCCGCGGGTACATACAATCGCCTGCATCGTCATTCACTCCAATCTTGATATTGTCAATCAAGCATAACGATGCCGCCTTGCTGTAAACTGAAGCTAACCTTACGTCAGCCTTAAATCGAGCCGATGACGGCCTGTCACGCTCCAAAACCAGCAAAAGCAAGGTATACTGAAAATGGGTGATTAATAATATGGAAGACTTAAAACATAAAAAACTGCTCATCGTCGATGATGAGAGCGATTTAAGGGAAATGGTCGAAGGTTTTTTACGCAAAGAAGGCTTTACCCGCATTTTTCAGGCGGCTACCTGCGCAGAGGCACTACGTAACATAAGGGCGGCTAAGCCGGACCTCGTCCTATTGGATATTATGCTGCCTGACGGGGACGGGTTCTCTCTGCTCAAGTCGCTGCGGCAGTTCTCAAGCGTTCCTGTGCTTTTTCTGTCCGCCAGAGGAGAGGATGAGGATCGCTTGCTTGGTCTTGGGCTAGGCGCCGACGATTATATGGTGAAGCCTTTTTTGCCGCGCGAGCTGCTGCTGCGCTTGAGCGCGATTTTACGGCGAGTATATGCACCATTCCGTCAGGAGCAGCGCCCTATTTTTCAACTGGGCCCCCGTGTTATTGATTTGGAAAGCGGCATTGTGCGGACGTCCAGCGAGGATGTTTCTTTAACCGCTAAGGAGCTTGTCCTGCTAACCAAGTTTTATGAAAACCGGAACCGGATTGTAACCAATGATGCCCTTTGCCAAGCAGCCTGGAGCGATGATTATTATGGTTATGAAAATACATTAATGGTCCATATTCGCCGCATTCGCGAGAAAATAGAAGAGCTGCCCTCCAATCCCGAGCATCTGCTGACCGTTCGCGGCTTAGGGTACAAGCTGCTGGTCAAGGGGGATGAATAATGGGAGGCACCCTACGTATTTTAAAGCGTTTTATTGGGGCGACGATGCTCATCTCGCTCTCTTTGCTTTTGCTTAACTTTTTGCTGCTGCTCATCTGGGTTAGTACAGGGACGGTCGAGGGGAAATCGCCAGCTGCGGTTGTGCGGCATACGGCCGAAGGGCTGCAGACTGCGAATAATGGGTATGTTCTTGAGGCCGAAACGGCGGCACTGCTGGAAGACCAGCAGGTGTGGGCGATGTTAATTAGCTCGGCGGGGCTGGTCACGTGGGGGCAAAGCTTGCCCGAAGAGCTCCCTGCCCACTATAGCTTGACGGACGTCGCCAAGCTTTCCATGAGCTACCTGATGGATTATCCCGTATTTGTGTGGGAGCATGCAGAAGGACTTATCGTAATCGGTTATCCGAAGGACAGCCTAGTCAAATACCAGCATATACTGCCGACCGACTGGGTCAAAAATTTGCCGCTGCGCGCCCTGCTCCTTCTCATCGGGAACCTTGTGCTGGTGCTGATTGTCGCCCTGCTGATCGGTTCCCGGCTCCTGCTTTCCATCCGTCCGCTGACGCAGGGCATACAGAAGCTTGCCGCGGATCAGGAAGTACAGCTTGAGCCCAAGGGAATGCTCGCTGACCTTGCCCAATCTGTCAACCATACCTCGTCGCTGCTGCATCAGAAAAATGCTTCGCTCAAAAGCAGGGATGAAGCGCGATCCAACTGGATCGCCGGCATTTCCCATGATATTCGCACCCCGCTTTCCATGGTGCTCGGCTATGCCAGCGAGCTGGAGGAGCATCAAGGTATTCCTCCGTTGCAGCGAAAGCACGCAGGTATTATCCGCTATCAAGCAGAGAAGCTTCGCACCTTAGTAAGTGACTTGAATCTCGTGTCCATGCTGGAATATGAAATGCAGCCGCTCACTCCGAAGGCTTTGCGGCTGGCAGCACTGACTCGCCAGGTGGCATCCGATATTATTAATGCCGGACTTGAGCCCAGCTTTACGCTCGAAATGGACGACATAAACGAAACCGCCCAAATATACGGGGACGAGCGCCTGCTGCTGCGTGCCATGACCAATCTCGTCCACAATGCGATCCGCCATAATCCACAGGGATGCGATATCAGGCTGGGAGTAGAGCTTGCAGGCGACAAGCATACGTGCCGCTTCATCGTATTAGACAATGGACGAGGCATCGCGCCGGAAGAGCTGGCCGATGTGCTGGAGCTGCCTTTTTCCGCAAATCGAAAATATGCCAGACCTTCCGGACATGGTCTCGGGCTGCCAATGGCTTTCCGAATAGCCAAAGCCCATCACGGACGGCTGGCGTTAACTAACGGGCCTGGAGCCGGACTTACCGCCGAGCTTGAGCTGCCTTGCTTGGAAGCGCGATAATCGGTTGTGTGTTAGGGAGACCTTTGAAAGAAAGAGAGAAAGTGTGTGTGTGTGTGCGTGCGTGCGTGTATGTGTATGCTTGTATGTAGAAGTAGATGAGAGCCAACTCCTGATCGAATTTAGCATCTAACTTTTGCGTCTAACGTATGCGCTCTTCTACTGTATACACTCTTCTACTGGGATGTCATCCCTCATGAATGTGAAATCCCTGCAAATGGATCGACTTGGCGGACACAGTAGCAGCTATTTTAGCAAAATCATGGGTTATGGCATCTTATGCGGACTCAGGAGCAGCTAATGCGCTGCTTTTCGTCATATTGATGGGATAATGGGGGCAATAGCGGATTTCCTGTCCGCTTCGTGCTTGAAATAGAATTAAAAGCCAAAATAGCGGAACCTCAGTCCGCAAGAAAGGAATGAGCATCCCGACCAATTGGAGCTAAGCAAGGCGCAACTGGCCGAAACCAATCTGCATACACATCCTAGTAAAATTGCAATTCTATTATTTTCTACCGTTACCAATCCTCATTTAATGTCGTATAACTCTTTAGGTTGCTTTGCTGCCCGCATAGATGCTGTCGAAAAAAATCATTCTTTCGATAAACATGTCCAGCCAATCTAGCAAATGGGCAAAAAAGAAGCTACACTAAAGCTATCGCATTATCAGAGGAGGGATCAACGTTGCCAAAAGCGCCATTCCTTGTTTCTACTCTATTATTCATGTCCTTGCTATTTCTGCTATTTCCGCATCAGGTTGCCGAAGCAGGCATGTGGAGCAACATAAAGGGCATTTTCTCGGCCCCCGAAAAAATCGACGCGCTGGAGCAGCAATATATCGATGCCAAGCAGCAGCTTGATGCACAGAAGGAGCAGCTCACCGAGTCGCTGCAAAACGCAGAGCAATACGCAGCCAGGCAAGAGGAGCTCATGCAGCAGAACGAGCAGTTCCGCAAAACCAATGAGCAGCTAATGGAACAGAACAACGCGCTTATTCAAGAAATGGAGCAAATCAAGCAGAAGCAAGCCAGCTTTACGCAAAAGCTCATCAATACAGCACTCATCATTATGAGTTTGATTTTCGTCTATATTCTTTCCCTGCGCGTATGGCGCTATCTCGTTTGGCGCAAGCAGAAGCATGCTGGCAGAGGAGTGTAGTCGATGAAAGCAACCTCCCCCGCTCCGATTGGACATGTGAAGGTGACGCTTCAGGATGCGGACAAGCTCCATGTGCTCCATCCGGGAGCAATTATTGCTTACCAAGGCGCACCGCAGCAGCGCGAGGATCGTTTTATGAATTTGGCAGGCGTTTATCGCAAAAAGAAATGGGTGCGCGCTGTGCTAAGCGGCCCCTCCGAATTTATAATCGGCTTGCCGCCAGGCTGCTCGCTGGAGACGATCACGATTGGACCCGAAAGCGATTTGCTGTTCGACTACCGCCACGTGCTCTATTTCACAGACGGCATGCAGCTCAAAAGCGTCATTCAGAAAATGAAAAATGTATGGATTACCCGCGAGCTGGTGCGGATGCGCTTCTCCGGCCCCGGCGAGCTTGGCGTCATCACAAGCGGCGACATTGCGGTGCTGCAATTGGACAAGGAGCGCCCGCTTTTTGTAAATACCAGCTCGCTTGTCGCTTATCCCGCGAATGCGACCATCCAGCTTGCCGTGTACGGCAATCAGCTGGCGAGCCAGAACATGAATGTACAGTGGAAAATAACCGGTAGCGGTCCTGTCCTCATTCAGACCGGCTCGCATGGAAAAGATTTGGAGCATCCGCTGCAAAACGACGGCTTTTTCAAGCGATTGCTTCGTGAAGTGCTGCCGTTCGGCAGCGTGTATATTAAGTAGTAAATAGGCATGGCAAAAACACTCGAAATCGCTGTTTTGGCGGATTTTCGGGTGTTTTTGGTGTTAAGGTGCTCCGTTTTTTCAAGAGAGGTAGGAGCGTAAGGTTCTGATTAATATAATTGGAAGAAAATGAAAAAAGAAAATAATCATACTTTTTGCATACTATATGCGGTTTTAATCTACGCACTCCATGTGGGGTGCGACATAACTCTGTTAAACGCGTAACGAATCGTTCATCGCTGTTTCAATCCACGCACTCCATACGGAGTGCGACATCATATTCCAACCAAGCAAAATTCGGCTGCCATGTTTCAATCCACGCACTCCATACGGAGTGCGACAATCTGCCGACAGCTCAGATCATCAAACTGCGTGTTTCAATCCACGCACTCCATACGGAGTGCGACTCCAGCGGCTGGTAAGCAGCAACGCCAAAAGCAGCAGTTTCAATCCACGCACTCCATACGGAGTGCGACCTCTCGGGAATTATGGTAGCTATACCGACATTGGAGTTTCAATCCACGCACTCCATACGGAGTGCGACTCAATTGCACTAGTGCAAGATTCTGTTAGACACTTGTTTCAATCCACGCACTCCATACGGAGTGCGACGGTTTAATAACACCTTACAGGTAATGAAAAATCGTTTCAATCCACGCACTCCATACGGAGTGCGACCATTTTAGGGTGAGAGACCTATATTATCAGGTCAGTTTCAATCCACGCACTCCATACGGAGTGCGACGATGTAGGCCAGCGTAGCAGGCTTTAAATAGCGGTGTTTCAATCCACGCACTCCATACGGAGTGCGACAAAGAAAGCTCCGACATGCAAATAAGGATCTATGTTTCAATCCACGCACTCCATACGGAGTGCGACGACGCCCCAGGGTTCGTCGATTTATCCATAGCAGAGTTTCAATCCACGCACTCCATACGGAGTGCGACAGCGTTGGAACGTGTTTTGTCTATTAAAGAAAAAGTTTCAATCCACGCACTCCATACGGAGTGCGACCGAGGTAGAGCGAGACAAGTGACTTTGTTGCAAGGTTTCAATCCACGCACTCCATACGGAGTGCGACATCATGCCTGCCGCGATCATCTCGCGTGCGATCACTGTTTCAATCCACGCACTCCATACGGAGTGCGACATAGAGTTTGTCAGCGCGGACGCTGATGTAACCGTGTTTCAATCCACGCACTCCATACGGAGTGCGACAGCGAAAAAACAAGAGATTGATACCATAATGGCATCAATCTCTCTATTTTTCAATACATCTAATTCCAAAAAAATCTAAGACAAACCTTGACTTTTCTTGAAACTACTCTAATTCGACACCGTTCTACAATTTCTGAGGTGCGAATCCCCTAGGGTTTTTATGTGAGCTTCACATTCGCACCTGTTCCATCAATCATTATGCCGTTTTAAAGATCGCCACCGTATGCTGGAGATCATCCGCGAGCTGGGCCAGCGATTGCGCGGTCGCAGCGGATTCTTCACTGCTAGCTGCTGACTCCTCGGCAGCAGCGGAAACATTTTCAACCGTTGCTAATACGTTTGCCGCTTGAGCTGCCTGCTCTTCGCTTGCTGCCGCAATTTCGGATACGCGGTGGCCTGTATCGTTGACCATCTTCGTAATGCGCTCGAATGCTTCTCCCGTTTTCTCCGACAGCGTTGCGCTTTCCTCGACTGCATTTACGCTGCGCTTTGTATTTTGCTGCATGCCTTGAATGATGACCGTAATTTTCTTCGTCGCTTCGCCACTCCGCTCCGCCAGCTTGCGCACCTCATCGGCAACGACCGCAAAGCCTCGACCTTGCTCGCCTGCACGTGCCGCTTCAATAGCAGCATTCAGCGCCAGCAAATTCGTTTGATCGGCAATATCCTCAATGACCTCAATAATATCGCCAACCTGATGGGAATCCTGCTCCAGCTGGGACATTTGCTCGCGCACGCCATTCATGCTTTTCACCGAGTTGTCGATAATCGTACGGCCTTCTCTAGCAATTTTCATTGCGGAATCGGACAGCTCCGAAGCCTGCTCCGTGCTTTGCGCAACCGATTGAATCGCCATCGTCAGCTCGCTGAACAGCTCATGAATCGTCTGTGCCGCCGATGCCTGCGCCGTGCTGCCACCTGCGATTTCCTGGGTCGCTGCCGAGATTTGCTCTGCTGCCGCGGCAACGCTGTGCGAGGATTCCACAATCCCACTAACCGTTCCGTTCAAACGATCAATCATATGGTTAAAGGAATTAGCAAGGTTTCCGACCTCGTCCTTCGTATGGATGTCCGCCTTCTCGCGCAAATCACCGTCCGCCACATTTCTTGCGAGTACAACGATACGACTAAGCGGCCTCGAAATCATGCGGGACAGCACAACTCCGAAAATAACGCTCAGTAAGAACGCTAGCACCACAATGACAATCGTAATCAACAGTGCGCTGTTGTATGTTTGCTCCCCTTGCTGGTTTGCTGCGTCCGCTTCACGAATCGAGAGCTCTATGCTATCCTCAAGCGTATTGAAAATAATATCACCCTGCGCTTTTAATTCGGTGCTGATCAAATTTTTAAACGCAGCTTCCTGACCAGCGACACTGAGCTCAATACCCCGGTTATAAATAGCCAAATAAGCTTTCCAATCCGTATCAAAGCTATCAAAGATCCTTTTAGCATCATCGCTCAAAACCGTTGCTTTATATTCTTCAACAGCCTGCTCGACAAGTGTTGTCGTTTCCCTAATTGTAGCAAGCTCTGTCTGCTTCTGCTGCTCCGTATCATGCATATCCAGGTTTCGGATTTGAACCCGCATGCGAGTATAGTTGACCTGTGCCTCATAAGCTTCTTTAACCGGAATCAAATTATTGAAATACATATCATCCTGGGACACATTCATTTTACCCAAATTGTAAATACCGAATAGCCCCACGACACCTAAAATAATCGCAACAATCAGAAATGCGGATATTAATTTGACGCTGATTTTCAAGTTGTAGAACCAATTCATATCATATATCCTCCCACTATAAATTAATAAATTCTCTTGTTTGCTCACTCATTCTTAGATTTTCAGCCATTGACAGATCGAGAGTTGGAGAAGTCATGTAAGGATGACAATATTTTCTGGCGGAGCCGGTGGCGGGAATAGAGATTGGGGATATTTGTCCCCAGCCATGGATTTTTCCGATGATCGCACCTTGGATATCCACACGTTCTCTTGACGGCTTACCCTCCCATGTCACGCGGGGTCGCTGCCCTTACATTCCTTCGTTCTGCCTCTCAAGAGGTGGATGCCGTTTCTTGCTCCTTTACGGGGTCGTTGCCCTTATGGTATTCGATCCTACGGCTACTCCGTGCTTCTTTTGTCTTTGGTCATTCCCGTTTGGTGAGAAACCTGAATTCGGTTTTTCTTAAGCTATCATCTGTAACTGAGCCTGACGTACTGGCCCTAACACGTGCTTTGCGTCATACGGCATTTGTTTGGTGCCCAGCGTATGCAGGACACGTATGAGTTTCCCACACAACGCCACAAGCGATTGTTTTTTCTTCAATGGATTCTGCGTTCGTTTGGTGAAGTACTGGTGCAAGGCCTTAAACTCCGCATTCTTTGCCACCATGGGCATGACCGCTCGAAACAACAGGGCCCTTAATCTTGCACGTCCACGTTTGGTAATACTGGATTTGCCTTTTTTCTTTCCTGAACTGTTCTCTTTGAGATTCAGTCCGGCTAGCCGAATAATCTGCTGTCCATGCTCGTAACCACTCAGATCTCCAACTTCCGCCAAGAATCCTGCTAAGGTGACCACCGCCACCCCCGGCACGGTGAGCATTTCCTTCGTTCCTGGGATTTGCCCAAGTAGACGTTCGACCTCGACTAGAATCTCTTCGAGCTGTCTGACAAACATGTCGTACTGCTCCAAAAGCGCTTTAATCTCGATTTGGGCTGCCGGAAGACCTTCCGTCAAACCGATCGAACTTCTCGCCGTTTCAACCAGCAGCTCGGCTCGCTTCGTTCCGATCGCTCGTTTCACGTCTTTCTTCCATCGCTGAACGATGACTTCTGCCCCGAGGGCTACGATCTCACTTGGCATCGGAAATTCCCTTAGTGTAAGGAGCGAGGCTTTCCCTTCCCAATCTTTAAATACCTCCGTATATTCGGGGAAAAAGCGATCTTGCCAGTTCTGTATTCGTCTCTGCACCTGTCCGAGATTCACCATGATCTTCTCGCGAAGATTCATGAGAATCCGCAGATCGGCGTAGACACGCGTCGGCAATTTCGGCTGGCTGTACTTCCCGTTTCGTACCAAGTCCGCAATGACTTTAGCATCTTTATAGTCGTTTTTCGTCGGTGAGTTGTCTTCCAGTTCTTTGCTCTTGTGTACGTGATGCGGATTGACAATAACCAAAGGAATACCTTGCTGGCTTAAATACTCCGCCAGGTTAAACCAGTAGTGTCCGGTAGGCTCAATGCCGAAGAGGACGTCGCTCTTGGCATGCTCCCGCTGCAGTTCCTTCATCCACTGAACCAGTTGCTCCAGTCCGGTACGGGTATTGGAAAAGACGCAGTCCTTTCCGAGTTCAATCCCCCGAAAGTCGATAGCGCGGGCCACGTGGGTTTCTTTCGCAATGTCTGCACCAACCACCAACGTTTTTTCCGAAATTCGTGTAATCCGTTGATTCTGTTTCTTCGATTGTTTATACTTCATAATGAGCGTCCTCCTTTTAATTCGGGCAGTGAATGACCACCATTCCATGACCCAGCATACAGGAGGCGCTTTTTTTGTTCAAACCTCAATTTAATTCATTACAGGAATGACTCCCTATTCTATCTAATATTTGCTGCTGCTTTGTATTCTTACCGATCTAGCTAACGCTGTTCTAGCTGATGCCACTCGCTTTTTTCATAAGGCCGCCTATTTCCAAAATCAACGCAATGCGCCCGTTGCCCAATATCGTTGCTCCTGAAATGCCATCCACCTTGCCCACGTAGGAGCCCAGCGTTTTGATAACGACCTCTTGATTGCCAAGCAGTTGATCGACTGCAATAGCCAGCCGCTGCTCCGCTCTGCCGATCATCACGACCGGAATTTTTTCAGAGCCGCCCTCCGTGCGTGAATAGCCGAACATTTCATGCAGCCATACGAACGGGACAATCTGATTGCGAATTTTAATAACCGGTGAGCCTTTAATCATTTTGAGTGTGCTTGTATCGACTCGAATAATTTCCACGACGGCGCTCATGGGTAAAATAAACGTCTGGTCGCTCGCCTTGACGAGCAAGCCGGTTGTAATGGCAAGCGTCAGCGGCAGCCTTATCGTGAACTTCGTTCCCACGCCGACGGTCGTATCAATATCAATAATTCCGCCAAGCCGCTCGATATCCGTCCGCACGATATCCATGCCCACGCCTCTGCCCGATACATCGCTAAGCTGGGAAGCGGTCGAGAAGCCCGGGTGAAAAATCAGACGCAGCGCCTTATGCTCATCGAGCAGTGCCGCCTCCTCAGCCGTAATGACCCCTTTAGCGACGGCGGATTTGCGCAGCTTGTTCGTATCAATACCCCCGCCATCATCCTCGACGACGACGACAACCTGATTATCCTCATGCGCCGCGCTGATGCGGACGATTCCCTGCTCGGGCTTGCCGCTCTTCTGCCGCTCCTCCGGCATTTCAATGCCGTGGTCCACCGCATTGCGGATCAAATGAATCATCGGATCGCCGACCTCTTCAATAAGCGTGCGGTCAAGCTCCGTATCGCCGCCAACCATTTGCAGATCAACGTTTTTGTTCAGTGTTTGTGCCAAATCACGCACCATCCGCGGGAAGCGGCTGAACAGCTGCTCAATCGGCAGCATCCGCACTTTCAGCACATTTTCCTGCAGGCTGCCAATCAGCCTCGATAGATGATCGCTAATTTCGCCGAGGTCATCCATCGTCTCCGAATATCCATGTGCTTGATGCAAGGTTTGAATGGCCTGCTTCAAGCGGGTTTGGTCGATGACCAGCTCTCCGAGCAAATCGAGTACATTTTCCAGCCGTTCCACGTTGACGCGAATCGTCTGCTGTTTCATTGAAGCTTTGGACTGCTGCGGCTTGTCTGCGGCTTCCTCCGCCGCGCCTCCAGCAAAACCGGGCAGCATGTCCGCATTGTCCTGCTCTTGCTCTAAAGCTGCCGCCGTCTCAGCTTCCGGTTGTGACGGCTGCATGGCCTCTACCCTTACGCTATGCACATCCATCAGCCCAGCTACCGCCTGCTCAAGAACAAGTGGCTCCACCTCTTGAGTGGCAATCAGCCACCGCACGGCATGAATATCCTGATCATCCTGCACCAGCTTCATATTGGGCTCATTCCACAGCACCTCGCCAAACGCCCGCAAGGAAATATCAATAATGCTAATGCGAGCCAGCTTCATCATGCAGTCTTCGGTGAGCTTGACGGTTACCCTATATACGGTTTGGCCGTTATGTATAAATTCTCGCAGCACCTGCTCCGCCTCTTCCGGCAAAGCATCACCTGCTGCTTCCTTTGCAGCAGCGACCGATTCCGTATTAGCTTTCGAGAACCGTTCCAGTTCCTTGATGACCGCTGAAGGGTCCGGCAGCAGTTCCTCGTGGATAATGCTGTTTTGCAAATCTTTTATAAAGTCGAGACATTGAAAAAATAAATTCGTCAATTCCCGTGACATCGCAAGCTCTTCATTACGCAGCATATCAAGCAGATGCTCCCATTCATGGGTCAGCTGCTTGAGCTCCATATAGCCCATTGCCGCAGAAGAGCCTTTAATCGTATGTGCCGCCCGAAAAAGCCGCTGAATGCCCTCAGAATGAGAGCCTTGCTTTTCCAAAGATAAAATCTCTTCTTCCATCGTCATGATCTGTTCCTCAAGCTCCTCGAGAAACACTTGCCTAAATTCCGAGTTATCGAACATATGCACCACCTCATAAGCGTTGACTTGAGAGCTGACTTGCTGCTTGAAATATGCCATGTGAAGCAAGAAGCATTAATCGCGCAGCAGCACCTCATCGATCTTTAATATGCCGACCAATTCTGACTCTGTAAGACCGATTCCTGTAAAATAGGCGCCGTTGATGCCGCCTACCCGCTCCGGTGGAGGCTGAATATCGTGAAACGTCGTTACCTTGTGCACTCGATCCACAATAATGCCGATCGACTCCTCCTGATGATGAACAACGACGATCCGCGTTGCTTTTGAATACACATCCTCATCCAGCGAAAATAACGCTCGCAGGCTAATAACCGGAATAATTTTGCCGCGTAAATTAATGACGCCCTTCACATAAAACTGGCAATTCGGTATTTCGGTAATTTCCTGCATACGTATAATTTCATGTACTTCAGCTATACGTATGCCATAGCTTTCTTCCCCTACGCCAAACTGCACATACTGCATTTGCTCTACCCCCTGCATGATTTCACCCCCTTTCATATTTTGCCTTTGGTAACGTCCAGCAGCTTTCTGCCAATCTGCTCAATGGGCAGCACATAATCGACGGCCCCTCGATCAACTGCCGCTTTCGGCATGCCGTAAACGATGCAGGTTTCCTTCGCTTCCGCTATCGTTGTTGCTGCTTGCCCCGCCTTCCTAGCTTGAAGCATTTGCTCTGCGCCATCGCTGCCCATGCCTGTCAGAAGCACGAGGTGACGCTTTAGCCGCTTAAGCTCCGCCACCGAGCGGAACAGCTCATCCACCGATGGGCGATGGAGCCCCGCAAGTGGCTTTTGATGAAGCTTAATGAAGTAACTGCCATCCTTCTCCTCCACATTCATATGGCTGTCTCCGGGGGCAATGAACACCGTTCCATTCACAAGCTGCTGCTTATCCTTCGCCTCAACGACCTTCACAGCGCTAACTCCGTCCAGTCTTTGAGCTAACGAAGCGGTAAAGGTCGCCGGCATATGCTGCACGATGACGATGGGATGCTCAAAAGCAGCGGGTAAGCTTTTGAGCAGCACGGTTAGTGCTTGCGGCCCCCCGGTAGAGGAGCCTATCGCTATGAGCTCACGGACGATAGATGCGGCCAAGGTTGTTTTTCTCAGCTGAGGATGAGGCGTAGGCAGCGCCTGCGGCACGCCCGCGAGCTTCAGAAGCCGCTGAATCGGCGCTCCGGCTGCATTTTTTATTTTTTCACACAATTCTGACTTTACTTTATAAATATCGGCTGATAATTCTCCCGACGGCTTGGCGACAAAATCAACCGCTCCGCGCTGAAGCGCCATAATGGTCTCTTCCCCGCCAAATTTATGTAAGGAGCTGAGTATAATAACGGGGGTCGGCACACGTCGCATAATTTCCGAAAGGGCTGTAAGCCCATCCATTCCGGGCATTTCCACATCCATTGTAATGACATCTGGACGCAGGCGTAGAGCTTCAGCAATAGCTTCCTCCCCATTTCTCGCTTCTCCTACGACTTTAAGTTTCGGATCTTCTTCAATATATCGCTTGATTAAATGCCGCATAAAAGAAGAGTCATCCACCACGAGTATTCGATGCATCTTCCGTCCTCCCGATTTGCTGTTTACTGCGTCTTATTTCCTATACAATAACAAACGGCTCTGAATCATAACTGAATCTTTTGTCGATTTTTAGTGAATTTTAACGAATTTAATTAAAATGGATGGAAACATCATAACCTTTCTCTATATTTTCAAAAACGCAAAAAAGCCACCTTTCTCTTAGGCAAAAGGCAGCTTCTTATGTTCTGTTATCAGGTTGCTTGCATGAGCGACTCATATCGGTCCACTAGCTCGGCATGCGGACAAGCTCCAAGCTCCCCAGCAGTACGCTTGCAAAACTGCTTAAATACCGTGCTCGCCTTAACCCGGTTGCCGCCTCTCATATAACAGCGGACGACGAGCCATAAAGCCGCCTCATCGTAAGGCTCCTTGTTTAAGTATTCGAGCGCATAATCCGTTGCTACAAGAATATCTCCTTGATTCAGCAGCTCCTCGATCAGCCGCTCCAAAACTAAGCATCCAATTAATCTATAGTGCTCACGCAGCCGATAAACCCAGACGCTATGAATATCCGTCAACACTTCCGCCATATATAAATTCACCGCCTGGCGGAGTAAAAATACGCTTCCCCTATCGACCGCTCGTTTTGCCAGCAGTTGAAATTCAAGAATATCGTTGGACATATGCTCAGCAGTCAAAATATACTTCTCCCGCAGCGATTTAATTCGAATCCGCCCGTCGAGCCCATTCCGCTTCAACAGCTGGCGGAGTTGATAAACGCAGGTATGAATGTATGCCCTTGCCTTCGCATCCTCCATTCCAGGGAACACATCATCTATAATTTTTTCCACGCGGCATTCTCGGTTCATCCATAAATACGCAAACAGCTCCTTCGTTTTCAGCACCTTCCATTTGACGGGACCTGCTGTCCCGTACAGATTCAGCTTGCCGAAGCATTGCACGTCGACTCTGTCTTTCTGCTGAACAGCCTCGGCGGCCATTTTATTCCTCCCGCTTCTACGTTGAAGCACGCGCTCCACCGTTCGCTGAAGCCGCTGCGGCGCTACTGGCTTCAAAATATAATCCTCCACATTAAGCTCATAAGCCTGCAGCGCATGAGTATCGAATGCCGTGACAAATACGGTAGCCGTCCCTGGGCAATTAGCGAGCATTTCCTCCGCGAATGTAAGACCAGAAATTTGCGGCATGTAAACGTCTACGAACACGACATCCGGCGGCTCGCGCTTGATAGCCGCAAGTCCCTCCACCGGATCATCATAAAGCTGAATGGAGCCGATTCCTTCACAGTTCGATAAATATTCCTTCATTTCCTCAAGTGCCCAATGCTCATCATCCACCACCGCAACATTCAACATGTTAATGCCCCCCCTGTGCTGGTATCAAAAAGGTAACGGTCGTGCCTCCACTTTCGCGGCGTCTAATATGCAGTTCCGAGCCAAAATGACGGAGCAGACGCTCGTTGGTATTCGCAAGCCCAATTCCATGACGCAGCTGCTGCCCACTTGGCAAACGCCTGCCTGGCGGCTGCTTTCTTATGCGCATAAAGCTTTCGAGCTGCTCCTCCGGAATACCGACTCCATCGTCCTTAATAATGACACGAATGCCCCCATGAACGTTGAGCGTAATAATGTCAACTCTGCCGCCAATGAGCTTGGCTGTAATGCCATGGCGAATGGCATTTTCCACCAGCGTCTGAATGATAAAGGGCGGCAGCTGAAACTGCGTCGCTCTGAGCTCGTAATTCACCTGCAGGCGACTGCCAAATCTCGCCTTCTCCAAGTCCAGATAGGCGTTAACGAGTGCAAGCTCAACCTTGAATGACACGGACTCCGCCTTATTCTCAAAATCAAAGCTGCTCCGCAAAAATTCACTTAGGCTGCGAAGCAGCCCTCTCGCTTCCTCCGCATTCCGCTTGCTGATGAAAATAATGGTTCCGATTGCATTAAATAAAAAATGCGGCTTAATCTTCGCGCGCAGCATCGCCAGCTCCGTCTCCACAAGCCCCGCCTCTGATTTTCTCAGCTGCAGGAGCATGCAGAGCTTTTGCGCAAGCTCTACAGCGGCGAAGGGCCGCAATAAATAATCATTCATTCCAGCTGTGTAGAGCCGCTCCAGTTGTTTTCTGGCTTGTATGTCCAGCAATAAAATTATGTATAGCTCCTTGCTGCCGCTTGCCTCACGAATCGCGCGGCACGCGGCTTCAGCATCCTCTGTCAGAGAAGCATCAATCAGACATAGATCCGCCTCGCCGCCTTGCTTGAACCAGAGCAAAGCATCCTCCAGCCTGCTCTGGGCCGAAATTTGTATATTTTGTTCCGTAAAACCAGTTGTAATAATCGCTCTTTCGATTACGCGGTCATGAACGAGAAGCGCATGAAGCACTGCAAATCCCCCATTCCAAATTATAGTAGATAAGAACGTCTAGTAACTATATCGGTTTTAGGTGCTTATCTTTACACTATGCCCTGCAGGGAGACGCAGAAAAGACCGGTTGCATTCAACCGGCCTTGCACGAAAGCTATGTTTTTTATACGAATGTTAGGTCGTGCGATATTCTGCTGCCTACTCTTCCTTCGGAATCAGCTTATAGATTTCTCCTGACTCAAAAGCATCAATGAGCCGTCCCAGCCATTTGTAATACGCGAGCGCTTCCTGAAGCTTCTGTCTGTCGCTTGCGAGCACATCAAGAAAGGCTTCGGAATGTCCCGGATTTACCTCCAGCTGTTCAATTTCCTTAAGAGAACGGGTTAGGGCAAGTACATTTTGCTCAGCAGCCTTCCTCCATTTAATAGAGAAAAAGTCTGTGAAGTTCTCATGCCAATCCGGCACCACCTCATACAAATCTTTGCGTGAGCCTTTGCCCCATACTTTATTGATCATTTTCAGATCGTATAATGTCCGCATTCCAGTGCTCATTGACGTTTTGCTCATTCCCATCGTAGCACTCATTTCGTCCAGCGTGACAGGCTCGCGGTTGAAATACATATTGCCATATAAATGCCCGATGGACAGCGTTATGCCATACAGATCCATGTTTTTGCCGATTGATTCAATGACGCGCCGGCGCGTCTTCAGCAGCTGCTGCTGCTGCTCTTCTGTTAATGCTGCAAGTTCATCCATGTCGTTCCTCCTGAGGAGTGGCGTGTCCCATTCATCCTACAACATGTATTGTAATCAAACGCCTAGGGTAATGTAAAGAAACATGTTGATATGAAAAAGGGAGTTATCAGGAGTATTCTGTACGAAAAGTTTGTAAAGTTATAACTGTACAAAGTATACAGGGGCTCACGCCTTTTGACCATTACATTGTTATCCAACTACACTTGTAAGCAGACGAACACTCGAAGCTTGGTGAAGGAGCGTTATGATAAAGCGTCCACCTCGCTTCCTGTGCCAAGGATCGTGGAGGGGGTACTACATGGCTATTATAGAAGCTAAAAAGCTGACCAAGATTTTCGGAGCGGACCCAAAAAAAGCAATACCGCTGCTGGATAAAGGCTGGTCAAAGGAAAAGATTCTAAAAGAAACGAAACTGACTGTCGGCGTGAATCAAGCCAATTTTTCGATAGAGGCCGGACAAATATTTGTCATTATGGGCTTATCGGGCAGCGGCAAATCGACGCTCGTTCGCTTATTGAATCGCTTAATTGAGCCTACGGGTGGACAAGTGCTGTTTAATGGCAAGGATGTGCTCAAAATGACGGCGGAGCAGCTCAGGCAGTTTCGGCGCAAGCATGTCGGGATGGTATTTCAGAAATTTGCGCTGTTCCCGCATCGCACGGTGCTGCAAAACATCGAATACGGCCTTGAAGTTCAGGGCATCAACAAGTCGAAGCGCCGGGAAATGGCGATTCAATCTTTAGAGCTTGTAGGCTTGAAAGGCTACGGCGACAGTTATCCCGAGCAGCTAAGCGGCGGGATGCAGCAGCGCGTAGGTCTTGCAAGAGGACTTGCCAGCGATCCCGAAGTGCTGCTGATGGATGAAGCGTTCAGTGCACTTGACCCGCTTATCCGCAAGGATATGCAGGATGAGCTGCTGGAGCTCCAATCGAAGATGAAAAAAACGATCGTCTTCATTACTCATGATTTGAATGAAGCGCTGCGCATTGGCGACCAAATTGCTCTAATGAAGGATGGCAGCATCGTGCAAATTGGCTCTCCGGAAGAAATTTTGATGCAGCCAGCCAATAAATATGTCGAGCGTTTCGTCGAAGACGTCGATTTGTCCAAGGTGCTCACCGCCTCCCATGTCATGGCGAAGGCCGAGACGATTACGAATGAGAGAGGACCGCGCGTTGCGCTCCAGCTCATGCGTGCCAGAAGCATTTCCAGCTTATATATGGTGGACAGGGAAATGCGCCTGCTTGGTGTCATTACGGCTGACGACGCTGCGAAGGCTTTGAAGGAAGGACTCTCGCTTGAATCGCTGACCCAGCGTGATGTTCCAACCGTATCGCCCGATACGCTGCTCAATGAACTGTTCGAGCTGATGGGCAATGCGAGATTGCCCGTTGCTGTCATCGGTGAAAATGGACGATTAAAGGGCATCGTTATTAAAGGCGCAGTGCTTGCCGCACTCGCAGGCAATACCGAAATAGAGGCAGGTGTTAAAGCATGAATATACCCAAAATCCCTTTAGCAGATTGGATCGGGGCGCTGGAAACATGGCTTGATACCCATCTCAGTCCGCTTTTCAAGCTTATTAAAGTGGTCGTTGGCGAAACGGTTGGCGGATTAAATACCGCACTCGACTTTTTCCCTGCGATTGTGCTGATTATTCTTTTTACCGCAGCAGCTTGGTTTCTCGGCAAATGGCGCATGGCGCTGTTTACGTTTGTCGGCCTGCTCATTATTGATAATCTCGGCTATTGGAGCCAGACGATGCAGACGCTGTCGCTCGTGCTGACCTCCGCCCTCATTTCAGTAGTGGTCGGTGTTCCAGTTGGCATTTTGTGTGCACGTAAAAATAGCATTCAAAATATTGTTACTCCGATTCTCGACTTCATGCAGACGATGCCGGCCTTCGTATACTTGCTGCCTGCCGTCTCCTTCTTCTCGCTTGGCGTCGTGCCTGGCGTCATCGCTTCAATTATTTTTGCGATTCCACCAACGATTCGGATGACCAATCTTGGCATTCGCCAGGTTCCGGAAGAGCTGACTGAAGCGGCTGATGCCTTCGGCTCTACACCGTCGCAGAAGCTGGTCAAGCTGCAATTGCCAATTGCGCTGCCAAGCATTATGGCGGGCATCAACCAGACGATTATGCTGTCGCTTTCGATGGTCGTTATCGCATCCATGATTGGCGCACAGGGCGTTGGCTCATACGTATACCGTGCGGTGACGCAGGGCAACACCGGCGTTGGCTTTGAGGCGGGGATCGCCATCGTTATATTGGCAATTATCCTCGACCGCTTGACTCAAAATGCGATTCGCCGCACGAAAAAGGCGTAAACCACTATATGTGCTCTCCGCCTTTAAGGCGGATTAGCTGTTAGATCAATCGAACTATTTTCAGAAGGAGTGTTATTGTTGAAAAAAATGAAAATGCTAGTTGCTGCCGTTATGCTCGCTGTTCTAATCGCCGGCTGTTCTTCCGCCGGAGGAAGCAAAGACATTACCCTGGCTTATGTCGCTTGGGATTCAGAAATTGCCAGCACCTATGTCGTAAAGGAAGTATTGGAGCAGAAGCTGGGCTATAAGGTTGAAATGCTGCAGGTTGATGCTGGACCGATGTGGGCTGGCATTTCCGACGGAAGCGCCGACGGAATCGTTGCCGCTTGGCTTCCAAGCACGCATGCCTCTTACGCTGACAAATACAAAGGGCAATATGAGGATCTAGGCGCTAATCTTGAAGGCACCAAAACCGGACTTGTCGTTCCCTCTTATATGGACATCAAAAGCATTGAGGACTTGAATGATACAACGGGTCCCGAGCTCGACTACAAAATTATCGGCATTGAGCCCGGTGCCGGACTTATGATGGCGTCGGAGAAAGTGATGGATGAATACGGTTTGCGTGACAAATGGACGCTGCTTGAAAGCTCGTCCGCTGCGATGTCGCAGGAGCTTCAGAAGGCGTATGACAATAAAGAGCCGATCGTTGTTACGGGCTGGACACCACACTGGATGTTCGCCAAGATGGATTTGAAATATTTGGATGATCCGAAAAATGTATACGGCGGAGCGGAGCAAATTCATACGATTGTGCGCAAAGGGCTGAAAGAGGACAAAGCGGAAGCTTACGCTTTCCTCGACAAGTTCAACTGGACGCCGGATGATATGGCGAAGGTTATGGTTGCTATTCAAGGCGGCGAAACACCGGAAGCAGCGGCCAAGGCTTGGGTTGAAGGCAACGCCGAGCTGGTTGATGCTTGGTTGAAATAATTTAATATGAAATAAATCAATCTTGCTTTCATCCGCAGCGCGCGCTATAATACATCTAATTTCATTACAACGACTTGCTGATGACGAGATTCCAACTCCGAGGCGTTCTCGTCAAGAGAGATGCATAGCGCTTCTCCTAAGTTAACCGGGCCCGCCCGTTATCGCGGAACCAAAGCGGATCGTTCGGCACTGCCGTCCGGTCAAGTTGGGTGGCACCGCGAGTTTAACGCTCCTCGTCCCAAAAGGATGAGGAGCGTTTTTGCGTTTTTATTTAAACGGCGAAGGAGCGCGGTAACATGCTGGACATGAAATGGATTCGCGAAAACAAAGAGCTGGTGCAGCAAGCAGCGGAGCATAAGGGGCTGGATTTTAACGTCCAGCAGCTGCTTGAAGCGGATACTCGCAGACGCAAGCTGCAGCAGCAGGCGGACGAACTTAGGCAGGAGCGCAATGCGCATTCGCAGCGCATTGCGAAGCTGATGCAGAGCGCAAATGCGAGGCGGGAAAAGCAAGGGGTAGCAGAGCAAGGGATAGAGCAGGAAAAAGAAACCGAGCAGGCCGAGCAATTGAAGCAAGCGGTAGCGAAAATTAATGAGCTGCTAAAGCCTTGCGAGGAGCAGCTGCTTGAAGCTGAGCAGCAATTCCGCAAGCTCATGCTGGAGGTGCCCAATCCGCCTTCGCCCGATACACCCATTGGCAAGTCGGATGCGGACAATGTGGAAGTGCGCCGAATAGGCAGCCTTCCGGCTCCCGCTTTTGCGCTGCGGGATCATCTGGAGCTCGGCGAGCTGCACGGCATGATCGATATGAGTCGCGGTGTTCGGACAGCAGGCTCGCGCAGCTACTATTTGAAAGGCGCAGGTGCCCTGCTGCACCGCGCCGTACAGCAGCTCGCGCTCGACTATTTGCTGGAGCGCGGATTTACGCTGCTTGATGTGCCTCTGATGGTGAGAGAGGAAGCGATGTACAATACGGGGTATTTCCCTGCGGGTACAGATTCGGCTTACCGCATTGACGGCGAAAATCGCTGGCTGATCGGGACGTCGGAAGTGCCGCTAGTCGCCTATTACGATAATGAAATCGTCGATGTTGCCGAGCCGATTCGGCTTACCGCAGCAACCGCCTGCTTCCGCAGCGAGGTCGGCTCGGCCGGACGTGATGTGCGCGGCCTCTACCGCGTGCATCAATTTGCCAAGGTTGAGCAGGTCGTGCTTTGCGAGGCCGATTCTGCCCGTTCGGAGGCGCTGCTCCACGAAATAACAGCGAATGCGGAACAGCTGCTGCAATTGCTGGAGCTGCCCTATCGGGTTGTTGCGGTATGTACCGGCGATATGTCGCAAAAAAATGTTAAGCAGTTCGACATTGAAACGTGGATGCCAAGCAGGCAAGCATATGGCGAGACTCATTCGTCGTCGAATGTGCATGATTTTCAGGCGCGGCGCTCGAATATTCGCTATCGCGATGCAGAGGGCAAGCTTCGCTACTGCCATACGCTTAACAATACGGCCGTCGCAACGCCGCGCATTCTTATCCCGCTGCTGGAAAATCATCAGCTGGAAGACGGATCGATCTATATTCCAGCAGCGCTGCGGCCCTACATGAACGGACTGGAAACACTGCTGGCTCCAGCCGCGCCTATGGCGGAATCGGCGCAGGAGCAGCACAGCCCGAAGTAAAGCATCAATATGCAGCCATCGCCATTAGGCTGGAGAATAAGGTGAAACGGCTGTCGTCGTCCTCTGGCGGCGCGGCGTGTTTCAGTCCGAAAAATATAGAGAATGGATCGAAAAATCACATCCGTTCCTATATTTAAAAAACAAGCGCTGCTTGAACGGCAGCGCTTGTCTCCTTTTATAGTTGAACAGCAGTCTGAAAGGCAGCGGGCAGATTGCTGACTCGCTTTATTTTTCCAAGCCATAATGACGTTACTTTTATTTCAGCTGTTCCAAGTATGCGACTAGGCGATCCGACGTTTCGCTAATGCCCTGCTCCATTCCCATTTCGACAACCGTTTTGAGTGCTTCCTCGGTTGGGTAGCGGGTCACGCTCACGAACTTGGTTTTGCCATCCTCCGTCGCTTCGAACGTCATGGTAATGTCACCAGACGGCATGTCCGCGGATTCATTGCCCTCGGCATCGGAGAAATAGTCGACATAGGCTATTTTTTCATACGTTACAATTTCCTTATATACGCCCTTGCCCCACGATTCAAAACCGTAAAAGTCCCCTTGGTTCTCGTCTACGCATTTCATGCAGTAATGCCATACGCCGCCTGGGCGGAAATCTACTGTGCAAGCTGATAAAATCCAGCCGTTCGGTCCCCACCAATGCTTCAAATGCTCTGCCGTCGAATGCGCTTCAAACACAAGTGTATGTGGTGCATCAAAAATCCGCTCCATCGTAAGTACCTGTCCTTCAACCTTAAAGCTTAATTTGTTCGTCATTGTGATTGCCTCCCGAATGTTCGTTTGTTTTGCGTTCCCGCTTCTTCAACTGCTGCAAGTAAATATCCAATTTGTCGAACCGCTCGCTCCATAGGCTGCGATACGTTTCCAGCCAGCTGTCCATCTCTTGGAGCGGCTCCACCCGAAGCTTGTAATAACGGCGATTGGCTGCTGCCTGCACCTCGACGAGCCCTGCTTCCAGCAAAATACGCAAGTGCTTGGAAGCTTGAGGCTGGCGAATGTGAAGACGATCCGCAATTTCTCCGACCGTCAAGGAACCGTCCACGAGCAGCTCCATGATCCGTAGACGTGTCGGGTCGGATAATGCGCCGAATGTCGTAGCATCCATAAAACCGCGTCCTTTAATGGCGCTGTTAAGATCAAAGGGAAGTCAGCGCTATGAAGGTGCTTTCGTTTCCCTGAATTGAATATACCATTAAGGGAATATTCCCGTCAAGGAATAATTAAAATCAGCCGAGCATGATTGGCATACTTTAATTCTGCACAAAAAAAGCCGCTAACAAGCATAAAACTTGTTACCAGCTCATGTATAAAGAACAAAAAGGAGCTGCAAACGCTTACGTAGCTGCCGTCTCCCGCCGTAGGCAGAAACCAGCCAAATTCTATCTCTTTATGATCATTAAGATTACTCACCATTTTGTTCTCCTTTACGGGTATGTCGCTGAAGCCGTGAGTAGCCCGTATCTCCAGTTCGTCTGGCAGATGCTTATGGTACATCCAGCTGTCCGGCCAATAACCAACAATTTTAGTAGGAATAGTTGTATTTGCATCATAACAATCAACCGTTAGCGGGTCAATGTCATTTCGCGGCGTATTAAACTTGTCATTTTGTGATGTCGAATCATTTGCTATACTGAGGAAGGTTATCTATTTTCACAGCGCTAGTTAAGTAAAACTAGAATAATAGATTGTAGGACAAGCACGTTTAAACATGGAAAAAAGGGGGTATTAATGATGAGACCGAATATGCGTGAGGACCATCATGAATGGCTGGAAATCTATCATTTCACGCCTTCTGCTTTCGAGAAATCGGGAGCCGCATGGCCGATTCGGGTCGGGACGAATATCGCCAAGCCGAATTATCATATCGGCCCACGCGTGGCGCCTTACTATTATTTGCTAGGCGTGCTGGAGGGGCAGGGAACGTTCCTTCAGGGCAACATGGCGTACACGCTGCGGCCAAATGATCTGTTCTGCCTGTTCCCGCAGGTTACCCATGAATATTTCACCTTGGCGGAGGAGCCGCTGCACAAAATCTTTTTTGCCTTTGACGGCAAGAAAGCGCTTCAGCTATTGGCTCGGCTCGGGCTTGGCCCACAAACGCCTCATGCACCCGGCGCACTGACACCACAGGCTGCCGAGTTTATGCAGCAGCTTTTGCAGCTCGTCAGCCACTCCGGTTCGCCAAATACCGATCTGGCACGGCTTAGCCTTTTTCACCGTATATGGGATGAGCTTGTATCCTCCGCTTCTCCTGCTGTTCCCCGCGACCATCGCAGTATTGGCTGGCTGCAAAAGGGGCTGGAGTATATGGAGATTCATTATGCGGAGGGCATTACCGTGGAGAGCGTCTCAAGCTACGTCGGGGTAAATCGCACGCATTTCACTAAACAATTCAGTAAAGCATACGGCATAACACCGGTCCAATACATCCAGCGGTTAAAAATGGGAGAAGCCACGCGGCTTCTGGTGCAGACCAGCTATACGTTATCGGAAATCGCCAGCTCCATCGGCTTCCCCGACCTCTTTTCTTTTTCCAAAGCTTTTAAGAAAAATATGGGGGTTGCGCCCAAGCAATACCGCTCACAGCTCATTAGCGTGCAAAGAGAGTAACGATTGACAGCTGTAACTGTATAAATTATAATTACAGTATTATCATTGTTAAATTGTAATGGATTTTGAAATAAGCAGGCATAATTGCAGGTTCCATTAAACGACAGGTGGTGACTGGAATGATTAATGAGATGATAATTAAACCGGGTGACTGGATGAACGGAACGACTGGAAATGGCGAGCTAATGCTTGGCTTTGTAGAAAGCGTTGATGCTTCCCACGGCACGGTACGGCTATATGTAACGGCATGCGATAACGAGCTTGCCATCGGCAGAACGATTACGCTTGCGGCTTCACAGGTTAATTCACTGCGTTCTTCACCGCTGTATACGGTGCAGCAGTTGACGCAACTAATCGACCTGGCGCTTGCAACGAACGATGAAGCTTGGTTTAATGAGCTTTCGGCCATGCTCGTCACTTTGAACAATGGCAAATTGCCGCAGGACAGCTCCCTGCCAAACGCCCATACCAAGATTTTCAACCGTCTGGGCATTTCGGTTAATGGAGATGCGAACGGCTTGTAACACATAGAGGTAAAAAAGTTCATCGTCGGCGCTTGCGCGCCGGCTGAAGATGGAGATGAAGCGTTCCTTCGGGGACGCTTTATTTTTTTTGGAATGTGGTAAGGGCTTGTAGGGAACGATCGGGGTGAGCTGGAGTATCGGCAGGATCAGCGGTATCGGCGGCGGAGTTCATGATTAATTTGGGGTTGTATTGTTTTCTGCCATCCCTTACGATGAGAGAAATAATGTAAGAGAAATAGGTAAAGGAAATATACAAAGGACTGGTGCGAATGTGAAGCTCCCATGAAATCCTGGGGGATTCGCACCTCAAAATTTGTCGAAAACGACCCATTTTCATGAGAATGGGTATAAGTCAATATTTGTTTCAGACTTTTTTAGCATTACTTTATTTGAAAATGTACCGGACGAATGCCTGCCCGGCATCATTCATGGGCATTTTCGCTGTCGCACTCCGTATGGGGTACGTGGATTGAAACATCCATAAATACGACACAAGGGATCTTCTTCGCGTCGCACTCCGTATGGGGTGCATAGATTGAAACTCTCCCTACGTTTACCGCTAATATCGTAATATTTGTCGCACTCCAT
The DNA here is from genome assembly GCF_038051995.1 of Paenibacillus sp. FSL H8-0537. Lineage (NCBI taxonomy): Bacteria > Bacillati > Bacillota > Bacilli > Caryophanales > Paenibacillaceae > Paenibacillus > Paenibacillus sp. FSL H8-0537. The sequence continues at coordinate 1,502,984 of NZ_CP150290.1, read as the reverse complement.
ATGGGGCGCGTGGATTGAAGCTGCCTAACCGCACCTATCTTTTCATCCGAAAACAGTCGCACTTAAATAGATTTGGTGGACACAGCAGCAGCTATTTCGACAGAATCGCGGGTTATGGCACAGGCTGCGGACTCAGGAGACGCTAATGTGCTGCAGATGATCAATCCGACGAAATAATGAGGGCAATAGCGGCTTTCCTGTCCGCTTACGGTCTAAATTCAGTTTAAAAGCCAAAATAGCGGAAACTCAGTCCTTGAAAAAAGAGTGAGTAGCCTAAGCCGCGTACTCTTAGCAAAACTCGCAGGCATTGAGAGCTCGAAAGTTATACCGATCTACTTGCGCCATCAACAAAAACCGTTCCTTTCGTTAATGGCAGGCTAAGCTTGCCTTTAACAAAGAAACGGTTTTTTGTCGTTTTACCTATTTTCTTTTACCTTTAGCTCTCACCTTTTACCGATCAACCTTCTATAGCTTAAATTGATCAATTTGTGTGCGAAGCTTCTCTGCCATGTTAGCGAGCTCCGCCGAGGAGGAAGCGACTTCCTCCATTGATGCCATTTGCTGCTGTGCGGCAGCCGATACATTTTCAGATTCAGCAGCGGTTTCGCTGGCGGAATCGGCAATATGACGAATGGAGTCAACCAAGCTTCCTGTACCAGAGACGATTTCCTCAGCTGCGGTCGAAACACTTCGAATGCTGTCTGCAACCTGTTCCACAGATGAGCGAATATGCGTAAATAACTCATTCGCCGCTTCTCCGGCTTGTTTGCCTTGGGCTGCTTGCTCAACTGTCTGTTCAGACGCGTGAAGGGTCCGCTTAATCTCAAGCTGAATGCTGCCAATGAAGCCGGCAATTTGCTCTGCGGATGCCATCGACTGTCCAGCCAGCTTCCGAATTTCATCAGCAACGACAGCAAAACCTCGCCCAGCTTCACCAGAGCGCGATGCTTCAATCGCCGCATTCAAGGAGAGAATATTCGTCTGGCGAGCGATGTTGCTGATGCTGCCCACAACCTCGCCAATTTTAGCGGACAAGCCGCTAAGATCTTGAATCGTGCCGGACAACTCGCGAATGCCGAGCTCCATCTCGTCCATTTTTCCACCAAGCTGATTCATAGCGGCTGAGCCGTCTGTTGCCAGGGTAGAGGCCTCAGAGGCAATGGCAGATACATCTGAGCTATGTGCAGCAACACCGTTAATTTGCACAGCAATATTTTCCGCTGCATCGCTGCCATCTTGTACGCTCGACGTTTGCCGCTCCGAGCTTTCGGCCACGACCATAATCGCCTCGGAAATGCTCTGCGCTGCATGAGCACCTTGATCAGCACCTGCCGCAAGCTGCTTCGCAGACTCCGTCAATTGCTCGGATAAGCCTGCAACGCCCTTCATTAATTGATGCATTTGATCTCCTGCTGCATTAAAAGAATGAAGAGCCACGCTAATATCGTTTTTGCCTTTGGTCGGAATGCGATACGTGAGATCGCCTTGTGCCAGCAGATCAATTCCGTGTGTCAATTGACGGATAGGATGCACAATTCTGAGCGCTATCAAAATGCTGAGCAGCAACGCTCCCACAACAATGATCAGCCCTACGATTATTATGAGCTTCAGCAAATCATTAACCGATTTTAAAAACTCGCTTTCATGCACATAGGTGATAACGATCCAATTGAGATCCGTTTTGGTTAAATAGGATAACTGGTCGACCCCTGATTCATGGAAATGAATGGCCTTGTAATTGCCCTGAATCGCATCAGCGAATCCTTCATCCAGTACAGGGTTGTTCAAATCGGCAATCTTATTGTTTAATATAAAGGACTCATCCGGATAATAAATAAACGTTCCATCCGCAGTCGTCAAAAGCGCTCTTCCCGTCTCGCCTTGCTCAAAGCGAGCAATGTTATCGACAACCTCACTAATCGGATATCCTGCTGTATAAAAGCCAACGGGCTGACCATCCTTCATTATAGGAGCACCAATACCAACGCCAAGCTGATTATCTACTTTAGAAATAATCGGGTCAGAGACGTAAGCGCGTCCTGCCTGAATCTCTTTTACATAGGGACGCTCAGATAAGTCATATTCCTTGCCGGTCGAATCAATTGCAAGCTTTCCCGTCGTATCAGCCGAATACAAAATCGTTGTGAATTCAGGATGCAGCTTCTGTGACTTGGCAAGCAAGTCGATATGCTTCTGTTTGTCATCGCCTAGCTCTGCTCCTTGCTCCGCAAGCATTTTAATGATGGTCTGCTTCTCTTTCATTCTGCTGTCAACTTCCTTGGCCAGCAGCCTCGTATTCAACTCCATTTGCTTCTCCGATTGGCTCCTGACCTCATTAGAGGTGGGAGCATAAAACGTAAACGACAGTACCGAAACACAGACAATGACGATAAGCAGTGTAGATAGCACAATTCGCCCGGCTGTCTGACGGAGGGAACAGAATGTGAGTAGTGCGCGAATAAAACGCGAGTTTTTTAAAGCCATGAGTTATCCCCTTTTTTTAACAATGATTTTTGTTTAGTAACTATATCGGTAAAAGTATGAGACTTATTAATCAGTCCGACACTTTTTCGACAAATTTCTACCCGCTGGTTCGATTACAGCCCTAGCTCCTCCCAACAAATACCATTTTAACAATAACGGAGGATTTTCTAATGTCGCAAAACCATTCAGCTAGCAGCCCTACTACTGCGGTCAATGGACCGGAGCTTACCGTGACCAGGCTGTTCAAAGCATCCCGTGAGCTTGTATTCAAAACCTGGACAGAGGCCGCGCATTTGCAGCAATGGTGGGGGCCCGAAGGCTTTACCATTACAATCCAGCAGATCGATGTAAGGCCGGGCGGAGTATGGAGCTACATTATGCATGGCCCTGACGGTGTTGATTATGATAATAAAATTTCATACCTTGAGGTTGTAAGCCCCGAGCGGCTCGTTTACTCCCATGACGATCATGAGGATGCCGAGCACTTTCGGGTAACGGTTACGTTTGCGGAACAAGATGGCGAGACCGAGCTGACCATGCGTTCACTGTTCAAATCTGCGGAGGAATTAGAGAAAGTAGTCAAAGAATATGGAGCTATCGAAGGCGCAAAATCGACGCTTGAGCGTCTTGCGCAGCAGTTGGCAACATTGGTTTAGAGACAAACATATCCCTAAAATTCTAACAGAAAAAACAGGTCAATTATCTGACCATAATCGACCTGTTTTTTAGCGTTATTTAGGTTATACTTTTCAAGCATTTGATATGCCTACAAATAAATTGCCGAAATCTTCATACGGGCATTACACGGGTTAGATGTGTTATTGGTTAAATGATGGATTCATTCGGCACTAGGTAGCCCCCATATAATTATTTTTCGTAGTACTAACCGAGTCTGTAAAATATTCTGTGTAAACTCTCAAACCCGATTACAATAGAAGAAAGGCTGGTTTGAGAGGATGGCACCGATGGCGAGATTCAATAAGGAACAAGTGAAGGCATTTGTGAAGGAAAACAACCTCAAAACGATGGAAGATGTACAGTCGGCCTTGAAGGAGCTATTTGCAGAGACGCTGCAATCCATGCTGGAGGCTGAGCTCGATACGGAGCTCGGTTATGAGAAGCATGATGTGAAAAGCAAAGCGACACGCAATAGCCGGAACGGGAAAACGAAAAAGACCGTAACAAGTGAATACGGCGAGGTGGAGATTGCCGTCCCTCGTGATCGTCATGGCGAGTTTGAGCCCGTGATTGTGAAGAAGCACCAATCCACCGTCACCGGTATTGAGGATCAAATCATCGCGATGTACGCGAAAGGTGTCAGCACAAGGGATATTGGGGACCATCTCCACCAACTATACGGGATAGACGTCTCTCCCGCGATGATTTCGAACGTGACGAACAAAATCGTCCCCTCATTAAAGAATGGCAGAATCGGCCGTTGCAGGGCAACTACGCGGTCGTATTTATGGATGCGATTCATTACAAAGTGAAGCAAGACGGAGCCATTGTGAACAAGGCAGCCTACATGGTCATTGGCATTGATTTAGATGGCAATAAGGACGTATTAGGCATGTGGATTGGGGAAAATGAGTCCGCTAAATTTTGGCTCAGTGTCTTAAACGAGCTTAAAAACCGGGGTGTACAGGACATTCTGATCACCTGTGTGGATAACCTCACGGGCTTCTCTCAGGCGATCTCGGCCTGTTATCCGAACACCGAGATTCAGAAATGTATCATTCACCAAATCCGCAACTCCATCCGTTACGTTTCGTACAAGGATCTGAAAAAGGTAACGGCTGACTTAAAGCCGATCTACAAAGCGGTCACTGAAGAAGCAGCCTTACTCGAATTAGATCGCTTTGAAGAACAATGGGGAAGCAAATACCAGCTCATGGTGCGCTCTTGGCGTACCAACTGGGATGAACTCGCCACCTATTTTAAATATCCACCTGAGATTCGCAAACTCATTTATACGACCAATATGATTGAGAGCTACCACCGTCAGCTTCGGAAAGTGACAAAGGGAAAAAGCATTTTCCCCACCGTCGAGTCCCTCCTCAAAATGCTTTATTTGGCGACCATGGACGTGACCCGAAAGTGGACAGGACGTGTGCAGAATTGGGGACAAATGCTCCTCCAACTCTCCATCTTTTTCCCTGAACGGATCAGTCAGCACCTGCGTTAATTTTTGCTTCAAGAGTGTTTACACAAAATTATTGACAGACCCAGGAAAAAAGGCTTGTCCACCATCTTGTTTGATTTCGGATACCCACCGATACACGGTATTGACGTGCAGCCCTAATTCCTCTGCAACCTGAAGGGCGGTTTTCCCCTCTTCTTGAATCATCTGAACGACTTGTCTTTTAAATGCTTGATCGTAATGTTTCTTTGTCACTTCGTTCACCTCGAATTAGAATAGGTCTATTTTATCCGATTCTCGGTTCTCCGTGTCTACTTTTTAGTCTAACAACACTCTCGGTGTATCTTTACACATCCCCTAAGTTGTAATCTTGAACTTGGAAATAAGAACGTGATAATTGTTATACCAATTACCACCATTTTATCAATTGCTTTGCGCTCTGTTAGAATTACCACCGCTTGATACTGTATCTTGTTCTTCATCATGCTGTAGATGATTAACAAGCCTTCTCATTACGCATACTCATCTAATTTACGATGGTAATACTCGTAGAATAGCGGATTCCTTTGCTTTTTACGTAAGCGCAAAACAGCTCCCACCTTGTTTGCAAGATGCGAGCCGCTTTACGCTTACATTTTCATAAAATGATGATCCTATAATCTCTATCTGTAATAATAAACTTGTCATTAAAATCTATAGATAAACCTTCATATTTTTCGACAAGCATTTCATTAAGTGTTAATATATCTGACCCTTCCCGAACATACAAATATAGTTCGTTAATATTTCGATTCATAGGATCAAGATGCATCTCAACCTTCATAATATCATTTAAATTTCTTTCAATAGTAGTTATTTTG